>JAYSVF010000100.1:0-53397 GCA_043718695.1 Acidimicrobiia bacterium | reverse complement strand
TCGTCAACAAATCATTTCAGCTCGTGCCTGGGGCCACGTTTGAATTCATCGGTGGCGCAGAATTTGGCGACGACTATCACTTCGAATGGGTCATGCAGCCCCATGGAATTCGGGGCGTGTCGGTAGGCAAACGTCGTGACGGCAAGATGGCGGTGAACCGCGATTACTGGAACGGGAAATTGTTGGACTTACTCCCACAGGGACACCCCGTGAACCCCACCGAGCCACTCCGATGAAGTTCGGTATCCAATACGCCCTGGGCGATCCGAAATGGACGCCGGGGATTCTTGCGCCCAGCGTGGTCAAGTCGTTTGCGAAATCTGCTGAGGACGGGGGCTTTGATGCGATTGCCTTTACTGATCATCCAGCTCCCTCCGCGTTGTGGGTAGAGCGCGACGGTGAAGGGGTTGCTGATCCGTTCACGTCGCTTGGTTTTGTGGCGGCAGTGACGGAACGCGTGCGGTTGATGACGTTTGTGTTGGTGCCCTCGTATCGCAATCCGATCATGGCGGCGCAGCAGGTGTCGACGTTGGATCAACTGAGTGGCGGTCGCGTTACGGTTGCTATGGGCACGGGCTATATGTTCGGCGAATTCAAAGCCCTTGATGTTGATCCCACGAAACGTCGCGAGTTGTTTGATCGCAATGTGGGCATCATGCGCGAAGCGTGGACCAATGGTGAAGTGAGCATCGAAACCAACGGTGTAATCGCCAAGCCGACTCGGATGCTGCCACCGGTAGTGCAACGTCCGCACCCACCGTTGTGGATTCATGGCAATGCGCCGTTCGGGACCGCTCGGGCCGGCGCTTACGGAGATGGTTGGCTGGGCATGATTACGGGTGAGCGCGAACAGATCACGAAAACCATTCGTACGAAACCGATTGAGGATCTCGACGTGCTGGCCCGAGGCATCGATGAGGTGCGAATGGCCGCCGAATCTGCCGGCCGGAAAGCCAGCGGTGTAGAAATCGTGGTGATGGGCTTGTGGCCGATGATCGACGTCCGCAAAGGAAGGCCTGCTGATCAGTACCTGGAGGAAATCGCGGCACTTGAAGCACTGGGCGTCGATTGGACCATCAGTCTTTCCTGTGGTGACGACACTGGCGCAGCGGTCGAAACGGTTCAGTGGTTTGCCCGGGACATCATCGCCCCCAGCCGCAATTGGGTTGGGGATTTGCTCGAACCAGGGCCTGCGTGGCTCCCTGAGCGCACCAGCGTTGTGACGGTTTGTGCTCGTGGGCGTTACAAACCGTCGCAACGTGTTGACTGGTCGGGGCCGAGGTAAGGCTTAAACCCTCCACTGCGCACAAGGGCACCGATTGTGCGTGCTCGGTGCGGGTTTGCACTAGAGCGGGCTGGCTTGGGAGGATCGTAGGTATGGCTGCTCCACTTACTGACGTTTCGCTCGACGATTTGGGCCGTGAGGTTGGGGCTTGGCTCGATGCGAATTGGAATCCCAGCCTCCCGAAAGCCCAATGGCAGAGCTTGGTTATCGATGCCGGTTGGGCCGCGCCGACGTGGACCGAACCAACGTATGGACGCAGCGCTACTTCAGACCAGGCCAAGGTCATCCATGCTGAGTTCGCGAAACGGGGGGCACCAGGAACCGGGCATGATCGTCACAACCTCTGGGCAAATACTATGCTTGCTTACGGTTCGGCGGAGTTGCAGGCAAAGATGCTGCGTCCGTTGTTGATGGGTGATCTGAACATGTGTCTGCTGTACTCCGAGCCCGGCGCCGGATCAGACCTCGCCGGCGTGCAGACCCGAGCCGACCGTGATGGTGACGATTGGATTATTAACGGCCAAAAGGTGTGGACGTCGGGTGGAAAGACCGCCGAATACGGCATGTTGATTGCCCGCACGAATTGGGAGGCGAGCAAGCACAAAGGGCTGTCGTTCTTTTGGTTCCCGATGCGCCAAGCCGGAGTTGAGGTGCGGCCCATTAAGCAGATCACTGGCGAGGCACATTTCAACGAGGTGTTCATCACCGAAGCTCGAGTGCCGAATGCCAACTTGTTGGCGGGGCCTGGTGATGGATGGCGAGTGATGCAAACCGCGTTGGCCTACGAGCGTTCGCTAATGGGTGACAATGCTCGCGGGCCGAGCCAACCAGGAGTCGGTGAAAAGGATAAGTCGACGGAAGCAGGCGAGGCCGCCGTGGCAAAAGGTGCGACGGATGTTGACCTTTGGGCCATGGCCAAGGCGCACGGCGTGGGGCAAGATCACACGATCCGCCAAGCTATCGCCAAGGTGCACTCACTACGGATGGTGAACAAGTGGAATGGTCAACGAGCTAAGGCGCAATTGCAGCAGGGTACTTCGTCGCCGATTCTCTCGCTTGGCAAACTCGCCATGAGCCAGATCCTTCATGAAGGCGCCAAAGTACAAACGCAGATCGTAGGCGCGCAGGCAATGTTGGTAGGCGACCTGTTCCCCGACGCCTCCGATGCCAACTTCCTGGCCCTGAATGCGTACTTCACCTCAATCGGCGGAGGCACGGATCAGATTCAACGCAACATCATCGGTGAGCGAGTACTTGGGCTTCCCAAAGAACCTGAATTGGATCGCGATCTCCCGTTCAGCGAAGTCCGCAAAGCTGTCGTCGCGGATCGTCGTTAAGCCCACCTACGAGACACCTACTTTCGCACCCACTACACAACGCACCGCACAACAATCGAAGAATTCGAGATCCACAGAACCTCATGCCGAAACGAACGAACAACTTTGCCATCGCCGGATTGGGCATTACGCCAATGGGCAGGATTTACGGGAAGACCGCAGCGGGGTTTGCCCAAGAAGCCGTGCAGTTAGCCGCGGCGGATGCTGGAATAAACGTTGCTGACATTGACGGGCTGTTGATCAACTCGCCGGGCGATCTCAATGTACAGCTGCAGAAGCGCCTTGGACTTCGCAATACCAAACTCCTCGCCGAGTACCAATCATTCGGCTCGTCGGCTGGCGCGATGATTCAGTATGCGGGCATGGCCATCGACGCAGGTATGGCCGAAACGGTTGTGTGCGTGTTCGCTGATGCACCGCTCAAGGAAGGCATAGGCGCGGGTGCTGCGTATGGCGCACGTCGGCCAAACTACAAAGGGTTTGCCGCCATGCAAATGTCGGCTGGGTATGGTGGCGCGAATCCTCGCTATGCCATGGCCGCGAGACGTCATATGCTCACCTACGGAACCACATCCGAGCAGTTTGGCGCCGTGGCGGTACAGCAACGGCAGTGGGCGACGATGAACCCCATGGCTCAGTTCCGTGATCCCATCACTCTTGAGGATCATCAGAACTCCCGCTATATCGCCGATCCTCTACGCCTACTTGATTGCTGCTTGGTTTCGAATGGCGGAATAGCCGTGATCGTCACGTCGGCAGATCGGGCTCGTTCGCTTCGACAGCCACCGGTGTACGCACTGGGCTGGGGACAGGCGCATCCCGGGTTGGTGCAACAACGCGGCTGCCGATTCGGTGAGATTTCCGGTGCTATTGAATCGGGTGCACGGGCCTTTGCCATGGCGGGTCTCGCACCATCGGATGTTGATGTCTGCCAAATCTATGATTGCTACACCTACACCGTCATCGTGTCATTGGAGGATTACGGGTTCTGCGCCAAAGGTGAAGGTGGTGCCTTTGCGGAATCAGGCGCACTCGGTCCCGGCGGATCATTGCCAACGAACACCGGAGGCGGTGAACTCTCTGCGTATTACATGTGGGGCATGACGCCAATCTCCGAAGCCATCATCCAGGCGCGCGGTACAGCAGGCGAGCGACAGGTCGCGAAACACGATGTGGTGTTGGCTAGTGGCAACGGCGGCATCCTCGATTACCACTCCACGCTGATTCTCAGCCCCCACGCGGCCTAAGCCAGCGAAACCGAGAACCCCATGATGAACCACAGCACCCTCCCACCCGTCACCCGCGATGAGGCATCAGCACACTTCTTCGACGCCACCGCAGAAGGTCGGTTACTCCTCCGCGCCTGCACGGATTGTCAACATATCCGTGGCCCAGAAGTTCCTATGTGCACAGAGTGTCTTTCGGAGAACTTCGAATGGATCGATGCGGCCGGAACCGGTCACCTCGAATCTTGGGTGGTCGTGCACTCCCGAGCTGGCGCCGACGGTGTCGTTCCAACCCCGCGCATCATCGCCACGGTTGAACTCACCGAAGGTCCTTGGATGATAGGCGTACTTATCGATATTGATCCAGCCACAATCACCGGCTCGCTACCAGTTGTCGTCGCCTTCGAACGTCCACGGGAAAGTGAATCCATCCCCGTCTTTCGCCCCGCATAGAGCACGCGTCAAAACAAAAGATTCACCGTGGAGTGTTCGTCGGCACGCAGTTCAGAGTTGACGAGAACCGGCGACCACAAGAAATACAACGCGAAGGTTTGGCGGGCTAAACAGGCGGCGGGTAGGCGGCGGTTCGGCGGGTGGCTGATGTGTCGTAGGTGTTGTGACGGGCATGGAGAACGGGATCAGGGGACATGTCGATGCCGTCAATCAGTCGGCCGGGGTTGAACCGCAAAGCTTCGCAATCCCAGTACTGATCGGCCACTAAAGCACCCAAGCTCAATCGACCAAGTGTTCGGAACTCCGTAGAGGTCCACACAACGCTGGAGTCATCGTCGGGATCGGTCAGGCCCTGAAGCTGCGCGACGAGGGTGAAACAGGGACCATTTCCATCCCGAACTCGGGCGACAATTTCCCGTCGGAGGTAATCGGTTGGCCAACTGGTCGTATCGGTTCCAAGGGGGAATCGATCGCCAGGTTGTTCAGGAACCCAACCAAAGCGGGCAACTGACATCGTTCCTTCAGCGTTGGTGTAGCGGAACGCGTGCAGGCTGTTGTATTGCAGGGCAGCAAATGAGAGGTCGGGACCAAGTTTGTGGACCGTGTCGTAAGTCGCCCAGGCATTTGGATGCGTAGCAAACCATTCCTTAAAGGCAAGCGGATCGGGCCGACCAGTATCGGGGTGCGGAACGGTGAGGCGAAGGAACTCAAGAAACTCTTCTGGCGTCTTGACAAAGAACGAGCTCATGGACACGCCAATCATGTCGAGATCGCCTCCTTCCCCGGTGGTGTTGTAATCGTCACCCAGGTGAAACTTGACCGACAGTCCACGCACATCAGGATCACGATCGTCCACGTTGCGCCCGCCCGAACCATTGGAAAACCGCGCCGTTACCCTGGTCGCTCCACTGGCAAACACGGTGGCTTTGCAGAATGCGGGCGCATCCTGAGTGGGGATGAACGTGCCTCGAAGCCCGATTCCAACGGCATGCGCCGTTCGATGCGCCCCGCCAAACGAAGCATTCAGGGTGTCCACCAGCAATCCAGCCGTTGCTGGAGAAATCTCATTGACGCCCGCAACTGGCATCCCGCCGGGCGGTGAGGCGGCCATTGGTTGATTTGAGGAAATACCACCATCATTGGGATTTGACAATGTACTCATACAGGGGACGGTAACAGCGTTGGGTCAAGAAATCGAGCGGGGATAAAAAGAGAAATCAATGTGCAAGATGCCCGCTCAAGGTCTACAGTCCTGGGTAAGTGACTCAATAGCAGTGGGAGCATCCCTCATGACCGTCAACTACCCTGTCGCCGGAATCCAGCGGGCCATGAACCTGGTCATGCCCCTCGCTGACCCCAGCCAGGCTGGCGTGCAACTCTTAGCCAACAAGGTGTTCAATCAACCCGAGCGCCTGACCGTTGCCCTTGATAGTGGGGGCACCATTCACTTCGCCCGCTTCGTCATCATTGGCGAGAACCTGGTCATGGCTTCCTCCTATGACGGTGAATTCAGCGATTACATCCAGATGTTCATCGATCGCATCGGCGACATTTTCGACAACATCATGGGCTTTGTGGTCAATCCAGCGCCCACGCCAGTTCAGCACCATCCCGACGCCTTTGTGAGCTGGGTTCACGCCCACGATCAACTTCCCATTGGGTTCTATTCGGGGTACCCCAATTACACGACCCAGCAAATTCGGGCTTCGCTGGCTATCCCCGACAAACCCCAGGTTCCAAAGGATCCTCCGGGGCCGACGCCTGAGATTCCCGCTCTTCCCGCAAACGCACTGTGCGATGTTCAGGGATTGATCCTGCGCGGATTTGGTCATCCTGTTGTGCGTCATATCGTTCTTCGTGTTGTCGATCCGCTGCAGGCCCGCCGGGTGATCCTCGCCATGGCCGGACCGGCACCAGAACCGATTCTCTCGACCAACGATTCTTCTCGGCCCCAAAGCCCGGCGACTCCAACAACAACGGCAGCAACGGCAACAACAGCAACAACAGCAACAGCAACAACAGCAACAACAACGGCAGCAGCGGCAGGAACGGCAATGAATTCTCCCCTGCCAACCATCACGTCGTCGGCAGATTGGGGCGATCGTCAACCGTCGACTTGTTGGGCCATCGCTCTCACCGCTACTGGATTGACCGCGCTCGGTGTACCCAAAGAATCGGTGCGCTCGTTTCCGGTCGAGTTCTTAGCCGGGGCAACTTCGAGGGGCGCCCATGTTGGCGACATTGGCCCGAACTCGCCAAATACCTGGGCCGAGGGCTTCAACGATCCAACCAAAATTCATGTGGTGCTCTCGCTCTACGCAGCCGACACCCAAATTCGAGACGTGGCATTTGCCGCGCTTGAGGCTGGCATCGAGGGTGCCTTCAGCGTCGAGAAAACCTTTGATGCGCAGCTCTTCGACAACGATTCACAAGTGGTGCATTTTGGCTACCTCGACAACATCTCCCAACCGTTTATCGCTGGAGATCCCGTCCCGTTTGTGCCCGACCATCAGCCCCGAGCAGCCGCTGGCGATTTCGTCCTCGGGTACAAGCGGCTCTACCAAACCGAACTCGACATTCCCCAACCCGATGTACTTGGAAAGAACGGAAGTTTTTCGTCGTTTCGGATTCTTGAGCAAGACGTTGTTGGGTTCGAAACATTTCTTGAAACCAAGGGTTCTGAATCGGGCTTAGGAAAAGAGTTGCTGGCCGCCAAGGCCCTTGGACGGTGGCGCAACGGTGTGCCGCTGGCGTTGTCACCCGACACCGATTCCCCAACACCAGCGCTCACCTACGACCAGCTCAACAACTACGGCTATCTCGAGGACGCAACCGGTCTTCGTTGCCCAATTGGGGCGCACATGCGACGAGCGAATCCGCGTGACCAGCCCATGAAACCTGTAGGCGACAGCTTGGCTCGGCGGATCATGCGCCGGGCCATTCCCTATGGACCGCAGTGGAAAGCTGGCGACCCTATCGACCATGTTCCACGCGGGCTTGTTGGCCATTTCATTGGCGCCAGCTTGCTCTTGCAGTTCGAAACCATCATGGATGAATGGATCAACACGGGGCTCACGGAACCAGCGATCTCGGGCACCAACGACGTGTTGCTCGGCCCCGATCCTTCGCACGCCCGGCTCGACATACCTTGCGCCGACGGTTCGACGACAACGGTCAGCGGGTTCGGGCCATTCATCACCACTCGCGCCGGGATTTACGGGTTCCTTCCCAGCCTTTCGGCCCTGCGATGGATTGGGGGTTTATAAGCGCGCATGATTCATTCAGATGCCCTTCTTAACGTTAGCCAACCAACCGGAACTGTCACGTTTCTGTTCACCGACGTGGAATCCTCAACCAATTGGTGGGCTGCTGATCCTGATGCCATGTCAAGATCGCTACGCGTCCATGACTCGATCATGCGCGAAGTCATTGCCCAACATGATGGCTATACGTTTTCCACCGCAGGAGACTCCTTTGCTGCCGCTTTCTCAAGGGCCTCATCGGGTGTGGCTGCAGCCATCGATATTCAAGCCCGACTTAGCGATACCGTCTGGCCAGGACCACAACTACGCGTACGTATTGGTTTGCATATCGGCGAAGCGGAAGAGCGAGATGGTGACTATTTTGGGTCCCCCGTCAACACCGCGTCCCGAGTGGAAGCTGCTGGCCACGGCGGGCAGATAATCCTCAGTGAACTCGTAAGAGCAGCCGTTGGGGTCGAAGTTATTGACCTTGGGTTGCACCATCTCCGAGGAGTGCCAGAACCACTGCGGTTGTTTCAAATTGGTGACACACCATTTCCGCCGCTTCGTGTTACCGATGTGTTGGCCACCAACCTTCCGGCGCGCCCTACAAGACTTCTCGGACGTGAGCACGATATTGCCATGGCTCGTCAATCGCTTCGGGCAAGTCGGTTGGTAACCATCGCTGGGGTTGGCGGCTCGGGAAAGACTCGTCTCGCCATTGCCATCGGGGAAGAAGAACTCGCGCACCGGCCTGGGGGAGTTTGGTTTGTTGACCTCACGAGCATCACCAACGGCGAGGGAATATCGGGTGCCGTGAGCGCGGCAATGGGGTTGCGCCTCGCTGGGCGCAACGTTGCGGATGCGCTGTTTACGTACCTGCAGGACAAGAAACTACTCATAATCATTGACAACTGCGAGCACCTCATTGATGCCTGCGCCGAGTTCGCCGAGCGATTCTTACGTACACGCAGCGAATCGGTCTTGCTCGCCACAAGTCGAGAAACACTCGACATTGACGGCGAACGAACCTTGACGTTGGGGACACTTGCCGCAGACTCTGCTGCATCGCCCGCGGTTCAGCTTTTCTTTGACCGTGCATCGGCCACCGATCCTTACTTCACACTTAACGAAGCAAATACCGATGTGGTTGTGACGTTGTGCAGCAGACTCGATGGCCTGCCACTCGCCATCGAACTGGCTGCCGCTCGCATATCGGTAATGACGCCCCAGGAGCTACTCGCCGGACTCGATGACCGCTTTCGCCTGCTCGACGGCGGTCGACGACGTCAGCGACAACGCACCCTTGATGCGACTCTGGCTTGGAGTTACGATCTGCTCGACGCCCAACAACAGCTGCTTTTTCGTTCGCTGGGAGTCTTCGTCGGCGGATTTGACCTCGAAGCAGTTATGGCAATCTCTGGAGCTACAGAGAAACCAGACAGGCCAGACAAACCAGACAAACCACAGAACGTTCGACGGCTTCTTGAGGCTCTAGTAGCCAAGTCGCTGGTTGTACGAGCAGAATCCCACGAACTTCGTTCTGAGGCACAAACCGTTGGAGCCGCTCGGTTTGTTCTGCTCGAAACGGTGAAGGCTTATGCCGAGAGATGCCTTCGATTGGAGGGAACCTACGAACAACTGCGTAACTCCCATCTCGTCCACTATCACCAACTGGTTAGTGCGCAAGGCCGAATCATGGTTCCCGAGGTTCGCCTCGGCGCCAGACTAAAAAACGATCGAGGCAATCTTACTGCCGCGTTCAATTGGGCGGTTGAGCAACAACAATGGCTTCTCGCCGGTGAACTACTGCTAGGTGCTCTGTCTGCTTATGAATTGCACGGAGCCGCACGCGAAGCCAAGTACTTGTTCGACCGATGTGTAGGCCCCATTCGTTTGCTCGACGCAGAACTGGCCGACTATCTGACCGTTGCGGTGCTCCTCAGCTTGGCGTTGTTGGACTCGTGGGCTCAAGCGAGAGACGTTGCCGGGGAAATTCTTGGTTCCAACAATCCAAATTGCCGGGTCGCCGGCTTTGGCCTACTCAGCCTTGCCATGTTCCCGGTAGACCGAGGTATTTCAAACAGTCATATGGAATCTGCCGAAAACGCGTTGCTCGAAATCGGGTCCGATGCACACGATTTGAATTCGGAGTTGGCACGTCTTTGGCTCGCTCTCGTGAAATCGAACCTTGCCGGGTACGCACACGATCTCCCACAGGTCAGGTCTTATGCCAACGAGCTCAAATCGTTTGAGGAGAAGAATCACTACGTCTCTTTTCTGTCGATGCGTTTGAGCGCTATGGCTGCGGCTTGCTCGGTGATATTTGGGGAGCCCCACGAAGCAACCATCACTGTAGATAGATTCGCCACGTTGGCAGCGAACGAGACCTTTGGTGATGATATCCGAGTGTTCGCGCACCTTGCCCAAGGTCAACTGGACCCGGCCCGTGAGCTCACTCGGCGCCACACAAAACGAGGACTTGAAGGAAGAATCAGCCGAGAGGCCAATGACAGCCTGCTACTACTAAGCGCGCTTGCCATGGCCGAAGATGACCATGATCTGGCTCGTTACCTGGTGCTACGAACAGGCTTTTGTCGTCACATTGCCATGACGCTCCTCGCCCGTCACTTAGCAGATCGCCTGGGAATTGTCGAAGAGCATGCAGCCGCACAGTTGGCGGCGCACAGTTTTGGCAAAGGGGATCCCGAGGGAGTCCTTGGGGCAACCATGGCTATGAACGAGTTGCGAATTGAGCTTGTTCGTAGAGGCTGGCTGGCTTAGCGCGCGAGCGGATGGGCAAGGGTTCCACTAGCGGAGACCAATCAACTATTCCTTGGCGGTAGCGCTCGGTGTGTCCTTTTTGGCACCAGTATGTCCGGTTTGCACCAGAAAGGGCTTCGATTGGTGTTAGGCAGAAACCCGAGCCAACACCGCTTCGGCATCGAACGACATTGGTGCGGCGCCGCTGCGTTGCATTTCGAGCATCACGGTTTGAAGAAGCTCGTTAACGGGTGTTGGCACGTTGTGGAGACGGCCGAGAAGAACGATTTCGCCATTGAGGTATCCCGTCTCCACCGACCCTCCTCGCACCACTGACTGCCACGTTGATCCACCGCCGCGGCGTTGTCCGTTGATGGGACGGTAACGCATCAGTGCACGTTTTGCTTCGTCCTCCTCCGGTGCAGCAACATCGATTCCCGCAGCGACATAGACGGCTTCGGCTTCTTCGGTAGCTCTGGCGATAAGTGTCTTCGCCGCATCCGATCCAAAGCCGCACGAGGCCTCTACGGCATTGGCCATATTGAGCACCAGTTTGCGGTATTTGAATCGCATGATCTTCTCGCAGGGATCAGACACAAAGGTTGAAGCAGAAAGGGCCGCTGCGATGTCCAGCGCAGTTTGATCGATCCCCTCTGGATATCGACCAACATCCAGCCCACCTGAAATAGGTGCACATATGATCTGCACGACGCCAGGTTCAAGATAGGCCGTTGGCATCATCACATTCAGTCCATACACATTCCGGAACCGACGCAAGGCCATTCGCTCGACCTCCACACCGTTCGTCGCGCAGACCACAGCGGTAGTCGGCGGTGCCACAAACTGCAGGGCTTCAAGTGCCGCTTCGGCGTCTTGGCTCTTCGTGGCGACGAAGACCACATCATCTGGGTTCCAGTTCACCTCAGCCGGTGTTATTGCGGTCGGGATGAAAAGAGTTGCCGTGGCATCAGGATCTTCAATTCGTAGTCCGGAAGATTGAATAGCCGCCCCGTGAGCGCCTCGCGCAATGAGCACCACATCGAAGCCGTTTTGAAACAAGCGGCCACCTATCACTCCGCCAATTCCACCTGCACCAAGAATCACAAATCGCATTCCTTCAGCCTGCCACGACGAAGGCTACCCAAACCTCATTAGTGCCTCGTAGCTAGACCGGAACGGCAATGGCCCCAGACGCCAAGAGACGAGCGATCGTTTCTTCGGTTAGGCCAGCTTCGCGGAGAACTTCGAATGTGTGCTCACCGGTACGTCCCATCGATGAGGTGACGAGAGCTTTCGATTCGCCAAAGTGCCACATCGGGCGAGGTTGACGCAACATGCCAAGACCCTCAACCTCTCGCTCAACAATGAGATCAAGTGCTTTAACCTGACGATCATTGTGGACATCCCACCGTCGCTGGACCGGACCTGAAGCCACCCCGTTTTCCTGGAATCGCTCCAGCAGCTCGTCGGCAGTGAACATCGCCGCCGCTTCATTGATTTCGCCAAGCAAATCCGGCAAGAAGACCGCACGTTTTGCAGCATCAATGAAGCGCTCATCCACGATCCACTCTGGTCGATCGAGGGCAATGGCAAACCCGTCCCAAGGCGGAAGCGCAGGGCTGCAGGCAATCTCGCCCCCGTCACTTCCTTGGATCACCAACAACGCAGCGGAGGGGAGCTGAATAAAGTGCGCTGGAATGTTCTTGGGGTCAATTACTGGGTTGACTTCAGTAAAGCGCGGCCCCATCGCATCAGACCATTGGAAGTGCAGACCGGCCCCCAACATTGGCACATCAACTCGCTGACCCAAACCAGTTCGTTCGCGCACATACAATGCGGCAAGGATGCCTTGCACCGTGGCCTGCGCGGTGGTCTTGTCAACCAGCACCTGGCTGATCAGCGAGGACCGTCCTGTGGTGATGTTTCGCTGATAATCCACCATGCCAATGCGGGCCTGAATCACATAGTCATAGACCGGCTGATGCGCATCCGGTCCTTCAGTGCCGAGGCCAGAGATCGCCGCAAAAATCAGTCGCGGATTCCGCTTGGCCAACTCTTCGTAATCGAGGCCAATTCCTTCGGGTTTTCCCGGTCGCATGTTGTGCAGAAAAATGTCGGCACCACACACCAAGTCGATAAGTAGGGCTCGACCCTCAACCGTGCTTCCATCGATCGACACAAATCGTTTGCCACGATTCAACGCATAGAAAACCGTACTCAGCCCGTGTGGTCCTTGGGTTGAGTTGCGAATGAGATCGGGCCGGTCATGGCTCTCAACCTTGATCACTTCGGCACCTAGCTCGGCGAGTAATACCCCGGCAAGGGGCCCAGAATAAATGCTGGTGATCTCCACAACCCGTAGCCCAGCGAGGGGTGCGGCACCCTGAGCCGGAGCTGCTTGATCGGTGGTCTGCTCGCGGCTCGCTGATTCGGTGAGATCCATAGAGCCTCACAGTATCGATGTCAGAACGAATTCCCAAGTGGAGTGCCATATGGATGCGAGTGGAAGGCCGTGTGGATGCGAGTGGGGGCCAACATCGCAGCGGCAAGCGTCTCGCACCTTACTCAACACACGTTGAGCGCCCGACTGGGAACCGCAGGCTTTGCGTTTGCATCCGCTCACCATTTAGGGTGCAGATCTGTCGACTTCGATCAAAGGATTGCCATGCCCAGTGCCCCCTTCACGCTCGCCGGTCAAATCGGAACCCCGGGGATGGTCATACGTGATGACCCTCGTGCCGATCCCCGAATGATTGCCGTCATGTCGGCGTTGGGCATGGACGGCACGCCGCCGGAAGCACCGTTCAAAGCGAGTGCGCCACTTGATCAGCTGCTGCAATACTGCGAACTTTCTGAAGCGGGGTTTGGTGAATTGGGTGCAGTTCTGAGTGCCAATGCCCCAGCAATCCAAGGTGTCACGGCGAGCACTGAAGTCATTCAAGGCGTCGATGGGAACAACATCAATCTGTACATCCATCGCCCCGCTGCGGCAACAGGAAACTTGCCCTGCGTCCTCCACATTCACGGTGGCGGAATGGCCATTCTTGAAGCAGCGGGGGCCGGTTACGTTCGGTGGAGAAATGAGCTCGCTGCTACCGGCATGATTGTGGTCGGCGTGGAGTTTCGTAACAGCGGAGGCAAACTTGGCCCCCATCCCTTCCCCGCAGGGCTCAACGATTGTTCCTCGGCATTGCAGTGGGTTGCCGATAACAAAGCGCGCTTAGGTATTTCAAAGGTAATCGTTTCCGGTGAATCCGGTGGCGGCAACCTCACGATTGCCACGACACTGAAGGCCAGCAAAGACGGCCGAATCAGCCAGATCGACGGCGTCTATGCCCAGTGCCCATACATTTCCGGTGCTTATGATCCAAAGGCGCCCGAGTTGCAATCGTTGGCTGAAAATGATGGGTACTTCCTCGGTGCCGATGCGATGGCGATTATGGCCAAGGTCTATGACCCGATCGACGCGCACACCACCAATCCCCTGGCTTGGCCGTACTACGCAAGCGTCGACGACCTTCGCGGACTACCACCGCACGTCATCTCCGTGAACGAGCTCGACCCGTTGCGCGACGAAGGCTTGGCGTTCTACCGAAAGCTCTTAGCGGCAGGGGTTCCTGCAGTTGGTCGCACCGTGCAGGGCACCTGTCATGCCGGCGATTGCATTTTCCGCGATGCCATGCCCGAGGTCTACCTTTCAACGATTCACTCGATCAAGAGCTTCGCCGACTCGCTGTAGCGGCCTACCTGTTCGCAGGCCACCCAACAAAACCTGCCTCCCACCCGCAAACGCTCGAAAGATGTCAATGGATCTCAACTCGCTGCAGGCCGTCATCTACGAAAAAGAAGGTCCGATTGCTCGGATCATTCTGAATCGCCCGGAGCGCGCCAATTCGCAGGATTCACCTATGGCCAATGAGGTCGAGTTTTGTCTGAAGGATGCCGAGAAGGATTACGCCATCAAGGTCGTGATCCTCAAGGCCAACGGTAAGGGATTCTCCTCCGGGCACGCGGTTGCCGATGGACCCATGGCCTTTCCCGAATTCGCCGAAGCAGCCGTTGCCGGACACCCTTGGAAAGGCCAGGCCGATCTGTTCCTCTGGCCCGTGCTGCACCTCTGGGAATTCACGAAGCCAACGACTAGTGCCGTGCACGGCTATGCCATCGGTGGTGGAACCTATTTCGCGCTCCTCCCCGACATCGTGATTGCTGCCGACGACGCGTACTTCCAAATGCCTCTGGTCCAGGGATTGGGCTTTCCCGGTGGCGAAACCATGATGGAACCATGGCTGTTCATGAACTACCACCGAACCTATGAGTACTTATATCTCGCCCAAACCGTGAATGCGGAGGAAGCGTTGCGTATGGGTATGGTTAACCGAGTGGTGCCACGTGCCGAGCTCGAAGACACCGTCGAACTGTTGGCCCGCCAAATCGCTCAGGCTCCCCTGTCGACGTTGATGGGCACCAAGGGCCTTGGTCAAGCAATCGTGGGAGCTCATGGGCCTACGTAGCCATTGGCAGATGTCGCTCACCATGATGGAACTTGTAGGCAAAGCTGGCGACGTGGCCGCCTGGCGCGATGAGAACATGGCCCGAGGTTACGGAGCCCCCCGCCAAGTAGCCGCCAAACGCTTCGCCGAAGTCGCCGTTGGCGATGAACTCTCGTTGTAACGCTGGCTCGAGCGAATTGTCTTGCTTGGTGATGATCCACGTTGTGTCGATGTCGGGCATTTTGGATCGATCGACGGGTTCGCGGGTAACGGCGGAGCTCTCGGAAACGAGGCCCGCTACTACTTGCGCCTTTTGTGCATCGGTCATCCCGTTGGCGAACATCCACTTGGCGATTGGGCCAGGCATGGGCTTGCTGACTTTTTGAAATCGGCCAAGAATTTCTGCGAACCAACTAACCGGTGGCTTGAGTGTGGACATCACAGTTTTACCCTGCGGCGGAACGCAACAGGCGAGGTACACCATGTGGCTCACGCGATCAGCACCAAGCAATGTGGCCGCTGCGGGCAACGTTAACCCTGCCATCGAGTGACCAACCAACATGATCTTTCCAGCACCAGCAGCATCGATTTGGCGCACGACACTACGAGCGCATTGATCAATCGTGAGTGTGGCGAGATCACCCGGTTCGTTCCGTCGCCCCGGCAGATCAACCGATACCGTATGAACTGCTGGGTTGGCGGCTTTGATCGCATCGACCGTTGGCTGCCAACAGGCACCGGTATGTTGACCACCATGCACGAACACGATGGTTGTTGCGTTGTCGATTTCTGAAGTCATCAATTCACCAGTTCCGAATACTCAGTTCCCGATTGCTTAGTTTCCGAGAGCTCCAACGTACCGTTCGCGATATTGCGCCTTCGTAGTTGTCGAGACGTCAACGTCGCCCGCAAGAGCTCGAAGCGCACCGACGGTGGCCCGGTCGCGTGGGGTGTGCTTGAAGGGATCCCAACGGTAGAAACGGCAGGCGTTTTCCCATGTGATTTTGTTGATGGTTGCGTCGCTCATGCCGCCCATTGCTTCGATCTCCGCGTAGAGATACTCAGGTGAAGTTGGCCAGGTGGAATCGGAGTGCGGAAAGTCGCATTCCCAAGCAACGGTTTCTTCACCCATACGGTCGATGACCCGAAGCCCGGTTGGCTCAGTGACAAAGCAACCGAGGAAGTTCCGCTTCCAAATTTCCGTCGCTGATTCGGCACCGATATCAAGGTTCGTCCATGAGTGATTCCACATGTGCTTGTCCATGCGATCGAGCAGGAACGGCACCCAGCCGATGCCACCTTCGGAGAGAGCAACCTTCAAGTTCGGAAACTTTTTAAACGTCCCCGAGGTAATCAAATCCGTGCAAGCCACCCCCGAGAGTTGCGCCGACAGCACAATGAGCTGATCCATATGCGCGCCTTCTGGTCGCTTCAGCAGATTGAACGCCCCACCGATATGCATCGACAGCACAATTTGCAAGCGTTCCGCGGCCTCAAAAACCCCGTCCCAATGGTCGCCGTAGAAGCCGGGCAAATCGTTTGCGTACGGAGTTTCTGGAAAACTCACCGTGGTGCAACCCTTGGCGGCGATCCGCTCAAGTTCCAAGACACACGCATCAGTAACCCAAAGCGGCAACACTCCCATGGGAATGAAGCGACCGGGATAGGAAGCACCCAGTTCATCGATTTGCCAGTCGTTGTAGGCCGAAATTGCCATGGCCGAGAGTGCGCGATCAGGCTTGCTCGCCAACCATGCGCCAGCAAATCCCGCGGCGGTTGGGAAGTTGATGGCGGCGAGCACACCGTTGGCATTCATGTCACGCACCCGTTGGTGCATGTCGTAGCAACCAGGCCGCATTTCGGCGTGGCCTACCGGTTCGAAACCCCACTCATGTTTCGGCCACGAAGCAACCGCACCCAACCCGACGGTGCCCATAATTTCGCCCTGGAAAACCCAATGATCGACACCATTGTCAAGACGGGTGAATTGCGGTCCCACATCGCGAAACTTCTCCGGCATGTGGTTCTTGAACACATCGGGCGGTTCAATGATGTGGTCATCGATGCTCACCAAAATCATGTCTTCGAGCTTTATGGCACTACTCCTTGATCGGTCGTGGATCGTTCGTGAATCGTCGTTTGAAGGTCAGGCGGGGAAACCGGTAAATGTTTCACCTAATTCAACCAGAACGTCCATCGAACTTCCTAGTCCGATGCGGGAATCTCGTTGAGACCTGGTTGGGCATGCGGCTTGGGGTCGGGCGAGAATCGGTGCAAGATTGGTATCTCAACGGAGCTACTAACCGGTTGGAATACCAATCTCATTCAACGGCTCGTGGGGCCGGCCTACCCGTGCCATTCATAGGGTTGAAAGTTGCCGTCAAGTACGTCTTGGTGGCCAATTGTCCGCCCGGTGACAACATTGGGATCAACCAGGGCTAAGCGGACGGCGGCCTCGGCGAAGTCTTCTGCGGTGGCAAGGTCGGTGAATTCACGGGCGTAGTAGGCGACTCCAGGCGTGAGGATGGCCTTCGATGGAGACAGTGCATTCACGGCAATATTGCGCTCGGCTAGGTCATATGCAGCACACTGCGTGAGATGTTCCATTGCAGCCTTGGATCCTCCATATCCGGGAAGCATGCCGCCGCTGCGATCCGGGTACGGCCCATTACCCGGCATGCGTGACGCGCCCGAGGTGATGTTGATGATCGATCCGAAACCCGCCGCGCTCATGTCGGGAGAAACGAGTTGCATCAGTTCGGAGGTGGCGAACACGTTCATTTCAAAGTGCCGCCGAAATGCACTCAACGGTGTACCACAAAGGTCGGCCAGGCAGCCTTTGCACTAGCCGGTGTCGAGGATGTTGATTCCGCCGATTCACTCGAGGCCGACGGTGACTCCACAGGGGTCACTGGTTTTGCGGTTGCCGTTGTGCCGGGCTTTGGCGGACGACCTGGGGCAGTGAATGCGGCGTTGTTCACCAGAATCGTGATTGGACCAAGCAGCGATCGGGCCTCGGCCACCAATCGCGCCGGATCCCCGTCGGCCAGCAGATCAGCGCGAATTGCTACGGCCCGACCACCGGCGGATTCGATCTCCGCCACAGTTTCGCCAATGGTGCCGGGAAGTCTTTCGTCCCAAACCTGCTCGGTGCGCGCAACCACGGCGACAGCGGCACCTTCAGCGGCAAAAGCCAACGCGATGGCGCGACCCAACCCACGGCTCGCCCCGGTGACAATTGCTACACGTCCATCAAGCCTGCCCATCGTTTACGCCCTTCGCTGTTGTTGTTTTGGTCGTTGTTTTGGTTGTTGTTTTGGTTGTTGTTTTGGTCGTTGTTTTGGTCGTTGTTTTGCTCATGAAACCGGTTGAGAAAGTTCGGTTTGTACTTTGAGTAGACGAACCTACCGCTCGGAATCACACGAACCCAATGCCGGCAGCTCGCGTGTAGTTGTGCACGCTCGCGTGTCACCCAATCGGCTCCAGGGAAGACGGGAAGTTTTTCTCCAGAGAGCATCGCGTGAGAGAGTGAGGCCATGAGGCACACCACGTACTGTCGAATTTGTCCAGCAACGTGTGGGTTGCTTATCGATTTCGAAGATGGCAAGCCGGCGCGTGTTTCGGGAGATCCCGATCACGGGCTGACCCACGGATTTACGTGTGCGAAGGGTCGGAGAATTGTTGACTTTCATACTGATCCGCAACGGTTCCTCAGTTCTCGAAAACGAGTAGCCGATGGAACATTCACCGATATCTCCGCATCGAGTGCGATCGAAGAGATCAGCGCCCACTCCGCGATATTGCCAACATGTATGGTCCCGATGCCATCGGCTTCTATTCCGGCACACAAGCATCGTATGCATCATTAACAAATCCATTCGCTTCGGCGTGGTGGCGAACCATGGGTTCCAAAAAGACGTTTTCCTCCATGACGGTTGATCAATCCGCCAAGTGGGTCGCAGAGGGCCGCCTCGGTAAATGGGCTGCGGGAATGCAACGCTTCGCCGACGCTGATGTTTGGCTGCTCGCCGGCACGAACCCCCTCGTTTCTATGCAGGGCGGAATCTTCACAGGATTCCCGATTCACGACGGATTTCGCAGGCTCCAGCAGGAAAAGCAACGGGGGCTGCAGTTAATCGTCGTCGACCCCAGAGTCACCGAAGTTGCCACGCGCGCTGACATTCATCTTCAGCTGAAACCCGGAACCGATGTAGCGTTGTTCGCTGGCCTGTTGCACGTGATTCTGGATCTTGATCTCGAAAATATTGCGTTCACTGCCCGGTGGTCCGAGGGCCTCCGCGAGTTACGAGCCGCTGTATCGACGTTTACTCCAAGCGTGGTCGCCACAATTTGTGACGTCGATGCCCATGAGTTGATTGCCGCGGCGAAAATGTTTGGCACCGCAAAGCAAGGTATGGCCACCAGCGGAACCGGTCCCGATATGGCGGCGTGGGCCAATGTTGCCGAGCATCTGATCCAAAGCATGAATGTGGTGTGCGGGCGATTCCCCAAAGATGGTGAGGCAATCCTTGGCGCTGCTGTGCTTGGCTCAGGAAAGTCACTGCGTGCCGAAGTTGTTGCCCCGAATCGAACGTGGGAGACGGGATACCGAAGCGATTCCGGATGGGGATTGCTCCAGGGCCAACTACCCGCCGTATCACTGGTTGATGAGATCATGAAGCCTCGCCCCGATCGACTACGTGCACTTATCGTTTCTGGAGGGAATCCCGCAGCGGCTATTCCTGGGCAGAACGCGCTGTTTGAGGCGTTGTCGGCGTTGGATCTGCTGGTCACCGTTGACCCGTTCCCTTCAGAAACCGCGCAGTTGGCACACTATGTGATTGCCCCAGTCATGCATCTTGAACGGCCAGATACCACGCGTGCTTATGAAGGCCTGTTCGACACATCGTTCGCGCAGTACACGCCAGCACTCTTGCCAGCTCCCGGCGGGCTCATTGATGATTGGGAGTTCTTCTTGCGCTTGGCCTGGGCCGCAGACTAGTCCCTCACCATCGCTGGCCGAGAATACGCACCAGGCGATCCCATGCCGACGACCGACGAAGTTCTGGCCTCGTTTTCAGCCCGAGCGCGCATTTCCTTAGATGAGGTCAAGCAGCATCCACACGGCTTGCTTTTCGACTCGGTTCCTCCGGTTTTTGCCGCGCCTCCAAGTGAGACCGCGACCGGCCGGTTCGCGCTTATGCCGGCCGACGTCGCCGACGAACTCCAGCGCGCTTATCAATCTGTTGTTGCCGTTGCCGAGAACCCTCGACCATTCCACTTGGCAGTGCGGCGAGCGAAGGAGACTATGAACACCTTCGGCAAACAACTGCCCGGTCTGGCTCCTGTTACGCAGAACCCCTGCCACATGCACCCCACCGATGTTGCCCAGCTCGCGCTTGAGGGTGGCGCACTGGTTACCGTCACATCAGACCACGGAACAATCTCCACCACCATCTCAGTTGACGCCTCAATGAAACAAGGGGTGGTCTCGATCACCCACGGATTCGGCACCCTTCCGGCCTCAACATCGGCCGACGGTTCAAGCGATTCACCCGTTGGACTCTTCGGCACAAACGTAAACCAACTACTCAGCATGCATACCGATCTTCAATCCATCAGCGCGATGCCTCAAATGACCGGCGTCCCCGTCACCATCGAACGGGTCTAGATGCCGAGTTTGCGCGATACCGATGCACTCACGAAATCATGATGCTGTGCGATTCGTCGTCTCGATCACGTGAAATTAAGTCGGCGTTGGTTTCCGAATACAGGGTGAGTCGCCCGCGTCCATCACGCTTTGATTGATACATGGCTTGATCGGCGCGCTGGAGAAGCTCATCTGCCCCTAGGGTCCCATCACTCAACGAAACACCCATGCTGAGGCTGATCGTGACCGAGCTTCCACCCAAATATGCCGGGCCAACGACGTTGGCAAACAATCGATCCGCGAGATTCAACGCGTGGATTGCATCGTCGACGTTCGGCACAACGATGACAAACTCGTCGCCACCAAAACGTCCGACAAAGTCACCCGGTCGCAAGGCGCTTCGAAGCCGAGCCGCAACCTCGGTGAGCACGAGATCGCCACATGATGGCCTGATCCATGGTTGATTTGTTTGAAATTGTCAAGATCGCAAAATATCAGCGCGGTGCGATGACCAACGCGTGTTGCTTCGACCAATAATGCTTCGAGACGTGCCCGTAAGCCGCCCCTGTCGGGAAGATTCGTCAAGGCATCATGCGTCGCAAGGTAATGCAATTCGCGTTCAGCGAGAACCAACTCGGTCGAGTCTTCAATCGTTAACACAACCGTCGAGGCGGCTGCCGGGGATACTGAAACGCGAAGCCAACGCGAAGCGTCGAGCGGTGACGGAATCGTGCAATGACCGGTTCGCCCCACCGAGACTGCCGCAGCGTTGAAAACGAGAAGGAATTGTTGTGCATCTTCCTTACCAAGCCCCGCGAACATCCACGCGCGGTCTTGCGCGGCATCCAATGGAATGACCGATAGTCCCGAATGCGCACCGACCAAAACGGCCGCTGCCGCGTTGCGATGGAGGACCTTTCCCGTCGCGCTCGCAACGACAACCCCTATAGGCATGTGGTCCGAAACCGTAATCCCGGCGTAGGGCGCGGTCCCTTTCAACTCGCCGTTGCTGGTGTCCTGTAGCCGAGTGCGAACGAGTACCGCCCGAAGGTCGGGGTCATGCATCGCCGACTCGACCGTGTCGATCATGGTGTAGGCGCCGTCGGCCTGAAGACGGTGCGGCAAAACCCGTTGCAGGTTCGGATCGCGACCAACCTTGTAAATGGCCTTGCCAAGCGCCTGCATGTCATCGGGATCCATCAGCTCGATCCAGTTGATTGGGTTGTCCCCGGGCAACAGTCCAGCAGCCGACAGGGACCACTCCAGTTCGATGTCAGGGCTAATCAGCATGTGACCAACCCCGCTACGCCGCAACAGCGGCTCGGCTCGAAATTCGTTGGCGAGTGATCGAACCTCAATCCAGGTGCGATCATCGATGGAGCCAATGCGGCGCAACCGAACCGGGCGATCCAACAGCTGCGATCCGAGGCGCACACGCAACGGGGCTTCACCGTTCAGGAGTTGTTCGAAGGTGATGTCATCGAGGCGCACGCCGAGGGCCTCAAGCGGTCCTCGCAGCAGTTCGCCACGGCAGCCGAGTTCGTTGACTACTTCGCCTGACACGAAATCGATCGCTCCGTTCACCACAACAACGTGAGGAACCGCATCCAACAACGTAGCGAAGGTTCTATCGCTGAGCTCGCTGTGCAGGCTGGTCACGATCGGAGTCCACTCGTTTGGAAACTATCTTTCGACAATGCGGAGCTGGTCCAACCAGATTCCATCAGGAGAAATGCAAAGGTCGCCTGGGTCGAGTTCACGGGGAGGCTTGAGCGCGAGGTATTCAGATACGTCGTGGCGGTGGACACGCATCGAACATCGGCATGACCCACCTCAAGCTAAACGGGAACTTTTCCATGCGGAACTCCGGCGGTGCGGTGTTGCGTCGAAGCGAATATGCCCAGGTCGACGATCCGCTTGACTAATCTGACCTGCGTCCGACGACGATCAGGACATGCTCAAATAGAGACATGACTCGACTTGAATACCAGATTCCGAACTTCACCTATCCGGGCGTTGGACCTGCGGAACTCTTTGAGGTAATTGCCGGTCAAGGTCGCGAAGCCGACACATCTGGGTTTGACACCCTGCTGGTGATGGATCATTTCTACCAGTTGCCGATGCTTGGAGCACCGGAACAATTCATGGTTGGAGTGCTACGCCCTGTTGAGCGCCTTGGCCCGTGAGACCTCGACGGTAAAGCTGAGCGCGCTCGTCACCGCCAACACGGTACCGCAATCCCGCAGTGTTGGCCTCCCCGCAAAGGAGCGCCCGGGTTACTTCGTTCACGGGGTCTGCTTCATGTGGATGAACTCCCAGGGGTTCGTTTCTGATCCCGTTGGGGTCATGACCTCGATCACGATCGGTCGATCCGCATCGAGCGCTGCACCGAGCACCGGGCGAAGTTGATCAGGTGTCTCCACGCGAAATGACCGAACCCCGAAACTGTCGGCGAGCTTTACGAAATCAGGATTGAGGAGATCTGCTCCTGCGAGGCGCCCTTCGAACATGTTCATTTGGTCTCGACGCACATTGCCATAGGCTTGGTTGTTGAACACCAAGGTAACTGCGGCGATGTCGTGTGCGGCCGCGGTGGCTAGTTCTTGAATCCCGAACAGGAATCCACCATCACCGGTGATCGAAACAACGGCTCGATCGGGATTGGCTACCTTCACCCCAAGCGCGGTTGGGAACCCGTATCCCAGCGTGCCCTGAAACCCTTCGGTCACATAGGTTCGGGGAGCCAAAACGGGAAAGGCAAAGTACGAGGTGAATCCCATCTGCGAGAGTTCGGGCACCAGAAACCCATCACGGGGAAGAACATCGCGAATCACCCGCAGGTAGTCCGCTTGCGGTTGGATCTTCCCAGCCATTCGATCCGCCGTTGCCTTCGCCGTGGCAATTTCCTCAGCGCGCAGAAGATCTGGGTTCGCACGGGTTTCCAGCAACGCGATGGCCGCCCGGCAGAAGTCACCGACATCGCCAACCACTCCCAAATCGGGAGCGTAGCGGTCGAGTTCATCTGCTTCGATATCCACGCGAATCAACACCGGGCCGTCTGGCGATCGCGGTTCATTACGGCCTGGCGTGGCCCAACGCATCGACATCATTTCCAAGCGCGAGCCAAGACCGAGCACGAGATTCGTTGTCTCGAACAACAAGCGGGCTGCCAACGAACTGACACCAAGGGGATGATCTTCAGCAACCACACCACGTCCGCTTCGAAATGCCGTAACTGGAGCACCGAGAAGTTCCGCCAGTCGGGTTACTTCGATCGACGCGTGCTGCGCGCCCTTGCCACACATGATCATCGGCCGCTTCGCTGCGAGCAGTTGGTCAACTACTCGCGCCACCACATCGGTATTGATAGGTGGACGTACTATCAACTCGTGGCTGATTCCCCTCTGGATCGTGATTCCTGGGGTTGGGGCTGCCATGGTGTCCCAACACATCTCGACCGTCACCGGACCTGGTCGACCTGATTGCATCGTGGTGAACGCCTCGTTGATCACCGTGGAGGTTTGCAGCGGATCCTCAATGAACATCGCCTCTTTTACCAGTGACCGCAAAATGCCGGGCTGATCCCGTAACTCGTGCAGATGGCCGCGACCTTTCCCCAAGAACCCGCTCGGAACCTGACCAGTCAGTCCAAGCACGGGCGAACAGGTCCCCATAGCGGTACAAAGAGCCGCCGTGGTATTGAGAATTCCGGGCCCCGGCACGACCGCAAAACACGAGGGACGGCCGGTGGAGTTCGCGGCACCCATGGCCATGTAGGCGGCGGATTGCTCATGACGGGGAAACACTGTGCGCATGCCAAGTCGTTGCAACGCGTCGAAGAGTGGGTAAATCTGGGCACCAGGAATTCCAAACACCGTGTCGATCCCATTGGCCTGCACGGAACGGATGATCGCTTCGCCACCACTCATCGTTGGAGCAGGCTGACCGGGGGTCGAAGGCAGCGGGGACGGTTGAGACACCATGTCTGCGACGCTACTGGTTGCTCAGGACCCCTGCAGACTGACGCCCCGCTAATGGTTGGCCATGATTACCATTAGGAATTCGGCGGAATACGCTGCAAAATCATGTCCGAGTAATTCGTACAAACGTCAAATACGCAGCACGAACACAGAAGCCAGGAAATACATCATGATGACGAACCCGGAAATCGCAACGTTTTTGCACACACAGTTGAACGATGGAACGCCGGTGATCATGATGCTCTGATGGCTGGATATCGCGAGGGAGGGCCCGCTGGCATGACGTTGGAGTTTCCGATCGGCTCGCCAATTGTCGATGGGTTCCCGATGATGGAGGGGATCTGGCAGGCCCACGCGGGGCACGTGAAGCTTCGTATTGAAACCTGCATTGTGAACGTCGGCGAAGGTGCGCTCTGCGTGGCCAATCAGCGCTTCGATGCTGCAGGCAACGTTGAATCGGTCAACATGAGTATCGAGCTGTATCGCTTCAATGCCGATGGCACGTTGCATATCCGTTGGTTTAACGCAGCGATCGCATAACCAGCCATGAACGCCGATCTCACCCTTGCCGAAGCAGAATTCGCTCCTGAGCCCAAGTTACGTGCGGACAAAAGTTTGCACCTTCGCACCTGTCCGCTTTGTGAGGCTATGTGCGGGATTGAGATTCAGGTAAAGAACGAGCGAGTCACCCGTATCCGTCCGAACCCCAATGACGTTTGGAGTAAGGGTCATATTTGCCCCAAGGGCACGGTGCTCGGCAAACTGCACGATGACCCCGATCGATTGCGTTCCCCCATGGTGCGCGAAGGAACCGAGTGGCGGGCCGTCAGTTGGGATGAAGCGCTGATCCGTTGCGAGGAACTGATTCATGGCGTGTTGGAGCGCCATGGCAAGGGAGCGTTGGCCGTACGCACTGGCAACATGGTCGGGCGTAGCTATCAACTCGCTCGATATGTGGGCGCTTTCTCGATGAGTGCACGGATCACCCGTTACGGATCATCGGTCGTTGATCAACAGCCGAAGAATCTGGCATGCGCGCTTATGTATGGCGATCCGTGGATGATCCCCGTCCCCGATATTGCCCGCACGCAGTACTTCCTCGTGATGGGCGCCAACCCGCACGCTTCACAAGGCAGCATCCTGGCCTTCCCCGATGTGATGGGCGAGATCGAACGTATTCGTGAGCGCGGGGGCAAGACCGTGGTGATCGATCCGGTTAACACGGGAACTGCTCAGCGCGCAGACGAATGGATTCCCATCGTCCCGCGAAGCGACGCAGCATTTCTCCTTGCCCTCGTTCACACTCTTTTTGCCGACGGGCTTGTCAAACTTGGCGCCCTTGAAGGAATTGTTAATGGGCTCGATGAGGTTCGTGCCCTTACCAACGAATGGTCACCGGAACGGACGAGTGCGCTTTGTGGAATCAGCCCCGAGACCATTCGACGGATTGCCCACGAAATTTCCGCAGCAGAATCAGCGGCGATCTATGGGCGAATTGGTTTGTGCACCCAGGAATTTGGCACCCTGGCCTCCTGGCTTACCGATGTCGTGGCTATCCTCACCGGCAACTTTGACCGCCCGGGCACATTGATGTTCCCCACACTTCTTGCCCCATTCATGTCGTTGATGCCCGCCCGGAAGCCAACTATCGGGACATGGAAGACTCGTGTGCGTGGCACTCCTGAAGTGCTCGGCGAAGTTCCCGCATCATGCTTTGCGGAGGAAATGGATACGCCTGGCGAGGGACAGATTCGTGGTGTGATCACCATTGGTTGCAACCCCGTTTCCAGCGCACCAGATTCCAACCGGCTCGATGCTGCAATGGCTGATCTTGAGTGCATGATTAGCGTTGACAATTACATCAACCACACCACGCGCCACGCGCAGGTCATTCTGCCAGGTGGCTCGCCATTAGAACATCCGAACTTCGACATTTGGTCATGGGCGTTCGCGTTGCGCAGCGGATCAAAATGGGCCGACCCGCTGTTCCCTCTACCGGATGGCTGGGTGCAGGAATGGGAGTTGATGCACCGATTGGGTGCGTTCTGTAACGGTCAGAAGAATGCCGACATTGATGTTCGCGCACTCGACGAGGCGTACTTCTCGTTCTTCTGCGCCAGCCAAGGTCTTGACCCAGCGGCCATCATGGAAATCGCTCCAGAGCCCGGGCCTGAGCGCTTGTGTGATTTGGCGGTCCGTATGGGCCCATGGGGTGATCGTTACGGTGCCAATCCCGGCGGGCTCACCCTGGCCGACGTGAAAGCCGAACCCAACGGCATCGATCGCGGCGCAGCAGTCCCTCGTTTACCCGGTGTACTTACGACCGATTCCGGTCGTATCGAGCTGGCACCCGAATACATCATCTCGGATCTCCCCCGTTTTGAAGAGTTCGAAAAGCGAGTTCGCCCAGACCTTGTTCTGGTGAGCCGACGAAATGTACGTTCACTGAACTCTTGGATGCACAACGTGGAAGTGCTGCTCAAGGGTAAGGATCGTTCGTGTTTGCAGATCCACCCATCCGACGCGGCGTTGCGAAACCTGCTCGACGGCGATCTGGCCGTTGTTTCCAGCATGTCGGGTTCGGTCACGATCGCCGTTGACGTTTCGACCGATATCGCACCGGGCGTCGTGAGTCTTCCGCACGGCTGGGGTAACGACGGCGACGGAATGCAGCTCACCGTGGGCGCCCGTTATCCCGGCATCAACACCAACATCCTCTCCCCCGGCGATCTGCTCGACGAAATCTCCAACAACGCCGTCCTCAACGGAATCCCTGTATCCGTCACAAAGTCCGTCGTCTGATTGCAAGCAATTCCGTTGACAGGTTCAAAGAAACGGTCTCAACGAACTCGATGGAATCGAACTTCCTGGCCAGGGCGTCGTTGTGCCAGGGAGTCGAGGCCTGATTGTGGGATTACGCCGATTACGGGGTAGCCGCCGGTGGTTCCTCCGTCGGGGCCGAGAACGATTGGGAGACCACTTGGTGGAAGTTGGACTGCACCAGGAATCATGGCTTCACTGGGCAGCTCACCTTGGCGTCGCTCGAGTGGCGGACCGGCGAAGCGAATTCCGGTTCGGTTGCTCGCGGGATCGATGGTCCAGGTCAGCGATTCAAGTTCGGCAAGAGCATTCTCAGACAGCCAATCGTGACGCGGGCCAAGGAGTAGCGGTATGCCGATCGGATCGACGGGAAAACGTAGCGGAACGACTTCGAACCAGGCATCTGCGGTTGGAGACGCACCGATCAAAAGCAAATCATTGGCTTGTAGAGGAAGTGGTCCGATTTGACCGAGCGAGTCATAGGACCGACTGCCAAGAACTGGCGAGGTGCTAAATCCTCCGCGGGTCGAAAGATACGTACGCAGACCATTTGAAGGAGTGCCGATTCTCAGATACTCACCAGCGTGCATGCCAATGGCCACGTTGCAGGAAACCTCACGAGCGTGCATCCAACGACCACGACTTCCCTCGTCCACCGTGGAGTCATAGCGGCCAACTACTGCTGAAACTTCCGTACCCGTGATCGAGACAATCACATCGCTGATCGACTCGAACTCGCATGGTCCGAGCAAAATCTCGATAGTCGCCGCTTCGAGATCATTGCCAACCAGTCGATTCGCCAACCGATGTGATTGCTGGTCAAAAGCACCCGATCGAGCAACGCCTTGATTTCCGCGCCCTCTGCGTCCGAGATCTTGGAAGGTGCTGAATGGCCCAGGCTTCACAACTTTCAACACGGTCGTGCTCGATTCCATTGGCCTACACCCGCACAAATCGCACGAGGTCGCCGGTTGCTAACACGCTCGGTGGGTCGTTCGCGGCGTTGAATAGCACCGCGTCTGTATGCCCAAGCAACTGCCATCCACCGGGTGAAGACATTGGATAGATGCCGGTATACCCAGCACCCATACCAACCGACCCCGCAGGAACCGACGTGCGTGGAGTAGCCAGTCGCGGCACAATGATCGCCGGATCCAGCCCCGCAAGGTACGGGAAGCTTCGCGAAAAACCTAAGAACGCAACCGTGTACACCGCACTGCTATGACGATGAACAACCTCCTCCACGCTAAAGCCGGTGAGGGAAGCGACATTCTCAAGATCCGCACCGTCATAAACAACTTCAAAGATATGTTCACGGACTATTCGACCGACGACTTCGACGTGTTGTTGATCAAGAAGAGTCTGAACCGACGCAGCCAACTCAGACTGTGCAAGCTTGGAGGACTCGAAGTAGATCGTCTCTGCACCTGGAACACACTCCTCAAAAGGCCCACCGACACAACGGCGGTACGCCTCAAGTGTCTCCTCACTCGACCCAAACTCCGCAAGTACACCGTTCGGTCCATAGGTCCGCCAAACCGCAACCCGAGGCGCCAACGCAGTGCTCACACGCAAGCCTTCTCTTCTTGTGGGTCCAACCAAAAACCGGCAAATCGAAAATGGAACATCGGATCGAAGCGAAGGTTGGGGACGGAGGCAAATTTGTGAAGCGTGCAGCCGTCGGGGTCCCCGCTCGCGGGGTGGCGTCTGGCGAAACAAATTTGGCCGCAGTCGTCGGCCTTCGCGTTTGAAACCACGGGCTCCATCAAGGCACCATCAGAGGAACGAGCGGACAACGAAACCCGAACGCTCCAACGTTTCCCGGACGGCCTTCGCGTGTGACACCGCGCCTGGAGTATCCCCATGCAAACAGATCGACTGAAACCGCCCGGTACGAGCGAGAGACAATGCTTGGTCCGCGACGGCATCGGAATCATGCAACACAGAACCGGGGAGAGTGCGGGAAACGAGCGTTACCCCGTCGGCGTTATAGACCCGGTCTGCGAAACACTCGCCGTGAACCATTGCCCCCACCTCGGAAGCTGCGCTTGCCGTTTGGCCAACCGGAGCGCCCAGCAATGTGAGCGACGGATCGAAGGCTCGAACGGCTGCAACAACTGCGGCGGCTTGAACAGGATCAGAATTCATACGGTGATACAGGGCACCATGGGCCTTTACGTAACGAACCTTCGAACCCTCACTTCGACAAACTCCGTCGAGGGCCGCGAGTTGATAGAGCACGTCAGCCTCCAACGCCTCGGGTTCGATATCAATAGTGCGACGACCAAACCCAACAAGGTCGTGATAGGCAATATGTGCACCTATAACTACGTTGCGTTCGATGGCTTGGCGCACAGTTCGACGAATCGTCAGTGGATCACCGGCGTGGAATCCACAAGCGATATTGGCGCTAGTAACCACGCTCAACATGGCCGCATCATCACCCATCCGCCAGTTGCCATAGGACTCGCCCAAGTCGGCGTTGAGATCAATCCACGGCGTGCTAGCGCCCGGGCCTGGGACAGGTCTTGAAGAGTCCATACCGACACTCTACTGAAGGGTCATTCAGTTCGCCGAAGAACGATTCAATCGGTACTGAAATACTCCGCTGCCACATTCTTCGGGACAACCATCCGCCAAGCATCGTGCACGATCTCAAGAAGCTCGCCATGGTCGATTTCAGTCAAACGAACAACGAGCCAGTTGTAGCGAAGGTCCGATGGCTTTGGCAAGACAAACTTCGTAGGTTCACTTTCGATCATGGCCTCGCGTTCTTCCTTTGGAAACGCGAATCCCATCATGGTTTCGTCCCGAGAAAAGGCAATCCAAACAATCCGTCCGACCCGGAACTTCACTCGATCACGAACCAGCGCTTCATAGGATCGCGGCAAATCCTTCGCAATCGCCCGTACGTCGTCAATAGTCGGGCGAGCGCTCATTGAATGAGTTGACTCTGCATTACGACATCGCTTGATGTGTTGCCCAGCAAGTATCGTGGACCTTCTCCAAGCATCGAAGCAATATCGTCGCGATTGTAAAGCTTGCAACTCGTTAGCGAAAGGCAACCGCACCCAATGCACGAATCGAGTTGGTCACGAAGCCTTGCCAGCAAAGCAATTCGCTCGTCTAGAACCGGTTGCCAACGTGTGGCCAGGCGAGCCCAGTCGGCCCGGGTAGGTGTCCGTCGGTCTGGGAGGGAAGCCAATGCTTCGGTGATATCGGCGAGGCTAAGTCCAACTCGTTGAGCAACTTTAATGAACGACACACGGCGCAACACTTCTGCCGGATATCGACGATGACCAGCGGCCGTCCGCTCGCTCGCTATTAGGCCGTGTTCTTCGTAGAATCGCAATGTCGACGTTGCAACTCCGGCTCGGCTCGCCAGTTCGCCAACGGTGAGTTCACGTGCTCCCAATCGTTGCGTCATGAAATAACTATAGATCACTTGACTTCAAGTTAACTTGAAGTCTTAAAGTGCCACCATGAGATCAGAACCTACCTATCTAGCCGTTGGGAACCTGTCCGACATTGCCGAAGGTGAACTCAAGATGGTGCGAGTTGGAAACCGTCGAATCTGTTTGGTGCGGCTTAGTACGGGCGTGCACGCACTGGACAACGCGTGTCCGCATGAAGGATATGGGTTGACCCAGGGGGATCTCGTTGGCGATCAGCTGACCTGCGTGTGGCACAACTGGAAGTTTCGAGTAACCGATGGACACTGCACACAGGGCGAAGAGAACGTGACGTCACACCACGTGCGCATCGATGCCGACGGCACAATCTGTGTGGCGTTGCATCAACCTGTAGGCAACGACCTACGACCCAAACTCTTCGCCAGTTTACGAAGCGGAATTGAACACAACTATGTCGGCCAAATTTCGCGGGATGTAATTCGTTTGCTGAACGCGAGTGCCAATCCTGGCGAACTGGTCTGGGAAGCCGTTGCTTTTGGTGCACCTCGCGCAGAATTCGGATGGGGCCACTCAATTGCCTCAGCCACAGACGCGCTAGCCATGGCCGAGCTCTACGAAGGCGACCAAAAGGCGCTCCCAATCGTGCAGGCCATTGCGGGCATCTGCGAAAGCGAGCGCAGTCGCCCGGTCGAGCACTTGCCGGATCCGATAAACCCGCCAGCATCTGGAGCCGAAGAACTGTTTCGTTCCTTTGTCGAAACAGAGCAACTGGACAAGGCACAATCGCTCCTCAGGGGTGGGATTCACGATGGCCTTTCCGCCAAGGAATTGCAGCGGTGGTTTACCAACGTTGTGAGCGACCATCACCTTTCCTATGGACACGGAGCAATTTACGTTCAGAAGGCATTCGAACTTCTTGCAATGATTGGCTGGGAGCGCGCCGATACGGTCCTTCCCTATCTGGTCCCAACGATTGTGTTTGGAACCCGTGAGGACAAGCTTCCGTATATGAAGCCGTTCATGAAAAACCTCGCCAGCCTCGACCTCTACGAGCTTGCCGCGATCCCTACCTCGTCGTCATGGGACGGCCGCGACGGACTCGTGGATGAGCTGCTTGGCCGAGACCGTACACGTGCGTTTGAGGCCTCCATAAACGCTTTGCGTCAGGGCTCAGGGGTGCACGGAATTTTGGATGCGGCCGTACTTGCGACCAGCGAGAGACTGTTGCGTTATGACACAAGCGGCGAACGGGATTTTCTCGACGATTTCAATTGGCTCGACATCACCCACGGGGTAACCTACGCCCACGCCGCCCGCTGGCACAACGAGGCGAATCCAGGCCCCGACACGGTTCGCCTCGCGTTGTTCGCTACGTTCCTGGCGTTTTGGACCGGCCGTCATGAATGGCACTCCACAGTCGGCCAGCGTGTACGCGTCGAACCCATGGCGAGCGATCTGCGAACCTACAGTGAGTTGCTACAGCAGTCCTCGCTCCGAGACCCCGCAGCAGCTCTTATCGTTCAGGTACACGCGATCAAAACCTGCCGGGCGGCTTCCGTGGAATCTCTTCGCATGAATTCACCCTTGCCGCTGCTGGCTGCCCAAAGGTTTATCGAAGGACCCAAGCAGGAAAGGTTCGTCGCCGCAACAGTCGCCCGATCTCTAGCATTTCTCAACGGGAAATCGGCACGCGACGACAACTGACTGTTCCCACTGATTACTTGCTCAGGGTTCAACCGAGACGGTTCCGATATTGTTGTTGCACTTATTGCAGTCTGCGGTAACCTGTCTTCGTGAAAACTCTTCAGCTGCTTCGCCCCGACTCGGCAGCAAGCCGCAAGGCCGCTCGAAACCTTGCCGCAACGATCACACCCGCTTCGGAGCTTGAGGGACAGCTCGTAGCATTACTCAACGATCTTGCTGACGGCGGGTCCTTTTTCGTTCTTAAGGATGAGGGCGAGGTCACCCCAGCGGAAGCAGCAGCAATGCTCGGAGTAACTCGCCAATTCGTAGATCGATTGTTGGAGGATGGCGTGCTCGCCTGTCGAAGGCTTCCCTCGAGTAGCCATCGACGAATCCTCGTCGCAGATGTAGTTACTCTGAAGCGCAAGCAAGAGCGAATGCGTTCCGGGCGTGAAAAGATTGCGGAGCTTCTTGGCGAAGACTGAGAAGCCCGGTGGCACTCATCCGGGTGTTTGTTGATTCGAACGAGCTCTTCCCATTCTCGGTGATGGATTTGATCTTGACGTTGGCCGAAGATCAACTGTTCGAGTTTGTTTGGTCCGAAGAACTGTTTGACGAGTGGGAACGCGTGATTGTCCGAGAAGGTCGACGATCTCAAGAATCAGCACGCAAGCGTCGCTGCCCCACACCACGTTGTTCCAACCCGATCATCAATCGGTTCCACATGGGGGAACACGCCAGAACGCTTGCCGTGTTCCAAAATCCCGATCAGCAACGCCATATTGGCGTTCTCACCCTCGATTCGTGCTGGCGCGACACCTTTGGAAGTTAACGCTTCGCTCGACGACAACACCTTGGCCTGAGCCGCCCGCCTTGAGTTGTACGCGACCGCCAACAGCCCGTCAACCCACGCGCTAAAGGCCTCGATTGGCCCCGCGCCGACGCAGCAGCAACCGCCAACTCTTCGGCCACACGTTGACTGGCCGTTCGATACATCGAGGCGATCAGCCCGTCTTTCGAGCGGAAGTGCCGATAGAACGCTCGCGTCGATAGGCCGGCTTCATCGAGAATGTCCTGCACCGAGGTTGAGCCTTCCGACGATCCGCCGAGAACCCGGTGGCGGCTTTCACAATGGCGCGTTCCTCAGCCAAGGTTTTGGGTTGTTGCCTACCCGAGCACTTTGCGGTCACGTCGATGTCCACGTTGTTCATAGCTGTCGCTCATATTTGCACGATTCACCGACTCCCAGGGCCCAAATCAAGACCGCAACCCACCTACAGGAACGAGTCGCAATTGCGCGCGCTGATTGCTAGGTTCATTCAATGATTCTTGAATCGTTGGATATCGATGCAGAACAGTTTGGTGCCGCGACCGGTTGGGCCATAAAGCCCGAGGGTGCCTGTAAGGGTGATGTATGCGTGCCGCTTGATCAGTCAAACGGGTTCAATCTGAGCAGCACCGCTGAGCGACTACGCATGGCGACCGTGCATGACGAGAAAGTCGGCCTGTGGGCACTGGGGCCGGAATCCCTTGGCGATCGGGCATTGGTAAGTGCCATCGCACCGGAGCTAGTCCTCAACGATCTGAATGGCAAGGAATTTCGGCTTTCGTCGTTACGAGGCAAAAAGGTCGTGATCGTTTCGTGGGCCCCGTATTGAGGCTGTGCCTTTGATCTGCCCGGGTGGCAGACCTTGCGCAATGAGCTTCACGGCAAAGGCCTTGAAGTGGTTACCGTTTCCCTCGACATCACCGGCGCCGAAGGTTCGAGAGCCTTCATCGAAGCCGCCAATCCCGAGCATCCGTCGCTGCTTGATCCCACCCACCAGATGGACGCATTGTTTGGCGTCGTGAATATTCCGAACGTTGTTTGGATTGACGAGCAGGGAATGATTGTGCGCCCCGCGGAACCAGGCTGGCCCGGTGCTCGCCAAGAAATGCCTAAGGGAATTTTGGGTTCGCTACCGAAAATGGGCAAGGCCCCAAACGCGCCGCAGGCCCCAGAAGGCGCCGATCCTCGCAATGCGATTGGAACCGGTCAAGACCGTTTGACCTACCATGAAGCAATTCGTGACTGGGTGGCCAACGGTGCCGCAAGCGCGTATGTGTTGAGCCCCGATGAGGTCATTGCTCGGTCACAACCCCGTCCGATTTCCAAGTCTGAAGGTGCCGCGCATTTTGAGTTGGCGAACCATCTTTGGCGCAACGGCCAACGTGATTTGGCTCTCGCACATTTCAACGAAGCCAACCGTTTGCAACCCGATAACTGGACCTACAAACGCCAAGCTTGGTCCCTGGTTGGCAGCGAGCGAGCTGGTGGCGACTACGGCAAGTTTGTGCAGGGCCCCCTGGTAGGCGAAGAAGATTCCTGGCCATTCGACTCCGACTTTTGGTCCGACGTTTCCAACGTTCCGTCAGGCGAGTACTACCCCAACACGATGTAGCCGGTTCTCCGTCGACGGGTCCCGAGTTAGGAGCCTCTAACTCGGGAAACTCGCCACACCTTACGCCGTCACTCGGTAGATGCGGCGGGCCGTGCCAGAGAACAGTTGCTCTCGATCGGTTGAGGAGTAATGAGCTGAAAGTTTCTTGTAGGCGTTCCACATGATGCGATACGAGAACGACACTTTGTCGACCGGGAAGTTCGATTCAAACATGCACCGATCCGCACCAAAGGTGTCAATGATGAAGCGCATGTCCGCACCCCAATGAGTCACGATTTGATCCGACGTTGGCGGAAGGTCACGAACCTCGTACCCGCTACCGTACGTAGGCATACCAATTCCTCCAACCTTGACGACGACATTGGGACAGTTCGAAAGTTCTTGAAGTTCGCCACGCCAGGTCGAATGGATTTCCTCCCAACGACCCTCATAGGCACCAACGGCCAAGGGTCCGCCGATGTGGTCGAGAATGATCGTCGTTCCCGGAACAGCTTTGGCCAGCGCAATGAGTTCCCGCATTTGAACGTGGTAGATCCAAGCGTCGAAGGTGAGACCACGGGTTCCGAGCAGAGCGACACCGGCGCGAAACTCATCAGTGCCCATAAGACCTTCGATGTTCTCGTTGGGGGCGCTGGTGCGCGCAGAGCCGGTCGGGTCATGGGCTAAGCGGTGCCGAATTCCACGGAACAGGCCAGCGGCAGCCTTTTCGTGGGCGTCGAGAACCCCGTTGAGTTTCGAACCGAGCCGGAGATCGCATGCTCCGACGATGGCCCCAATCGGCGCCTGGCCGATCCGCTCTAGTGACAGCGCAGCCTGCGCGGCTACAAACTCGGTTTCGCCCACTTCACGCAGTTCAACGGGACCATCGGTTCGGTAGGCCCAGCTGCACTCGACGAACACCGTGGCATCGATTCGGTGGCCACTCCCGGTGTCGGCGTGCAGGTCATCGAGAAGGTACTTCGGCTGGTATCCCGGTTTACCGCTGTAGTCCCAAAGGTGATGGTGCGGATCAACGATCCCAAGTTCCGGCTCAATCACCTCTTCCTGCGTGAGGGGAAGCCACGTTTCGGGTCGATGATCCTTCGCTGCGCTCATTCGCCAACTCTGGCACCGTTCGCCTCCGCGTCGCCAGTCGCCCACCAGACCGCTTGGGGTCAGGCCCAAAGTCACCGCAATGGGTTGGGCACAATCAGCAACACGACCTAAGTTCTAAGGCCTCATGCTTATCCGCTTGCTCCGAATGCACCTTGCCAAATACCGATGGCCGCTCATCGTCGTTTCGGTCCTGCAGCTCATCCAGACCATCGCCGTGCTGTATCTTCCCGATTTGTCGGCTGACATAATCGATAAGGGTATTGCCAAAAACGATTCTGGATACATTTGGAGAACTGGGCTGATCATGCTCGGGGTGACACTGGTTCAGGTGGCATTCTCCATCGGTGCGGTGTATTTCGGCGCCAAGATCGCCATGGGATTTGGCAAGGATGTTCGTAGCGGCCTGTTCCATACCGTTACCGGCTACTCAGCTCGTGAGGTCAACAAGTTCGGTGCCTCCTCGCTCATCACCCGAATCACCAACGATGTGCAGCAGGTCCAGATGCTCGTGGTTATGGGTTGCACGATGTTGGTCGCTGCTCCCCTCACCATGGTCGGTGGCGTGATCATGGCTCTTCGTGAAGACCTAGGCCTGTCGACGTTGATGCTCGCCAGCATTCCCGTTCTCGTGCTGTTGGCCGGATCGACCGTTGCGTTGATGGTCCCCCAGTTTCGCGAAATGCAAGTACGCATAGATAATGTAAACCGAATACTTCGTGAACAGATTATTGGCATTCGCGTCGTGCGGGCATTCGTGCGTGAACCTGATGAAGTCAAGCGATTCGCTAGCGCCAATGACGGCCTCACAGACACATCGGAGCGAGCTGGACGCCTGATGGCCCGCATGTTTCCCTCCGTCATGTTGGTGATGAACGTGTCGATGGCAGCGGCCGTATGGATCGGGGCGAATCGGATCAGCTCGGGTGCCATGAAGATCGGGTCGCTGGTGGCATTTCTTTCCTATCTGGGCCAGGTGCTTGGTTCGGTCATGATGGCGACGTTTGTGGTGATTATGGTTCCTCGCGCCGCGGTCTGCGCCGATCGCATCATGGAAGTTCTCACTACCGATAGTTCCGTGGTCATTCCCACCAGCCCGGTCGCGGACTTGAAGACACCCGGAACGTTGGCTGTGCAGAATGTGAGCTTCCACTATCCCGGCGCAGAGTCACCTGTGGTGAACAACATCTCCTTCACCGTCAAAGCTGGGCAAACACTGGCAATCATCGGCAGCACCGGCTCAGGAAAAACCACGCTCCTTCACCTCATACCTCGACTCTTTGACGCAACATCGGGTTCGGTGCAACTGGGTGGAGTTGATCTCCGCGAGCTCGCACCTGAGGTCTTGTGGTCTCGTCTTGGTTTGGTCCCGCAACGTCCGTTCCTCTTCTCGGGGACGGTGGCTACCAACCTGCGTTTCGGAAAACCCGATGCTACTGAAGCGGAGCTTTGGGAGGCACTGGAGATTGCGCAAGCCGCCGATTTCGTGCGAGCCATGCCCAACGGCTTGGAATCCGCGATCAGCCAGGGCGGGAGCAACGTTTCAGGCGGACAACGTCAACGCTTAGCTATCGCTCGGGCTTTAGTACACAAGCCAGAGATTTACCTGTTCGATGATTCCTTCTCGGCCCTCGATCTCGCCACCGATGCTCGACTGCGCGCTGCGCTCAAACCGCACACCACCAACGCCATTGTGTTGGTGGTCGCGCAGCGTGTCTCCACCATTGCCGGAGCCGATCAGATTCTGGTGCTCGAAGATGGTGAAGCGGTTGGGATTGGTACGCACACAGAGCTTCTTCATTCCTGTGAAACCTATGCCGAGATTGTTTCATCGCAACGCGCCGAGCAGGAGGTAGCAGCATGAGCGACAAGCCTTCAGCATCGCAAGCAGCAGCGGCTCGTGCCGTCTCATCTCCGGGTCCTGTCGGGCGGATGGCCAGCGCGGGAATGCCTGTGGAGAAGTCGGAAAACTTTAAGGCTTCGGCAAAACGACTGGCCAGCCGGTTAGGCCCAGAGCGTTTCAAGGTGATCGTGGTGATCACCATGGCCGTCGTCGCGATGGGGCTTTCGGTCGCCACCCCCAAGGTCCTTGGGCGAGGCACGAATCTCGTGTTCAGCGGACTTCGTTCTCCATCGGGTGTGGATTTTTCGGGGCTTCGAGGAATACTGATCTTTGCCGTCGTCCTTTCCTTTGCTTCTTCCCTTCTAAACTGGATTCAAGGCCGAATCCTCGCGGGCGTGGTGCAACGAACCATGCGTACCTTGCGTGCCGAGGTGGAAGACAAACTCAATGCGCTGCCGCTGAAGTATGTGGACTCACAACCACGCGGTGATCTACTGAGCCGTGTCACCAATGACATCGACAACGTGGCGCAAAGTGTGCAACAGAGCTTGTCGATGATCCTCACCTCTACGTTGACATTGTTTGGTGTGTTGATCATGATGTTTACGATCTCGTGGATTCTCGCCATCGTTTCGGTGTTGTTGATCCCGGCAACGCTGGTGATGGTGAAGTTCATTGCCAAGCGATCACGCAAACGCTTCATGGCACAGTGGAAACATACCGGCACACTCAACGCCCACATCGAGGAAGTGTTCACCGGCCACGCACTGGTGAAAGCATTCGGACGACAAGAAGATGTTGAACGAACTTTCGACGTGGAGAACGAGAAGCTGTACCAGGCAAGCTTTTCGGCCCAGGCCATTTCGCTGTCGATTCAGTCTGGGAGCAACTTTCTCAACAACCTGAACTTTGTGGCGATTGCCGTGATCGGCGGTGTGCGGGTTTCCTCGGGTTCGATGACACTCGGCGATCTTCAAGCGTTCTTCCAGTACTCCCGTCAGCTCAGCATGCCCCTCATGCAGCTGTCGTCGATGGCCAATATTTTGCAATCCGGCGTCGCCTCAGCCGAACGGGTTTTTGAGTTTCTCGATGCCCCTGAAGAAGTTGCCGAGGTAGGCGGGCCAATAGTTGGCGAGGTACGCGGGCTCGTTGAGTTTGACAATGTTTCGTTCGCATACCTTCCCGAGAAACCGCTGATCGAAGGATTGTCGTTGGTTGCCGAACGAGGTCGAACCGTCGCCATCGTGGGGCCAACCGGTGCCGGCAAAACCACATTGGTGAACTTGCTGATGCGGTTCTATGAACTCAACGGGGGACAGATTCGTGTCGACGGACGCGATATCGCTTCGATGCCCCGGCGCGAGTTGCGTTCCCAAATGGGTATGGTTCTCCAAGACGCGTGGCTGTTTGAAGGCACGATTCGCGACAACATCGCCTATGGCAACCTCAAGGCTAGCGAAGCCGATTTGATGGCGGCAGCTCGTGCGACGTATGTAGATCGCTTTGTGCATTCGCTCCCACTTGGCTATGACACGGTTCTTGACGATTCCGGATCCAACGTGAGTTCCGGTCAACGACAGCTCATCACCATCGCTCGCGCATTCCTGGCTGATCCGGCGATCCTCATTCTCGACGAAGCCACAAGCTCCGTTGATACGCGTACAGAGGTTCTGATTCAACACGCCATGGCAGCGCTCCGGTCACAGAGAACCAGTTTTGTGATTGCGCATCGGCTTTCGACTATTCGAGATGCCGACACGATCTTGATGATGGACGCCGGACGTATCGTCGAACAGGGAACCCACGACGAACTCATCAGAAACGCCGGCCCATACTTCACCCTCTATAACTCCCAGTTCGCTGCCGCCGCAGCTGAAGTGGGCTAGGCCAAACCTAGGGGATGTGCGCGCTTTCCTGCTTTAGGGAAGGGCGATCAGGGTGACGGTGCCGGTGGTTCCATCGACTTCGATGGTTGCGCCATGGGGGATGCGATGGGTGGCATCGGTCACCGAAACTGCACAGGGAATCCCGAGCTCGCGGCTCACGATGATGGCATGGCTTAGCGCCGCACCAACGTTGACCACTACGGCTGACGCTGGAACGAACAGTGGAGTCCATGCGGGATCGGTCATGGGGGCGACGAGAATGTCGTCGGATTCGAGTTCGGTTGAATCCGAAGGATCGAGAATCACACAAGCACGTCCACGTACTATTCCCGGACAACCAGGCATCCCCTGAATACTCTCGCCAACCTTCAGCATCGTAGACTGATGATCCGATTTGCGTGGCCATGTTGTGTTGCTCGGGGCCACACCATTGACAATGAATGGCGGTTCCAACGAGAGCAGCCATTCGTAGTGGGCCGACCGTGCAGCAACGGTGGCCCGAATATCGGTCAGCTGCCCCGCGGCGTAGGCGCGAAGTTCGTCTTCAAACAACATGCAGAGGTCAACGGGGTGATCGATATGTCCACGTTCAACCGCCCTGCGTCCGAGCTCGCGCACAGCCACGCGCACTTCTTCAATGACGCGAATGATATTGGTCTTTGAACGCTCACGACCGGGCACAAACGTTGATGCACTCTTCACGGCTGCATCGAATGTTCCAAGCGCTTCGTCGTTGCCAACCAGCATTGCGCGAATCTCTGCCGTTAAACGGTTGCGTTCAACTTCTCGTTCGTCGTGTCGTAGCGACGGGTCTTGCGCTGCAGACATTTGGCGCATGTGGTCGATGAGACCGAGAGCCAGATCGGGCTCGGTTTCCCAGGTTTCGGCGTGGACGTCCCATTCGTTGGGACCACGTGAGCCGAACTCCTTGAGAAACTCATCAAGCGCGGCAACGTAACTCACAACGGCGAGGCTCTGCGAAGCTCGCAAGACCATGTTCAAGCCATGAGGACCCGCATCAAAAAGTGCTGCCACTGCCGGTGATGCAGCGGCGGCGCGACCGAGCTCCCACATGGCATAAGAAGGTGCTGCGGAGTCAACGCCGCCTTGCCCAGCGATCAAGCTCAACACGTCACCCGGACGTCCAACGGCAGCGCAAATGGCACCCAACGCACCGGGCCCGATTGAGGCGGCACCGCTTTGGTTGATGTGCTGATCAAACATCCGTCGACACACCGGACGCAAAGCCACACAATGATCAAGCAATTCGTCGTCGCTCAGTTTGGAAAGATCGGGGCGTTGCTTGCGAATAGCGATTGCCGCAAGCCGATCTGCTTCCAACTCGTTTTGCTCCATGGACCCCATCACCCAACCCAACCACCCGGTCATCACTTCGCTCGTACGCGGATTCTCATGCCACGGCTCAGCCACATAAACCGGGACATCGGGATGGTCACCGAAATACGCCTGATCGATAGCTGCGGCCGACATGCCAGGAGTGCGCTCGGCCCACACACGAATCCACGTAGCACCAAGGTAGGCATACCCACCGATGAGACCGATGAATTCGCACTGGTTCTCATTCGCGCTCAACTCGCTGTTATCGACACCTAACCGATTGACGGCGCAGTCACGCCACCCAGCGACCGAGCCACCGTTGTCGAATACCAAGTCCCAAGCCGAAGGACTCGGCGGGGCCGGAAGCACTTCGCCCGCATTGGCCCGCGTCCAAAACGGAGTCTTCGATCCATACGGGGTGTCTTCGATCCATCGAACGTTGGTCATCGGCCCTCCGGCCATTCATAAGCGCGAATACAAAATACGTTCGCTCAGGTTCTGCGCGACAAAACAAACCCAGGAGCGAATGGCCGAGTATTGCCCAACGATTTTGCAATCGCAAAACGGTAGCAATACCGTCGTTCGAATCGATGGGAGCTAAATGACTCCTCCTGAGTCGTTTTCATCCCCTCGATTCTTTGCTCGACTGCCCCGATCGAAGGTTCAGTATTTCTTGGTTGACCATCGCGATGAGTTGACCATCAGCAGAATGCGCCGAGCTGCGATACAAGCCACGATGCCCGCCAACCTTGAGAGCCGACGATTCAAACAATACCCAGTTGTTCATGTTCGCTGTGCCGTGAAACCAAAGGGAGAAGGCAATACTTGGACCGAATAGGGGAACTCCCGGCCCGGCAACATCACCAAATCCTGCACCAATATCGGCGACAAAGGCCAGGAGACAGGCGTGCAACATTGGATCTGCGGGTACTGGCACACGAACCTTCGCCCACACGCGGTCATTGGTGCGGGGAGGTGTTTCGCGGCCGTCGGGATGAGGAGCAGTTCTGATCTCAACTAGTGGGCACCGGTCCTCTTGGTTCAGCACACAAGCTTCGGGCGGAGCAATCCGGGAGTTCATGTCTGGTGTTCCAGGCAGTTCAATCACGATGAGTCTTTTCTTCAATGCCCCTTGTCGTCTCGGCGGCACTTGACCACTGTGTCAAAATTCTAAAACCGCAACCACCGCGCGAATTACTCTTTGCTTGAATGTCCTCCCTCAATTAGTCAAACGGTCTAGTTGCCTACCGGATTGCGGCGACGGAGGGTTACGACGCGGTCTTTCACTCGCCAGCCGTGTGGGGTTTTGACGACGTCGTCGTAGTAGGAGGCCGTTCCTACCAGTCCACCACCGCGCAGGGCGACGATTCGGAAGCAGAGCTTCACGCCTTCAGGGGTGTCGTCGACGTAGATATTGGTCATCATGTGCGTACGCGGGTGCTGCGCTTCAACGTCCATGAACTGTTTGATTTCAGGGAGACCGACGAGCAGCTTCGAGCCAAGATCGGTGAGGTCAAAGGTTGCGTCGGGAGTGAAGATTGCGTCGAGGCCGTCCCAGTTCCGGTCGTCAATGGCATCGCCGTAGCGGCCCGGAAGTTCATGCAATTCGATTCGGTCAGCAAGCTCAATCATTTTCATACTCCTTCGTTGCGGTTCGGTTCGTTGCGGTTCGGTTCATTTCGGTCTAGCTCATGCCTGTCTGGCTCACCTTTGGTCTTGGCTCACGCCGGTTCGACACGGTGAGGTCACTTCATGCGGTTGGGTCGAGTCAACTCGCTTTACGCGAATGAGCCACAGCAGCGCGCATGATGTTTTTGTCGCCGCGGGTCCAGCGAAGTTTCATACAGACTCCGTCGAGCAGCCAACCGCCGTTGTGCCGAATGAGATGATCCTCGTAGTGTCCGCCCATGATGAACCACGGTGCTTCCGGATCGGGATCCACCGAGTGAGCGGCTTGGATGTACATACTGCAACGAGCCGAGCCGCCATCAATTTCCACGATTGGATTACTCATGGTGTGTTGCGTTGCGTGGAAACCTGCGAACAGTTTCGCAGCTGAGGCAACCAAGTCATCTGCGCGCATACGAACTCCCGGTCTACCGTGGTAGGTGGAGAAATCAAAATCCACTTCGTCGGCAAAGATCGAGCGGTAGAGCACCCAGTCGCGGTTGTCGAGCGCATAGGCATAGCGATAGACGGTTTCGCACACAGCTTGATGATCGGTCATAGAACCTGACTCTAACGACCAAATTCGCTCCGTGCACTTGGAGCTGTTACGCCTTCTTCGGAGTTCCGGAGAGTCACCAACATTTCAATCGTAATCGGGACCTCAAAACCCCACGCGGATAGCCAGCCCGAAACTCCTGCGGGGCTCCGACACGGCCCCGATCGTGCGCGGCGTTGAAGTTTCCCCTACGCTGCGGAGACTCGGGTTCAGGGCTTGCCCCGAATCCTCCAGTGTCAAGACTCAACCGAAAAGGACGACTCAATGAGCTCAGTTGATGCACGCGCTGCCGGTCCACTTGCTGGGCTTCGAGTACTTGATTTGTCCCGTGTGTTCGCAGGGCCAGTGGCCGGGCGCATCCTGTCTGATCTTGGGGCCGATGTGGTGAAGGTCGAGCCGCCCGATGGTGACGTCAGCCGAAACTGGGGACGAAAGATCGCTGGATTGAGCACCTATTTCGTGCAGCAAAACGTGGGGAAGCGCAACATCTCCGTTGACCTCAACCATCCCGACGGGATCGCAATCGTTCAAGAACTGGCAGCGATTGCAGACATTGTGATTGAGAACTTTCGGCCGGGCGTGTTGGCTTCGTTTGGGCTTGATTGGGCCGGGCTCTCGGCTATCAATCCTCGCCTGTTGATGCTTTCGATCTCAGGGTTTGGGCAGGAGGGTCCCGAATCGCGCCGGGCCGCCTATGCCAGCATCGCTCACGCCGAAATGGGATTGATCGCCCGCGGTCCTGAGTTAGATGGAGCGGGCCTGCACGACGTCACGTTCTCTGCCGCCGATGTCACCTCAGGACTTCATGGCGTAATTGGCATCCTCGCCGCCCTGCGCTCTCGCGACGCAACTGGCCAGGGACAGCACCTCGATATTGCCATGGTCGATGCGATTGGATTTTCCGACGACGCCATCATCTTCAATCTCGACGATCGCAAGGCCGTGGCTACCAATGGCGAAGTTTGGGATGCCGTCGACGGACCGATTGTCTTGGCCGGCGGGTTTCGTTGGGTGTGGTCTCGGGTCAACAGCGTTCTTGGTGTAGTTGACCCAGCCCCACCCGATTGCGACTTGGAAACGAAGATCCAATTGCGACATCAAGCAACCACCAACTACTTCTGCAGCTTCCCCGATCGTGGTGCTCTGTGTGCTGCGCTTGATCGTGCCAACCTCGCGTGGGGCGTAGTGAAAAGCCGGGCCGAGATTTTCGACTCCCCCACCATCAAGCTACGAAACTCCGTCGTCGAAGTTGACAACCGGGAAGGTGGCACCCGACCAATCTTTCAGTCGCCCTACCGGTTCTCAACCCTAAGCAGTGGGGTCCACGGATCACCCCGTCATCGAGGGGAAGACAACGCAGGTGTGCTTGTCGATTGGCTTGGGTCTTCACCAAGTGATGCCGAAGATCGAGCGAACTCTGCAGCCATGCTGACCGACCGTGACCTAACGAAAGAGCAATAGATGAACCGACTCGCAGGAAAAGTTGTCCTAATTACCGGTGGCGCGCGCGGACAGGGAGCCGACGAGGGCCAGCTGTTTTCCGAGCAGGGAGCCATCGTTGTACTCGCCGACGTTCTCGATGAAGTTGGTACCGAAACTGCCGCAGGAATTCCCAACGCCGAATACGTCCATCTTGACGTGCGTTCAGAAACGGAATGGCAACAGGTCGTCGACGGGATTGTTCAACGTCATGGTCGCCTTGACGTATTGGTCAACAACGCTGGAATCGACATGACCAAGCGCATGGATGCGACAACGCTCGACGAGTGGAACAACATCATTGCCATCAACCAAACCGGCACGTTCCTGGGAATGCGCACCGCTGCGGCGGCAATGATAGCTACGGGAACGCCGGGTTCGATTGTCAATATAAGCTCTGTCGCCGGCCTTGAGGGCGTCAAAAACCACGGTGCTTACGCGGGAACGAAATGGGCCATACGTGGACTTACCAAGGTCGCCGCACAGGAATGGGGCCGCAACGGCATACGAGTCAACTCCGTTCATCCCGGCCTCATCGACACACCCATGACGGCAGACAACCCGGCGATCCACAACCCCGAAGTCCGCACCCGATTCGAACGCGGACTTTCGTTAGGCCGAATGGGCACCTCACGCGATATTGCCAACATGGTCCTGTTCCTAGCCAGCGACGAATCGAGCTACTGCACCGGCCAAGAATTCGTAGTCGACGGCGGCATCCACCACTGAACTGATTAGACAATCTCAGCAGTGCAAATGAAGCGTCACCGTGCAGATATGGCGTGTCGCAATGCCTACACAGTGACGCCCAATAAGCACTCACCCCACAACCACGCGACCAAACATGAGACCAGACCGCATCGCGGGATGCCGTCAATGTGACGAAGCGAGTGATTTACAAACAGCGGTCGAGATGCAATGGCACCAGAATTGGGCCAACGCCGACGGTGGGGTCTCAGGCCTTTGTGAAGGTGAAGCGTTCATTCATACGTGCACGTACATCGGCCATGTGAGCACCGTATTTTGGGAAGCCGCCGTTGTAGTTGCCGTCTTGCCGTCGGTTGAATTCGCCTTCGAAGTTGTAATAGCCCGGGGTGCATTCGGCATTGCGTGAGGTCTTGCCGCGATGGGCGATGACTTCTTCTACCCACCACTCTTCCGCTTCGGCGGTGCAATCCATGGTGTCGTAACCGTTTTTGCGGACGTGGTCGATGCAGGCCGCTATGTGATCGCCTTGGGCTTGGAGCACGTCGGTGAGGTTGAAGTTAAACGAGGCCTGGTAGCCGCCCATGATGAACATGTTGGGGTAGCCGTGGGTGTGAATGCCGAGAACCGTTCGGATTCCCTCCTCGTATTTGTCTTGGAGGTCTAACCCACCTTGCCCGGTGATGGCGTTGTAGGTTCCGGTCTTTTGGACTTCAAAACCCGTGGCGTAAATGAGCAGGTCAAGTTTGAATTCTTCACCTTCAAAGATTGGCCCAGAAGGCCCAATTTCGGTGATGCCTTTACCCGCGGTGTCGATGAGGTGCACGTTGGGCCGATTGAACGTCGGTAGGTATTCGTTGTGAAAACACGGCCGTTTGCACATGAACATGTACCAAGGCTTGAGGGCCTCAGCCGTAGCCGGGTCCTCCACAATGTCCTCTATACGCTTATGAATCCGCATCATGTAATCGATATTGGCGGCTTCCTGCTTTGCCACCTTCTCTTCGACCGACATATCCGCGCGCTTCTCAATTTGCATGGCCGACAACGGAGGAGCCGTCAACGCCTTCAACCTACGTTTTGCTTGCCAACCGGGCTCCAAGGTAGCGGCCCACTTCTGATCGGTTTCCCAGTCTTCGCGGACGTCGATCGAGGAAGGGGTTCGTTGGAACACAAAGAGTTCTTTTGCGTTGGCACCGAGATGCGAAATGGCCTGCACCGCGGTGGCCCCCGTCCCGATAATTCCTACGACCTTGTCGGCCAGGTTGGTGAGGTCGAGCCCGGTGTACTCGTAATCCCACCTCGACGTATGGAACGAATGGCCAGCGAATGACTCCATACCTTTGATGCGCGCGAGCTTCGGTTTGGTCAAGGTGCCATTCGCGCAGATCACGAACTTCGCCCGCATCACGTCGCCCCGATCGGTACCGACGTGCCACATCTGCTCGTCCTCTACCCACGTGGTCGAGGTGACGGTGGTTTGGAACACGGCGAGTTCGTAGAGGTTGTACTTGTTCGCGATAGCTCTGCAGTGACCGAAGATCTCATCACCGCGGGCATAGTGGCGAGTGGGGACATACTGCAGTTCATCAAGCAACGGTAGGTAGTCATAGGCCACCACATCGCACGCCACACCGGGATAGCGATTCCAGTACCAGGTGCCCCCCACATCGGCGCCACGCTCCACGATGCGAATCGATTCGACCCCAACTTCACGCAACCGAGCCGACGTCAAGAGGGCCGAGAAACCCCCACCGATAAACAGCACTTCAACCGTGTCGTTGATTGGTGCTCGCTCAATCCTTTCCTCGGCGTAGGGATCGGTTTCGTAGCGGGCAAGCTCCCCTTCCAACTCAGTCACGAATTGGTTTCGGCCTTCCGGACGGTACGACAAACGCAGATCGCGGGCCTCAGCAAAGCGCTGCTTGATCTGCTCGTAATACTCGGGTGGATGGACCACGCGTTCCGGGCGTTTCGTCGCGTTTTCTTTCGAAGCGTGTGTGGTCGACTCAGACATCTGCGTATCCTCCAACGAGAACTTCACCCGGTGCCGCCAGCATTCGCACAGCGACCGAGGTCAGTATCCCATGCGAGTCCCGGTAAAACCGAAACGGGAGCCCGAGTAAACCCGCCGTTATCGAAGCGGAGCCACTCGCCGCAGCCGGAAGGGGAAGCGAGTCCGGTCACTAGACCTGTTGGGAACGGGTTTCGTGACCGTACTCGGCCTGCAAGCAGAAGAACAACAACGCATTCCGAGGTCAGTAGTTGACCGGATCGTTCGGTCGGGGGTAGACCAGAGGTAACAATCCACCATTGTTCCGCCCCTGGAGACACCGATGAAGCCCACTTCGCAAATTGCTCAGCTGCTCGGTGATCTTGACTTTGATCCCGATGTGCTCAGAGAGAAGTACCGATACGAACGAGATAAGCGAGTTCGTGACGACGGGAATGACCAATACGTCGAAGTGACGGCCGAGTTTTCTCAGTACGTCGATGATCCCTACGTGGAGCCCGGTTTCACCCGAGATCCACTGTTTGATCACGTCGAAGTGGCCATCATCGGCGGAGGTTTTGGCGGGCTACTCACCGGCGCTCGTTTACGAATGGCCGGGGTCGAAAGCATTCGCATGGTTGAGCGGGCTGGCGACGTGGGTGGTACCTGGTATTGGAATCGCTACCCGGGCGCCATGTGCGATGTTGAATCCTATGTGTACCTTCCATTGCTTGAAGAGATGGAGTACATCCCAAAACACAAGTACTCCTTTGCGCCGGAAATATTTGAGTACTCCAAGTCCATTGCGGCCAAATTCAACCTGTATGAGAACGCGCTGTTCCAAACTGGGGTGACGGAGATGCGCTGGGATGAAGCACAGTCGCACTGGATCATCACCACGGATCGAAACGATCGCTTCACGGCAAAATTTGTAGCCATGGCCAATGGCACTTTGAATCGTCCGAAACTGCCAGGCATTCCGGGTATCAACGAGTTCAAGGGCTACACGTTTCACACCAGCCGTTGGGATTACAACTACACCGGTGGCGATTCTTCCGGTGGTTTGACCGGGCTTGAAGGTAAGCGCGTCGGCATTATCGGGACCGGCGCAACGGCTATCCAGTGCATCCCTCACCTCGGCGCCAGTGCCGAACAGCTGTATGTGTTTCAGCGGACTCCATCATCAGTGGACGTACGAAATAACCGCGAGACCGATCCCGAGTGGGCCGCATCCTTGGAGCCAGGTTGGCAAAAGCGCAGGATGGAGAACTTCAACGTTCTGGTGAGTGGAGGTGACCAAGAGGAAGACTTAGTAGCCGACGGCTGGACCGACATCTTCCGCAACCTCACCCGAACCGCTGCGAAGACCGCGAGCAAAGAATTGGGGCGCAGGCTCACGCCTGAAGAACGGGCTGAGCTTATGGAACTTGCCGATATGCGCAAGATGGAACAGGTGCGTGCTCGGGCTGAATCCATCGTGAACGATCCGGCGACCGCCGAAAAACTCAAGCCGTGGTTTAGACAGTTTTGTAAGCGCCCATGCTTTCACGACGAATATCTCGACACGTACAACCGCCCAAATGTCACGTTGGTAGATACCGACGGCCTTGGCGTCGAACAGCTCACAGAACACGGTGTAGTGGTCGACGGAAAAGAGTACGAGGTGGACTGTCTCATCTTTGCCACCGGTTTTGAAATCGGCACCAACTACACCCGACGTTCCGGCTACGACATCATCGGCCGCAACGGCATCACCCTTTCCGACAAGTGGGCAGATGGTTTACGAACGCTCCATGGCCTGCAGAGCAACGGATTTCCGAATTGCTTCTTCCTGGGCTTTACCCAAACCGCGTTGACGACCAGCGTTCCTCATACGCTGAATGAGCAAGCGAACCATCTTGCCTACATGATCGATCACGTTCGCAACAACGGTCTGTCCTCCGTCGAAGCGACCCTTGAGGGTGAAGATGGCTGGGTTACGGAGATGCAGTCCAAAGGCCGCATCGGTCGACGATTCTTCGCCGCCTGCACCCCCGGCTATTACAACGACGAGGGCAAGCTCAACAACCCACTCGGCTTTTTCACCTCCTCGTACGGCGGCGGCACCACCAAGTTCTTCCAAATCCTCGAAGACTGGCGTACCGCTGCTGATCTTGAAGGGACAGAACTGCGCTGAGATCCAACGGCTGGCGCATCGAGCCTCGGCCTTGACTAGCGAGGAGTTCTGGCACGACGGCCCTGGGTGGACAAGTTGTGTCTCCAGTGACGCATTACAGCCACAAACTGTCCCCTACCGCTACAGCCACATCCACAGCCAGGTAAGTTGGCGAGGCGGTAGAAATCGTTGCGTTGCACGTGCATCTTTCGTCAACTTCAAGTAATTTTCGCCCATGGAACTCCACGGACAAGTAGCAGTTATCACGGGCGGCGCAAGCGGTATCGGTCGAGGCATGGCACGGGCCTTTGCCGACGCCGGAATGAAAATCATGATCGCCGATCTCGATGAAGAGATGATGGCGGCCGTTGTAGCCGAGCTGTCAGCACGTGGCATCGAAGCGGCAAGTCAGTCATGCGACGTTTCCAAACTTGAACAGGTCGAAGCCTTGGCTGCGGCCACGCTTGATCGATTCGGTGCGGTTCACGTGCTTTGCAACAACGCTGGGGTGGGCATACCCACGCCGACGAATAACATCCGGCTCGAAGATTGGCGTTGGATGATCGACGTCGATCTATGGGGTCCGATCTATGGCGTTAAAACCTTCTTGCCCATCATGGAAGAACAAGGCATTGGCCATATCAACACCACGGCATCGCTGGCCGGACTTATTGGCGGAGGTTTTATGGGTGCTTACAATGTCGCGAAACACGGCGCCGTTGCCTTGATGACCACGTTGGAGCGCGATCTGCGAGGCCGGAAGAGCCCGGTGCGTGCATCAGTCCTTTGCCCTGGGCCAATCAACACCGATATCAGCCGCCACTCGGTTGGTTATCGTCCGAGCAAAGCAAAACCGAAGACAAACAGCGCCGCAGAGGGCAAAGCCGGGGCAACCGTTCAAGCCCTTCTTGACAAAGGAATGGACCCCGACGAGGTCGGCCGCCTAGTTCTTGATGGAATTCAGCGGGACACGTTCTGGCTACTCACCCACCCATCATTCTCCAAGGTCCTTACCCGCCAACTCGATGCTCTCATCGAAGACGGTTCCCTCACCAAGGCCTAGTGCAGGGAAGCGTAAATCCTTGCGTAGTGTTTTCCTCCCGCTTCCCAGCACCACTGCGGAATTCACACCGAAATCATTACGTAACGATTTACGCGCACACGCACTAGTGCACTAGACCTCACGAAACAGCCAGCATAACTGCCACGAGTTGCAGCTCTCAGCCCGGCCCCAAACCACCCACTCAAAAAATGCGGCGACAACATCCGTTGACGCGTCCCCGCACCATCCCCATTGCAAACCTGCAACCTTGCGTCAAGCGATGTTTACGCAAGCAAAACCGAGCAGCCACTAAACCCAACCACCAAACCCAACCACCAAGCTCTCAGCCCCGCCCCGAAACCGCAGCCAACAGTGTCTGTAATTTGGCCGCAGCGGGGCCGCCTTTGGCTCCTAATTGCTGCAATAACGTCATGCGGGGCGCGTCGTCGGGCGTCACGCCCTGGCTCATGATCGCCAGGCCGTTTAGTCGGCAGGTGGCAAGCCACGTACTCAGTCCGGCATGTTGACGCCAAGCCGCGCCGTTAGCCAGTGAAGCCAGCCACATGCGCAGCCAGTCGATGGGAACTTGGGGGACGGGCACGGGTTGGCAAAGCGCATTCTTTTCAGCAACATCGCTGACATGGCTTTCGACATACGCGATGACCGCGGCGCTAAACAAAGGCTGGCAGGTGCGCAGGAAGAACAGGTTGATGCGGTCGCCGTCGAACACCGGCAGTACGGGCGGCACGACGATGGCACTGGCGCTGCAGTCGATGTACAACGTGTCGGGGTCTGCCGCCAACGTGCCCTGGTCCAGCACCAGGTGCGTGGGCTCAATTGCCTTCAGACGCCCTAGGCGCACGATGTCGCTGACCCGTCGCAGCTGCTCTAGTTCGGGTGGCGAGACCACGGCGCAGTGGTAAGTGGTGGGCTGCACGGCAGGGTCGATGCGCAACAGTTGTTCATGAGCTTCTAGCCGCGTGAATACATCGGCCACCGACGACGCTTCGATGATGGCATCAAACTGGGCAATGTTTGCGCCGATACTGCGCTCAAAATTGCTCAGCCCCGTCTGAAAGTTGGCGCGGTTTAAGAACCACGCATCACGCGGCATCACCCAGCGGAGGCGCTGCGGCGGCACGCCGTTTTCCAGCAACCACAACACTGCGTCCATGCCGGTCTTGCCAGAGCCAACCACGGTATAGTTGACGTACGGGCGTTTGATCTTTGGCAAATCGTTGAGCGGTATGCACTTCACGGCAGGCGAGAAGTCGTAGCGCGGCGGGTGGGTAGACGGCACGGCGGTCTGCGCATGGGTGGCATCAACCACCTTGCGGGCCCGGACAGTTTGCACCTGGCCATTAGTCAGTGAGCGTACAGAATGCACGCCATCGGACTGTGAGTCACTGAGCTGTGAGCCATCACGCAGTACGTCGCTCATCGGTAACCACTGAACGCGCCCCGTTGGCAAAAAGCGTTGCTGCATCACATGCTCGAAGTGCGCCAGCACCTGTGCCCCCGTGGCCAGGCTGTCCATGCCAGCATTGATGCCAACAGCGTCCACTCCACCACTGGAAAGTTCTCGTGATGCCACGCCGTAGTAAGCCGAGGGCTGATGTAGCCGCACGAACGGATAGGCCGCGTTCCAGTGCCCGCCAGGGCGGTGCTGGCGGTCCACCATCAGCACGGTGGCGTCTGCACTTTCGCTCAGCAGCGTGTCGACAAAAGCCATCGCTGCAGCACCTGCGCCGATGACCAGGTAGTCAGCTACCAAAGTGTCATTGTTGTTCATATGCGTAGATACATTCATTTTGAAAGGTCCTCAGAGAAGGGAGTGAATAGGAAAAGTGGAATCCGAAAAGCGGGCTTACTTCGCCTTGGCAAGCACCGCATCGGCGAGTGGGCACTCCATCCGGGATGTCCGACCCGAACGATTGACCAGATCGCTTTCGACCAGACTTCTACCTTCGTGCCTGGCAGAGATAACTCGTCGGGGAAATTGCACTCCAACGATGAGTTCGTGTGGCAGCGCAAGGGTCCAAACGATCAGGTCCTTGCGGTCCGTCGTCGCAAAGACCCGCTCGTCGTTGATGGACGTGGTGGCCTCCTAGGCGTTGAGGAAGATCTTGAGGGTGTCAACTTGGACGCCATCGCGCTCCTCCGCAACCTTCGCCTCGGGAGTGGCGAGTGCAGCCTGGAGCGATTCCAGATCGGGCGTTTCAATCAGTACGGTTACGGTGTTGCTGCCAGCCGGGTCGCGAAAGGCGGTGGCCTTCATACCCCGGGCCTCGAAGAACTCCGAGCGAGCTGGCGAGTTAAACCAATGATTGACGTCGTTAACGTCGTGGATAGCGATGACTTGCATTGTGGTTTCCTCCGTTTGGTGAACGCGGCAATAGCGTCGGAAACCAGTGTCTGACTTTCGTGGACGGTGAACATCACCCATTCGGGTGATCGTTCTCGTATTCCTATGCGTACGAGCTACTGCTTGCGGCTCGCTACCTGCACGGCGAGTTGTGCGCGTTTGTTGATGCCGAGTTTGGTGAAGATGTGCGAAAGATGCGACTTCACCGTGTCGGGCGACATGAGGAGACGAGCCGCGACTTCTCGGTTCGAGAGACCATCGTGAACAAGGTCAGCGACTTGTCGTTCCGTCGGCGAGAGGCTGTCCCACCCGATTGACGGACGGCCGCGTTGGCCTCGGGTCCGTTCGATGTAGGCAAGCGTAGAAGCCATATCGAGGTTTGCGCCGCCAGCAAAGGCGACAGCGAATTCGTCGCCAAGCGCGTCGACGGTGGCCCGACGTGCCGCACCTACCATGCGCTTGAATGGTAGTTGCGTGCGGATTTCCATG
>JAYSVF010000099.1:0-11203 GCA_043718695.1 Acidimicrobiia bacterium | reverse complement strand
CTTTGTTCCCCGAATACTCCAACCGCCCGAGGGATTCTTCGTGATGGTTGTGGTTGACTCGCTCGGGGATCGGCCATGGCCTTCGTAGAGCGCAATGGCTCCGTGCGCGGTTGGGTCGGTAGCGAATCGGGGGAGGTGAGCTTGGCGTTGAGAATCGGTGCCAAGCGCGCTTATGAGTGACGCAACGGCGCCCGACCAAACCGCGGCCATGGTGAGGCCGGGATCGCCATAGGCGAGGGCGTCAACTGCTGCAGTTTGGGTCGCACTCGTTGGAATGCCCCCACCGCCAAAATCGGTGGAAACCGGTGTGGTGAGGCCGGTTTCAAACAGGGCGTTCCGGACGGTTTCGGGGACGGAGCCAGATTGTTCCGAGGGGGTGGCGGCCGGGTCAAGAACGTCGAGCGCTAGTGACCGGCAGAGGCCAACAACCGCTGCGGTTTCCTCGGTTGTATCGAGTGCGTACATGCGTCTCCTGTGTGTTGCGGGGTTTGTGAATCGATTTGCTAGTGATGGCAGCTTCCCTTTTGCCCGCTGACCGGGCAATCGAATGTTCCGATCAGTGGACACTTCGATTGGCGTGAAACACAAAAATCTGGTGGGCTGATCGTATGCCCGGCCCAAGAGATGCGCAGCCTTCGGGTTCGCTCGAGCCCCAAACGGCGGATTCGCTTGGAGCCAACGGAGTTCGCAAGACACGTCCAGCCATCGTCGTAGACATGCACACTCATTTCTTCCCAGCGGGTATGCGCGATCTTGCAACGGAGACCGGCGACTCACGGTGGCCCTCGTTAACGGTCGCTGCCGATGGGTCGGCTCGGATCATGCGGGGCCAGGAGGTGTTTCGGCCGGTGGCGGAAACGTGCTGGAACCTCGAGCGCAGAGCCGAAGCAATGGACGAGGCTGACATAGATCACCAGGTGTTGTCACCGGTACCCATCACTTTGACGACGTGGGCCGACCCAATTCCTGCTGCCCAATTCGCTCGGATGCAAAACGAGGCGTTTGCGCATGCGGTTGCCAACGTTTCTTCTGCCATTTCCCCGAGCCCGAAGACCACTGCCCCTGCTGCTCCTGCGACTTCGACCGGTAGCTTCAGCTGGATTGGAAGCGTGCCGCTGCAGGATACTGATCGGGCCATTGAGGAGCTTGAGTATGGGGTGAACCAACTGGGCATGCTCGGTGTAGAAATTGGTTCCGAAGTAGCTGGTCGGGAGCTCGATGACCCCACGTTGCGCCCATTCTTCGCCGCAGCGCAGGATCTCGACGTCGCCATCTTTATTCACCCGACCGATGGCGCAGGCGCAATTCGGCGTGGCGGTATTCCGTACGAGTTTGGCCTGGGAATGCTCACTGATACGGCAATGGCAGCATCGGCCTTGGTTTTCGGTGGAGTGCTTGACGAGTTTCCGAACCTGCGGTTCGGTCTAGCGCACGGATGCGGCACGTTTGCCTGGTCCTTTCCGCGCCTCGTGCGTGGCGCGTCAATGAATCCAACAAATGGCAGTCCTGATTCAATAGGTTCACATGCAAAAAACCTTCTCCGGAAACTCTGGGTAGACACGCTGGTGTTCGATCCCGAACACATCCCCCTCCTAATTGAACGCTTCGGCATCGAACACCTGATGCTTGGATCTGATTTTCCGTTTTACCCCCCAGCCTTTGGTTCCTCGCTTGCCCCCATCCAGGGTGCGGTTGCGTGCAGCCACTGCACCCCGGCCGAAGCATCCAACATCCTCGGCCCCAACGCCAATACCTTTCTCCAAATCCACGCCCGCCTCGAAAAGCACAACAACCGAGCCGACCAACCCAAACCCCAAGCGCTCGACGCATGAACGAGGAATCCAAGGGTTCTGAGCGAGGTACCGTACCGGGACGCCGGGATTTGCGGAGCGCTCAATCATCGGGATCGCCTCGCACGGCCAGATCGTTGGGCTCCGACGAAACCGCGGTGGGTTTGGGCGGAGCAAACACCGATGCAAACACCGAAGCAAATACCGTGCGACGCCTTTCCGCTGCAGCGAAGCACCAACCAAATCAAGACGATCTTTCGATCGTCAGCCGAACCTTTCTTCTGCTGGCCGCATTTCGTGATGACTTCATTCTCGGCGTGAGCGACCTGTCGAGAAGAACCGGCCTTCCACGAACCACCGTTCACCGCTTAGCCAATCAAATGGTTGAAGTTGGAGCGCTGGGCCGGGTGGGCACCAAGTTTCGGGTGGGGGCAACGCTGTTTGAACTTGGCAACCTTCACTACCCCCAAGCGTTGCGTGACACCTTGCAGCCCGTGCTTGATGATCTCCAGCGCTCAACGGGTGGCAACGTGTCGCTGCTGGAACTTGTTGGCTTCGATGTGATTGTGATTGCCGCCTCAAGGCCTCGGAGAAGCCGGTGTGCCATTGCTCACTTGGGCCTTCGTTTTCCGGCCCATGCGTGTGCTGGCGGACAAGTTATGTTGGCTTACGATGAGCGATTCGCCACCGGACCGTTCCGTAAACTCACCGCGAATACCATCGTCGATGAAAAGAAAATCAACCGTCGTCTTTCTGATGTGCGGCGTGCGGGACTGTCGATCGAACACGGTGAAGCGCAGTTCGGCTGGAGCGGTATCGCGATTCCGACGATGAATCAACATGGCCGTGTATTGGGGGCCATCATGCTGACCCGTCCGACGGAAGGCTTCGATGTTGATCTGTTGGTCTCCACACTCAAGACCTTTGGCAACACGTTCAAAGCCGCTGGCCGACAAGCCGCAATCGGGTTCTTCGCTGAAGCGCTGCCGAGGGTCACGCACGGGTGAAGTCATGTCGATGAAGTACGTTTACAAAATTGCAACTACGAGAGGAACGCATGGCTGAACTTTTGCTTATGGGGATGACCCACTATCCGCTGCTGGCTACAACCGACGATCAAATGGCTGCATTGCTACGCACCATGATGAAAGACCCGGCGGTTCCGGCAACGGAGCTCGATACCAACAATTGGTCGCCGGAAATGCAGGCCGAATGGGGCACCGATGAGGCTCGATCATCGGCCGCTGGGCATCGCGCGATGCTGCGTGAAGGGTTCGCGGCTTCTCGGAAAGCCCTCGAAGACTTTAATCCCGATGTCATTTTGGTGTGGGGCGATGATCAGTACGAAAACTTTCGCGAAGACATCATTCCGCCTTACGCGCTCCTTGCTTATGACGACATTGATTCCAAACCTTGGGAGAAGTTTCCGTGGCCGAATGTGTGGGAGGAGCCCAAGGATCAGGTTCACCACGTAAAGGGTCGCCCGGATATTGCTAAGTGGCTAGCGAAGCGTCTACTCGACGATGGTATCGATGTTGCCTACGCCTACAAGCCTCTGCATCATCAAGGCTTAGCCCATGCATTTTTGAACACCCAGTTGTTCCTTGATTACGACCGAGTTGGCTTTCCCTGGCCAATGGTATGCATGCCAATCAACTGTTATGGGAGCAGAGTAATTTCGGCAAAAGGATTCTTTACGCCCTTTGGGGTGGAGGTCGAGGAAGATCCACCAAGCCCCAGCCCCCGTCGGCTGATGGATGTTGGTGGTGCTGTGGCCCGGCATCTTAAACAAAGCCCATGGCGGGTGGCCATTGTTGCCTCGTCTTCGTGGTCGCATGCGTTCCTCACCGATAAAACGTGGCGACTCCGTCCGGATACGCCATCGGATCGTGCGCATTACAACGCGCTAGTGGAAGGAAACTATGCGTACTGGGAATCCACCACCACTGCCTCCATTGAAGACGCTGGACAGCAGGAGCTTCTGAACTGGTTCGCGCTCTTCGGAGCGGCCCGTGAGCTTGGTCTCGGCGGCCCATCGGAGCACACGTTCAACGAGACCCATTGCTTTAACTCCAACAAAGTCTTCGCCCGTTGGCCGGTTGCGAAATGATCGTTGGTTTTACTTCGAACGCACTTTCCTCTGAAGGTTGTGTGGCCGCATGAGTACTTCTGTCGCTGGACGTCTCGAAGGAAAGATCGCGCTGGTGACGGGGACGAGCCCCAATATCGGTGGCGTGCTTGCGGCGGGCCTAGCCTCGGCCGGGGCGAAAGTCGCCTGCAACGATATTCGTGCTGAAGTCGCCGATGCGTGTGTAGCAAAAATTCAAAAAAGTGGCGGTGAAGCTCTGTCTATCCCGGGTGACGTCACCGATCCAGTTGCCATGCAAGCGGCAGTGGATACCGTGTTGGAACGCTACGGCCGTATCGATGTACTCGTGAACAATGCCGTGCGATTCGATACTCGCGGATTGCTGGATATGCCACTTGACAGTTTTCGCCAGCAGGTTGACATCACCCTTGGCGGAACCTTCATCATGTCCAAATTGGTGGCGCAATCCATGATCGAGCGTGGCATTGGCGGGTCAATCATTAATGTGCTGTCAACGGCTGCGTGGCAGGGTCAAGCCGGAAACATTGGCTACTGCACGGCCAAATCTGGAATCATCAACTTCACCCGTTCGGCTGCGATGGAACTAGCCATGTATGGCATTCGGGTGAACGGCTTTACACCCACGTCAACCATGCCCGATGATCCTGAGTTAGCTGCAGGATTCTCGGCGGCCATCTCCACCATGGCCGAAGCGGGCACGATGGATTTCCAGGGTCGCAATCCGTGGCATCGGTTGCCAACGCCATCGGACTACGTCGCCCCTGTAGTTTTTCTGGCCTCCGACGATTCGGCACTGATGACTGGGAGCAACCTCACCATCGATGGCGGAGCCCTGGCAAAATATTGGCCACAATCTCCTAAGCGCGCGTAGGTTTTGCGGAGGTCGCTTTGTTAACCAAGGCTGATCCGTGCGTGTCCAGCGAATCGTAACAACAGTGCCCTCTATCACCTCATGTGAAGAGGGCACTGCAGTCTTGCGTCTCAGGGCTGGTCGACAGCCGCGATGGTTATGCCCGTTGCAGACGAACGACAGGGATAACGCGGGTGGTCTTTGCGGCGTATTCGGCAAAGTTCGCCATCTTTGCGGCTTGGGTGGCGTAGATGGTGTCTCGCTCTTCGCCCGTTACTTCAACCGCAGTCGCAGCGAATTTCTCCGTACCGATTTCCACGGTGACGCTTGGGTTGGCCTTCATGTTGAGATACCAGTGTGGATCGGTATCGGCTCCAGCCTTCGAAGCGAAAATGATGGCACTGTCCCCGTCGGCCAAATAGACCAGGGGGCTTGTGTAGGTTTTGCCTGATTTTGCGCCGGTGTGGGTAACCAAAATCATTGGGGCACCCGCAAAGTTGCCTCCGACGATTCCCGCATTGGCCCGGAACTCTTCGATGATTGTGGCGTTCCAAGCGTTCATTTGTGCTGCGTCCATGTGATTCTCCTTTGTGTGGAGGCCAAACGACGTGGCCTTTGGTTTTGAGTAGTCAAGTCTGCCCTACCGGAGAAGTGGTTTTGCTGGGGTGTCGAGTTTTCGGGAAGCGTTCCATGCGTCCTGGCGTAAATGAGAAACCGTCTCGGGAATGAAATACGATTCGTCCTGCTAGTTCTCGGCAGTTTTTTAGCAGCGTTCCAGCAGTTCCTCCTGCAGTTCACCCAGAGTTCCTCCAATAGTTCCCCAATAGTTTCAATGAGCCCAAAAAGAGTCGCCGCCATGAGTCTGTCGCCGTTCCTGCATGCCTTTGCCCGCCCTGCCGCCCGGGCTGATGAGTTCATCACCATTGTTCGTGGAGAAGGGGCGATGGTCTATGACAAGGCTGGCAAGGGCTATGTCGACGGGTTAGCGAGTCTTTGGTATTGCAATGTTGGTCATGGCAACACCGAGATTGCTGATGCGATTAGTGCACAGTCTCGCAAGCTTGGCGCGTTTCAAACCTTTGATATTTTCACCAACGAACCCGCCGAAGAACTGGCCACCGAACTCGTGTCGCTTGCCCCGATGCCCGATGCTCGGGTGTTCTACACCAGTGGTGGTTCCGAAGCCGTTGACACGGCGATCAAGCTCGCTCGAATCTCCCATGTCCAGGCCGGGAATCCAGACAAGACCGTGATCATCAGCCGTTCGCCGAGCTATCACGGGGTGAACTACGGCGGATTGGCGGCCACAGGCATCGCTGCGAACCAAGCCGGCTTCGGAAAGATGTTGCCCGATTTCATGCAGGTTCCGCAGAATGATCTTGATGCCATGGGTGCAGCATGTGCAATGCACGCAGGCAAAATCGCCGCCATAATCGCCGAGCCGGTGTTGGGTGCACCGGGCGTGTTTCCGCCATCCCCGGGATACCTGAATGGGCTCCGGGCTCTGGCCGATCAGCACGGCGCCTACTTAATTTTGGATGAAGTCATTTGTGGGTTTGGCCGCCTCGGTGAATGGTGGGGTGCGCAGAAGTACGGGGTGACTCCGGATCTCGTGTGCTTTGCCAAAGGCGTTACTTCTGGTTACCAGCCGCTTGGTGGCGTGCTTGTCGGCCAGGCTGTTCGAGCCCCGCTTGAGGCTGATTCGTCGTTTCTGTTGCGACATGGTTACACCTACTCGGGTCACCCAACAGCCGCAGCTGCAGGAGTCGCCAATCTGAAGATCATTCGCCGCGATGGGCTGCTCGAGCGAGCCAACGTACTTGGGGCACGATTGGGTGCGGGTCTGGAAGCGGTAACTAGCGGACGGGTCGCCGAGCTACGTGGAGCCGGTGCCGTGTGGGCGATCACCATGAACGAAGGCGTGAGTAACGTTGCCGTTCGCAACACCATGCTCGAACACGGTGTGATCGTTCGCCCCATCGCGCCAAACCACATCGCCTACTGCCCACCGCTCGTTTCCACAGAAGCACAAATCGATCAACTCATTTCCGCTACCGACGCAGCCCTAAGTGCGCATACGTAATCCTGCGTAGTGGATCGAGTGCAGGCGCGATTTCGGGTTGTGAAAAAGACGCGTGCATAACGCTGACTAGGAGAGTGCTGAATAATGCGACCTAGACAAGTCGCGAACTGCGAAAAAAAACAGAGCCAAATGAGTACTCCAGTCGCATTTATTCAGCAGGCTCCTAGCAGCTAGCTCGAAAGGGGCTGTCGTGGGAACCGGTTTCTGCAACAGCGCGCTCAGAAACTCCGGTGGGCGAATTTCGTGGTGTACGGAACCAGTCCGGCTCTTCGATGCAGGGTGTGGCTTTCAATATAATCTGCATAAATATGGTTATTGAGCGAGTTTTTAGCTAGAATCGTCATTCTTATGGAGATTGTGCGAACTGTCGGAGAGTGGGAAGCGGAAATTGGCGTCCAAATCAGAACCGTTCGCATGCTTGCTGGCATCTCGCAAGCTGATCTTGCCAAGCGTGCCAACGTGGCGGTTGGTGCGCTCGCAGGGCTAGAAAGTGGACGCGGCTCAACGTTAAAAACACTGGTTGCCCTGGTGCGATCCCTCGATCGAACCGATTGGTTGGAACAACTCTCGCCGTTGATAACGATCAGTCCGATGCAGATGTTGCGTGACCAACAACGTCAAAAGCCGCGTCAACGGGTTTATGCACCTCGACCTCGCTCAGGGCAAGGGTCGGGTGCGGATCTGGGCGCCGATCTGCGCGCCGATCTGGGTTCGGCTCTGGGTCCGGCTCAAAAGGGCCAATCGACTGCACGATCAGTGAGCTGAGTATGGCTTTCAAACGAGTCGAACTGGTTGAAGTGTCTGCGTGGGGCAAAACGGTTGGCGCGGTGGCCCGAGATCTACGCTCGGGTTACCTTGCCTTCGAATATGACCCAACTTGGGTCAAGCGTGGGATCGAACTTTCGCCGCTGCACCTCCGGAATACCCGTGGGTTTTCTGCTTTCAGACCTATCGAAATCCGCAACGGCCGAAGTGGCCAAACATCTCTCTCCTCTCACGGTTCGGTAATCCCTATGTGCACGTAGTACATCTGTAGCGGTTTCTGATTCAGGGTTTGCGCTAATTCCTCGACATCGTTGTTTGGGTTCGGATAGGGTCCAAGCCCAGAACGCCGAAATTGTTGATGTTGAATGGGACGGGCGAGTAGCGGCACTTTGGACTCAGATCAACGAGCTTGAGGAGGAAGTGTTTCGTTCCGCGCGCGCTCTGTTCTTGAGCGAGCTTCCCGGGGGATCTTCGGTGGCGACGTTTGAGCGAGCTGCGCTGAACGACTCGTTTGGGCGGCCCGATTTGGCGATACCTCTGTACTTGGAAGCAATCGCTGCTGGAGTTCCTGGTGAGCGTCGCCGCCGGGCCGTAATCCAAATGGCAAGTTCGCAGAGGAATATGGGGCACCCTGCCAAAGCTGTTGAGTTGTTGCGCCCGGAGCTTGAACTACCTTGTTCAAGATCCCGACGGCTACCTTCTCCGTTTCGTCGCTCCCGTTTGATCCAGATCGGATGAGGTTGACCTTCCACTCAGGCCGTTAGGCGTGTTGAAGTTTGAAGTTGAGTTCGCAGGCGCTGGCCAAGTCCAGGAAGTGCGGATTCTGAGCATCACTTGGGCGAGCAGAAACAGCGCAGGAATTTCCACCGCTCTGCAAGCGCTAGTCAACACCCGCGATGGGAAGTAATAAGCATACGTACTAGTAGATCCACCAAAACCTCTGGATCCTGCCAGACATACCCGCTAATAGTTACGTGGTTATGGGCGATTCCTTGAAGTGAGGAGATCAGAAGTTCGGTCATCACCGACAGGTCTCCCGGATCACGTTGGGTCGCTTGTTCAATGCATCGGGAAAAGAGTGCGTAACGCGGGATCACTTTGTCTTGTTCTACGAAGACGCTAACCGCCGGTTGGGAGATACCCCCGGACATGAAGACCATCCGGTAGTGGTCGGGGTGGTCAATCCAATAGCGGACATAGGCAATCGAAATCTTTCGAAGACGTTTCCCTTCGTTTCGCTCTCGTTTTGCGATGACCTCAAGGGAATCGAAAAGTTCGTTTAGGACATCAGACCAGAGGAAGCGCAACACATCGACTTTGGAATCGAAATACCGGTAAAGCGTCATCGGTGACATCCCCGCGGCTTCTGCTACGTTCCGGATCGACACGGCACCATAACCCTCGGCGGCAAAGAGCGCTCGAGCGGCATTGGCTATGGCCGCTTGCTTTTGTGCCAACTCTATTTTGGTCAACGCCGGTCGGCCGCGCGTTGCCTTTCCGGCCTGTTTGGGTTTCATCAAAACTCCTGGATTGACGGATAGCTCTTGACAATCTTGTACCTTGAGCATTTAACTATAACGCGTATGTTTAATTCGACGATGAGCCTAAAGTGATCTCTCTAGCGGCAACGTTCTTCCTTGGGCTGCTGACAGGGAGCTTGCTCGTGGAGGCTCTTGTGTTTGTGCCATTTTGGCGGACGCTATCCCCCGAGGAGTTCTTTGAGCTCCACCATAGGTTTGGGCCACGTCTGTTCCAATACTTTGCCCCACTCACCACAGTCGCCGTCGTACTTCCATTGCTGGCAGCGGTAGTTCAGCGCAACGCACAAGACTCTCTCCAGCGGGGGTTCGCAGCGATGTTGGCGGTCGCTGTATCGGCCAGCTTTCCGTTGTTTTTCCGCAAAGCCAACGACGAATTTGCAAACCGGACACTCGCCGACGATGCGTTACCCGAAGCACTTCAGCGCTGGGCCCGGGTCCACGCAGCTAGAACGATCGTAGCTAGTGCTGCATTCTTGCTCTCCGTTTGATCCATGTGTTGTGGGAGATCCAAAAAGCTCCCTTCGAAGACACCTCCAACAGGTTGGATGAAGCAACCGCGTTAGCAGCCAATACGATCAGTGTGCGTAGGTTTTTTTGATCCAGTTGTGGATGTCGGCGGTGGCTTGTTTGGAGACCGCTGCACCAGGGAGGAGGCCCTCGAATCCGTGAGGCGCCCCTGGGTAGAGGTGGAACTCTACGTCGACTCCCGCTCGGTTGAGGCGCATGGCGTAATCAATGTCTTCATCGACGAATCCATCGAGCGCGCCGACCATGACGTAGGCGGCCGGTAGGTCGGAAAGATCGTCGGCCAGAGCGGGGGAGGCGTAGGCGGGGACGTTGGCGCGGTCGAGGTCACCAAGATAAGCACCCCATCCAAATGTGTTGGCCGACGGGGGCCAGATCGGTACTTCCCAAGCGCTCGAAGCAGTGGACTGACGGTAATCGAGCATCGGGTAAATCAGCAGTTGCGAGAAGATTGCCGGGCCGGGCAAACCGCGATCACGGGCAACCAACGTGAGCGCCGCCGAGAGTCCAGCCCCGGCGCTCGCACCACCTACGCCAATCATGTGCGGATCGATGCCAAGCTCGTCGGCATTTTGGTGAACCCATACCAGTGCGGCATAGCAATCCTCGATGGCCCCTGGGTAGGGCGTTTCGGGGGCGAGACGGTAGTTGACGCTGATGGCCATGATGTTGTGGCGCACGCACCAACGATCGAAGCGCAGATCGTCTTGGAATTCGGTACCCATGACCATGCCGCCACCGTGCATCCAAAACTTGCAGGGGAGTGGGCCGGTGGCGGCGACGGGGCGATGGATGCGAATGGTGATTTCGGGATCACCCTCGGGACCGGGGATCTGAATGCTCCTTCGTGATACTTGATCGGAGAGCAACGCTGGATCAATCGGCGCGCCGTATCGCTCGGCTCGAAACGTCACGAGGTTCTCCAACGTGACCGCAGGAAATGGCGTGGCCGCTAGCGCCTCACGAATATCAGCATCAAGTCGATCATCAACGTCGGTCGCAGCAGTCATGGGTATGAACCTATTCCGCCGAGTCCCCTGCGAACAACTCTGCGTTCAGGTGGTGGGTCGCGAGCTGCGTTAGGAAGCTGGGAATGCCTGAAGGGCCTGGTGAGTTCATGAGGTGAATCGATGATTGCTTCGGCGCTCAGCGTTTCGAGTTCTCCGGGTTCTGCATAGTCTGAGCGGACAGAGATACACGGAAATTGTGCAGCCGAGCGTCTTCGATGTCGAAGGAGCGATCACCGATCATAACTATCTGGCTCTGTTTTCGGTGTCCGAGTTTCGAGTGTGTTTGCCGCAAACGTTTTCGAGCACGTGCTGGATGTTTTCGTGCTTCGAATGCCATGCATTGCTCAGCCGGAATATGGGATCGTGAGAAGCAGCATTGACCAGAAATTTGCGTACTACTGAGCGAAGAATATCCTCAACTTCCCAAGGTTTTCCCTTGATTTTTGCGTCGAACACATGTACGATCATATGTATGAGTTCGTGTTCTGCGCCTGCTATTGAAATGGCGTTGAATGAAGCGGTGGGGCGT
>JAYSVF010000098.1:0-4634 GCA_043718695.1 Acidimicrobiia bacterium | reverse complement strand
CAAATAGTACAAAGCCATGGCCCACGCCTCTCGCCCAACGTGGCAGGGTAAGGACCGACTGCCATATTCGATCAGTTAGTCGGTGAAGCAAGCGCAATTCGAATTTGGCGCCGTTGTGCTGAAATCGCTGTTGAGCATTCGATTCACTTTTCCTTGGGTGGTTTTCGATTGGATCGTCCGTTTGGTTGCACGGCAGGGGCGGCCACTACTAAGGTGACTGCGACCGTAGCGACGAGCGATCCGTTCTTCCCAGTAATCAATAGCGGGTAACTGGTAGCGGGGGTCTTGGGTGTCGTGGTGACCTTCACCGAAGCACTTGTTGCTTTCGTTTCGGTTGATGATGTCGCGGTAGGAGGTAGACCGATCACGGAAAAGGTTACGGGGCCGTTGAATCCGGCGATCGGAACAATTTTGATTTCGTAGGTGGCTGAGGAACCCTGTAGCACGGTTGCCGAAACGGGCTGGGCGGAGATGCCGAAGCCCGGCGAATTTCGGGTTACAAGAAGAGTAAACGACAAGGTCTGTGTGAAGGTTCCACTCGTGGCCACGACAGAAAGGTTGTAGGTTCCAGCCTCTGTGCCGGCAGAGGTTGAAAGAACAAACCTTGTGGTTCGCCCAACAGTTACCCTCGTACGAATCTCAACGCCCGGAGGGGCGTTGTTCAGCGCTAGGGCTACTTCTGGGGCTTCAATGGTTCCAGCCAACTGTCCGGTCGTGATGGTTGTTGTTGCATCGCTGCCAGCATTTACCGAGACCAACGACGGTGCGACGGTGAGTACGAAAGGACCTGTTCGGAGAACAATTAGTCTCACTGCGATTGACCGTGTGAGTCCTCCCCCAGAGCCGGTGATGACAATCAGGTAGGTGCCAGACAATGTTGCCGAAGTTGTGGTGACGTACAAGTTTGGGTTGGCTTGGGTAGGGTCGGGAGCAGCGTTTGCCGTGGACGCGTTGGGTAACCCTTCGATCTTGAACGAGACCGGGCCAGCGAAGGCATTCCGATCGACACGTAAGCCATAGACCGCCAGATCACCTGGAGCAACAGTTCGATTCTGTACATCGGCTACTAGAGCGAAGTCCCCCGGTGCGGTTGAGGGTGGCAACGTTGGGGTCGATGTGGTTCGTGTAGTTGTTGGTGCCGGATTCACGGTAAGTCGGAATAGGGCAACCCTTTTCAAGGAGCCAGAGGTTCCGCGCAACACATAGACAGCGGATCCACTGGTCGTGGTTGGCGACGTGCGTATCCGCAATTGGTAACTCGTTCTTGATCTGGCAGTGATCGTTGCGGTAACACCGGGTGGCAAATCAGGCACATCGAAACGTATGGATTTGCGGAATCCCCCGGTGCGGGTAATGGCAAATGAATACCTCGCTGCGGATCCTGCGGTAACGGTTTGCGCGTCACCAAGCACACGAATAGTAAAGCTGGCTGCAGCCTTCTTGCGAACCACCCGTGTTTGTGATGCCGCATCGCTGATGCCAATGGGCACAACCCATGGTGACGAGGATCGCGAGGCAAACACCACGCCAGCGCCGATGCTCCTGGGTAGCCCGACCGTATGTGTGCATAGTGAGTCTCCTTTTTTCGATGATTTGGGTGGGCAAACCAGCTGGGTAGTTAATCGAGAATGTCGAAAACAAGCTCGACTGATGCAGTGATGTCTTGGGTGCCTTCCAATATTGGAGCGGATGCCTTTTCCGCAACTGCATCGCTAAAGCGTGGAGTGGAGTTGCTTGCTCCGCTGGTGCGTATTGATCGAATTCTTCCAAGCTTGACGCCGGCGGCTTTGGCTAGTTGATCTGCTTGTGTCGTTGCATCTTTGACCGCCAAGTCACGAGCGATGGCCAGTGCGGCTGACGGGTCGCTCACTGCAAAGCTCAGCCCGCTCACTCGGATTGCATCACCGGCAACATTTGATGCTGCATCGATGAGATCACCTGACGTGTCGATCTTTCTCACCGTCACGGTTACGGAGTTCGAAACTTGATAGGAAGTCACTTTGCGGCCTGTGTTATCAAACTGAGGGAAGATCGATAGCTGGCTAGTTTTGATGTCTCTTTCCTCAATACCCTTTGACTTTAGTGCCGTGATGAGATTTTGAGCGCTGAGGTTGTTTGCCTTCAAAGCATCCGATACACGAGGCGCAGTGGTTTGCACGCCGATGTTGAGGAAGAGGCGATCAGGCACGGTGCTTACCGAACCTGATCCAATGGCCGTGATAGTGCGCAATCCAGTCAATCCGGCATTGTTAAGTGTGCCTTGTGTTGTAATCGGCGAATTGGATTGCGCCGAAGCCACTCCAGTACCGCTCACCATTGCGAGGGTTGGGAGCAAACCAAAGGCTACGACTGCGGCAAGTTTGCGTGGGTTACGGACGAGCTTGGGTGAACAAAAGTTTTGCGACGGGTTCATGATTTCCTTAGAGGCAGTCTGTGGAGCGCCACAGCTAAACCAAATCCAAGTCTTGTAAACCAACTCCAAGTCTTGGTCGACGGGTGTGGCGCCGTTGTCCTAGCTGTTGATACCCAACGACCCGGTTTGCTAAACAACTTTTGAATTGACTTGACCAGATACCACTGTTCCCCTTGGCGATGGTTGGTCTCGGAATGGAAAGACCCTCATCATCATCTGTGTGCATATGAAAGGTGTGTGGTTTCGAAGTAGGCAAACAATGATGTTTAGAAAGCGAATTTCATGGTAATGGTCTGATGACGCCAATGTGGCGTTGCGGGTTCGGAGTTCTCAGTGAACACTTGGGGGCTTTGACGATCAGAAAGCTGATGGCCATGAAAGTACGCACTAGTTCAATTTGTTCGGGCGAATCCGTCCTGGAGACCAACGTTGGTAACCAAGCCGGCGGGCCCAAAAGGCCAAGTCGAAAAACTCGGAATCCAGGGCGACGATTAATCGCCGTGAGTGTGTTAGTAAGTACATTTGGTATTGGCATGGCTGGCATTGGCATGTCTGGCCCTGCATTGGCCGCGACGCGGAGCGTTTCCATTGTGGTGTTAGCAACCCAGTCGGTTGCTCCCGGGGGAATTGCAAAGTACCCATTTGTCGTTCGCACTCAGGGCTCAGTGGGTGTCGTGGGCTTTACGGTCACCGGTGCACCGGTCGGGGCAACTACTACTATTGCTAGTGGCGGCGGGGGTGGGTATGAGCTCTCCGTGAATGTTCCGCCAGATGCGGCGCCGAGTCTCTCCACGATCGTCATTCGAACCCGATCCCGTGCCGCAGCCAAATCAGTATCAGTCTTTTTGGAGGTCCGCGGAACCTCAGCGCCGCCTCCAGTCGTGACAGTCCCGCCAGTTACCTCCCCTCCCACCACGGTTGCGCCTCCGACTAGTTCCACGGCCTTTGGTATTCGTGCGGACAATCCCGAGATCACCGTGGCTTCTGGTCTCACTGCATCGTTCGGAATTTCAGTTGACCGCTCCAGCGGATTCGGAGGCGAAGTCACTTTTAGCGCCACAGGATTTCCTGTCGGAGTGAGCGCCAATTTTGCCCCGAACCCCACTAGAGGAGGCACGGTGCTGTACGCGACTGCATCAGGAAGTGTGCCTGATGGTCGATACACCATTACGGTCAAGGCTGCCGCCAGCGAGCAGAACGTAAAGTTCACAAGCGTGGTGCTCAACGTTCGAAACGTGATGGATTTCGCACTGGAAGTTCCTCAAACGGTGAATGTTGCCGTTGGTGGAAGTGCAAGCGCCCTGATTGGGTTCCGAATTGTTGGTTCCACCGCCCCAACAGTTGCCCTTGGAGTCAGTGGATTGCCCGCAGGCGTTTCCGTGAACTTCGTTCCAAATCCCACCTTCGGCAATTCGACCCTTGGCTTCACGGCAGCGAATAGTGCTCTGCCTGGAGCTTATGCGATTATGATAATTGGTTTTGCAGGTGGTATCAGCCACACGTATCCATTGACCCTCAACGTTACGGGTGGGACCGCTGGTGGGTTTGGGCTGAGCGTTTCGCCATCGTCGCTTTCAACGAGTCGTGGATCGACTGCTTCGTTCTCGCTGGTGCTTGCTCCAACGGGTGGGTTTTCGAGTGATATCAGCTGGACTGTCTCGGGTCTTCCGGCCGGGCCAACCGTTTCGATAAGTGGCACACGGCCCAACCACGTGGTGGCTATAAGCGTCCCAGCCAACACTGTCCCGGGAACCTATGTCCTCATACTAACCGGCACTTCGGGCTCCCTAATCGCTAGCGTGTCGGTCACGCTAATCATCACATGAACATCGGGCCGTCGCATTGGTTTTAGGGCGCCGCTAACTCTCGATAGCAACAACGTCTTGTAACCCGCGTGGGAGTTTGGTTAGCCGATTCTCCCGGCGAGGTTTCCAATAAGAAGCGAGGCGGCGAGGGCTAAGGAGCCTCCAACAACAACCCGGATTACCGCTTTGCCCACTGGAGCGCCGCCAAGCCGGGCGCTAAGTGCACCTAGCGTTGTGAGCCCGGCGAGAGTTACAGCGAGTAGCGCCAGCGTCCGAGTCTTAGAAGACGTTGCCACGATCACCAATACGGGAAGGACCGCTCCGAACGTAAAGGCAAGGGCCGAGACGATTGCCGCCTGCCAAGGGTTAGACAGCCGTTTCGAATCAATTCCGAGTTCATCTCGCGCATGGGCTTG
>JAYSVF010000097.1:0-11207 GCA_043718695.1 Acidimicrobiia bacterium | reverse complement strand
GGTTCACCAGGTTTGAGCTCCCCATCTATTCCATCGAGCACCATGACCGGCGCAATGGAATCTTGCGTAAAATGAATCGTGGTCTTTGCGGCATTTCGCCACAACAAACCCTTGCCGGAAGAAATCGTGATGACGTGGGGTGCCTCGGCCAGCTCCGGTGGAAGCCAACGCAATGCCGTTTGATCCTCCGTAAGCGTCACCCGCGCCGGCGCACCGTCAATCCGCAACACGGCGTTCTTTAATGCCGAAACCGGTTTTATGCGGAAAAGGATTGGGGTTGTTTGGATTTGTTCTTTCGTGAGGGTGTCGCCATCAGCGAGGCCTTCGAGAATGATCACGTTGGGTTTTGCAAGGAGAGGGACAGTAAGTAGGCCAATCAGGACGAGCCCCAAGAACGCCGTGATGCGAAGTCTTCGGGTTGATGGGTTCCGCTTTCGGGGGCCCGAATAGAGCGACACCGCGGGCCGTCCTGATTTGGAAGGACGCGCCAAACGGCGGAGCGCGTCATCTGGGTGATCCCTACGAGGGTTCGATCGTTTCACAACAGGTCCATTTAAAGGCGCACGAACAAACCAAGCGTGGTTAACGCCCCAAACATCATTTGCGCTTTGCCCGTGCCACCAAGAACCGCAATCAACTCTCGACCTTTCGCGCCACTGGTGATCACCTTCACTGGAACACGCAGAACCGCAAAGGTCGCGAGCCCTGCTGCGGCGAAGGGTCGTTCCGCAGCAATTGCTACAGGGATGCACCCAAGTACGCCCAGGCCGATGCAGCAAAGGAACAGCTTCCTGGTCTTCGCATCACCAAGACGCACAGCAAGGGTGTTTTTGTTGGCGATCGTGTCACCCGGAATGTCACGAAGGTTGTTCACCACCAGCAGGGCCGTGGCCAGCAAACCTACGGGCACCGCAGCAATCCAAGCAGAGACGGGAAACGTTTCTGTTTGCACGTAAACGGTGCCCACAACCGCAACCACGCCAAAAAACACAAACACGAACACTTCGCCGAATCCTGCGTACCCGTAAGGTTTTGGTCCTCCGGTGTACAGCCAGGCCGAGATCATGGCGGCCGCGCCCACGAGCAGGAGCCACCAGGAGGTCGCTGCGGCTAGCAAGAGCCCGGCGAGTGCGGCTACGCCCAGGGATGCGAACGCCGCAAGTTTTACGGCTTTGGGTGAAAACACGCCGGACCCAACGAGACGTAGCGGCCCCACCCGGACAGTGTCGGTGCCGCGAATACCATCGGAGTAGTCGTTGGCGAAATTGACGGCCACCTGGAGCGCTACGGACACAACTAGGGCGCAACCCGCCCGCCACCAAAGCGCTGAACTCTCAACATGGGCCAACGCCGTGCCAATCGCTACGGGGACTACGGCAGCGGGGAGAGTTCGAGGTCGTGATCCAGCAACCCACGCCCGCCAACCCTGTGGAAGCGGAGGAGCCGACACTGCTGCGGATGAACTCACCCTTCCAGATTAGGCGGGTCGCATCCCAACAATACGGACAACCACTCTGAGTACTCAGTTCGTTGTCAGCTGGGAGCAGAACCAAAAGCCGCTTGTTTGCAGCACCCGGAGTTACCGATGCCGAGGTTTCGCACAACGCCACGGTAACGAGGAAGGACATTTTCCGGTGTTCCCTCCCAGCCTCAGCCCCGCTGGAAACTGCCATGAAGTCACGCAATGATTCTGCTTTTGAACAGGCCAGCCCGTGAGAAGATCGCCTGATGGTCTTGGCGGCAAAGATGTTGGTACCCAATGACTAAACGGTTGGTTGCGCTTGATTTGGCCCCGGGAACCGAGTTCGTTAGGGAACTGCAACGAATCTGGGACGAGGGCGATGCGGTACTTCCCCTTGATCAGCGGCTTCCGCACGAGGCAAAACTCGGTCTACTCGCCGCAATGGGACCCGCAGCCATAGTCACCCGCACAGGAGAATCGCCGCTCAGTTCGGTTCTTCAGGGATCGGTTCTTCAGGGCTCGGCGCTCGATGGTTCTGTGGTTGGTTCGGTTCCGGTCTGCGAGGGTGACGCCCTTGTAGTACCCACTTCTGGCACCACGGGACTCCCGAAGGGTGTGGTGCTAACCCATGACGCAGTTCGAGCCTCGGCCGTTGCTACCTCGGCACGAATCGGGATTGACCCCAGCCGACATCATTGGCTTTCGTGTCTTCCCCTGGCCCATATTGGTGGCCTGTCGGTGATAACCAGGGCCCTGCATACCGGAACGCCACTGACGGTTTTGCCGAGCTTTGAGGCCGCCGCAGTAAACGACGCCCCCAAGCGCGGCGCCACCCACACCTCGCTGGTAGTTTCGGCCCTGAGCAGAGTCAATCCGGCCCTGTGGGAGTGCATTGTTGTAGGCGGATCCGCAATGCCCGCTGATCTTCCGACGAATACTTTGCGCACCTACGGTATGACGGAAACCGGTAGTGGCGTTGTGTACAACGGCTTACCGATCGAAGGGGTCGAAGTTCGTGTGGTTGCTGGGCGTTTGGAACTTCGTGGACCGATGCTGTTTCGTACCTACCGACAACGTGATGCACAGGGCTTGCTTACCCCAGAAGGTACGTACCCATTCGATGCTAATGGTTGGTTTGCCACCGGCGATGGGGGTGAAATCTCGGGTGCTGGCGTGGTCTCGGTGTGGGGCCGAGTTGGTGATGTCATCGTTACCGGGGGTGAGAAGGTTTGGCCTGATTCGGTTGAACGCGCACTCCTAGGGGCAGAAGGGGTGAAGGAAGTTGGCGTTGCCGGGTTACCCGATGAGACATGGGGTTCCCGAGTGGTGGCTTGGGTCGTTCCCACTGATCCATCAAATCCACCATCGCTCGATATGATCCGTGCACATACTAAACAGTCCCTCCCCGCGTATGCCGCACCACAAGAACTGCGTATCTGCAGCGCGCTCCCCCGCACGCCAACTGGCAAAGTCCAAAGGTCCCAATTGGCATAGAACCGATCTGGTGCGAAGACTCCTACACAATGGTGACTACCGCCTCGCCACCCGAGACGCGTGCGATCCTCCACGCCAGGCTTCTACAATGAAGATCATGAGTTCACTATGGACCCCAGACGGCGAACGACCAATATCACGGACCCCCTCAACGCCCACAGCAACGGCGAGTTCCTCTCCACCGCCCGCCCAACGAGCACCCGGTGAACGGCCCGACGATTTGCCAAACCCGGAAGAGATGGCGGCAATGCAGGAAGAGCTTGCGGCCATGACGGCTGAAATCGCTCAGGTTCCGGCTTCGGCGGTCATTGCCAACCACGTGGTTGGTTTGTTTCAGCTTGCGGCGGTCCACCTGCAAATCGATCCACCGAACTTTCCCGATGCCACGCTTGCCATCGACGCAATGTCGGCAGTGGTTGACGGGCTGAAGGGACGCCTTGGACCCGATGAATCCACGTTGGTTGACGCCTTGTCACAAATCCGCATGGCCTTTGTCCAGGTAACCAACGAGTTCAACCGCAAGGGCTAATCCCGATCATTGGAGGCCTTGGAGCAGTTCCGCCGGCCGTTCAGCGAGCAACTCACAGTCGCTTCACCGGGGCCGTACACAAATCGTGTGGACTCTCCCGCTCAACCGGGAGCAACCACGGCCGCCACGGCCGCCACGGTTGGATTTGGCCAGGGATTGGGTAGGCACCCGTTAAGCCCGATGGTTTGCTGCAACATAATTGGAGCCACCGCGCCAGTCCCGGCACAAGGCCGATGATCTTCACCCAAGGAATGCCCAACCTCGTGATTGACCACATACCGCCGGTACTCGTCAAGCGGCATGTGTGACGGTGCGGCACCCAGCAACCAACGATCGCTGTTGATGAATACTTCCCAGTTTCGACTGCACGATTTCAGCCCAACAGTTTTGAATGGTGCACACGACCGATCAGTGTTCTTCGGGGAACGAACCCGAATCTTTAGCTTCGCTTTACTCCAACCAGTGGGGATAAAAACGGTTCGCTTTATCGGCTGCCAAGACCTCGGGTCCCGCAGAGTTTGATCAACAATTGTTGCAACCTCCGCCGAATCGACACCCGTGTCTGGATCGACGCGCACGGCATAGAGCAGCTCTCGGCCAATCGTTACTTTTCTCTTTAGAAAAATGGGGCTGGCATTGACCATAGGGGCTGCACCCACAGAGACGGCGTCAAGAAGTCCTGTCAGCAACACCAGGTGGAACCAGCGACCGTTCACCGAGCTATCTGACGCTCTAGGCCCGCTCGTTCCCGGATCACTCGACCCGAAACCACCCCACGGGGATCGATCGACACAAGACCAACGGAATACAGCGTGCACGGCTTTTCAACTCCCCCGCTCACGCTGCTTCCCAATCCACCCAGATACATCCCCGTTTGTGTGCAAGCGAAAGCCACACGGTTACCAGCGGAAAACAGGTCATCAATCGTCGTATCGGAAACACTGATCAACGGCGCAGGGTTAACGCCTTGATCGTCAACATCAACGTTGTGTGTCGCAAAGGGCATGCCAGTAGTGAGCCAGGCACGAACCGCGTGCTCAGCAGCCAGATCACTCGGTTGCACCCGCGCATCCCAGGGCGCCACTGCAGGTGATTCGACCGACTCTGAAACGCCAACACCAAGTTGTTGTTTCCGGCTGTAGTAATCCTCAATGGCGAAGTTCGAGGTGAGCTTCACGCCGTTCCATCGATACAGACCAATTCCGCTCCACGCTGCTTGCCTACCCTCGTGACGAACCGATGCCCCGTGTTGAGAAAACCGCATGGCCAAGCGATCACCATTGAGCATGATTTCGTTGACGGTCATCCCAAGCCCTGGGAACTGCTCAAGTTGGCGAACAACGGCAGGAATGTAAACCTCATCGCGAGGACCTAAGTGCGATCCGCCCATGTACAGCATGTAATCGGGCTCCATAATCTGCGCGCATACAGCTGGGTTTTGGCACTGCAGATAATCAATCACGTAGCGCTTCATCAGCGATACAAACGGATGCATGGCACCCAAGCCCAAAGGTGGGTTCGTGATGGCCAATGGCAACGAGACGGCCGCATCGTTGGGCAGTGATGTCACGAAATCGCTCGTTCCAAACCAACCCAATACGGGGCGCGAAGTTCCTTTTTCAAAATCTTCCCTGAAGCATTACGGGGTAGCGATTCAACAAAATCTATAGACGACGGGCATTTGTAGCGGGCTAACTTTGTGCGAGCGAACTCGATCAACTCTTCGGGCGTGGCGGTCATGGCCGGGCGCAGAACCACCATGGCTTTTGGGGACTCACCCCATCGCTCATGGGGCACACCAATCACGGCGACCTCGGCGATTGCGGGATGGTCATACAGAGCGTTCTCCACCTCGGCGGGATAGATGTTCTCGCCTCCAGAGACAATCATGTCCTTGAATCGATCAAACAGAAACAGGTAGCCATCTTCGTTGGCATAGGCCGCATCGCCCGTTCGCAACCAACCATCGGTGGTGATGGTTCGAGCAGTTTCTTCAGGTTTGTTGCGATAGCCAATCATGTTCATCGCCGAGCGAACCCAAATCTCGCCAACGGATCCCGTTGGCACCCGCTCCCCCGTTTTCGGGTCAAACAGCGCAAGTTCAATCCACGGCAACGCTTTGCCACACGAACGCAGCAGCGCAGATCGTGAGGCATCATCGGGCTGATGATCAGCAGGAGGAAGCGACACGATCGTTCCAGCGGTTTCGGTCATTCCGTAAGATTGGGTGAATTGGCAACCCACAACCGCTATGGCCCTGCGCAGAACGGCATCACCAATCGGCGATGCGCCATAGGACAACAACTCCATACTGGAAAGATCCGCATCTTCCACTCCCGGAGCCGAAACGATGGTTTGCACAACCGCCGGGACAAAGAACGCGTGGGTCACTCGGTGCTTCTCAATCGCGGCGATGATTACCGCAGGATCTGCAACCCGAAGCAGAACCGTATGCCCACCTACGATCACCGCAGACATGCCGTAGCCGATCCCGCCAATATGGAACATCGGCATACCCACGAGGTTCACGCTGTGTTCGGTGAATCCCCAGGTTTCGCGGGCCAGGCGTTCACCAAACCACAAGTTGGCGTTGGTGAGCTGCGCGCCCTTAGGAACACCGGTTGTTCCGGAGGTATACAACAGCAAAACCACATCGCTGGGGCCACAAACCACCGCTGGGTCAACTTCGGAGGCCGCAGCAATCCAGCCTTCATACTCCTCATCGATCCCCACAACCAGCTTGAGCCCACCCATAGCCAACGCGGCTTCGGTAAGGAGGCCTCGCTCTTCATCGGCCACCAGTACCACGGTAGGTTCGGCATCGGCCATGATTGCTTCGATCTCCACCGGGGCCAAGCGCCAGTTCAACCCAGCCAGAATCGCACCGGCCTTGCTGCAACCAAAGGCCAACTCGAAGAACACCGGCGCGTTCTTTGACAGCACAGCCACTCGGTCACCCTTCTGAACACCAGCGGCGATAAGCGCGTTGGCAACCTGGGAACTCCGTTGCTCGATATCGGAAAAACTAAGCGTTGCATCCCCAAAGGTAACGGCGGGTGAGTTTGGGTGCAACGTTGCTTGTTTTCGTATGACATCAGCAAGGGTGAACGCGCTTGGCATCGCCAAGGCAGGCCCGTTGAGCTCATCATCACCATACATATTATCTGTGGACATACTAATAACTCCGATTCATAACCACTCGTGGAACCCTCGGCCCGTCTTTTTACCGTAATGGCCCGCTTCGACCAGGTCGATGAGTATCTGTGGAGGAGTGAATCGTTCCCCGTAGACCGAGGCCAATTGCCGAGCAATATCAAGCCGAACGTCAAGTCCAACAATGTCGCTCAAACGCAGGGGACCAACGGGGTGGCGGTAGGCCAATTCAGCAGCCCGGTCAATATCAGCCGCGCTCGCCACACCCGATTCAACCATCCGCATTGCTTCGAGTGCGGCAATCAGATCAAGGCGACTCGTGGCGAACCCCGGCACGTTGGCCACCACAATGCTCTGCTTGCCAATCGCCGCCACAATGGCTTTCACTTGCTCCACCGTGTCATCTGGGGTTGCTGCACCCCGGATCACTTCAACGAGACCCAAGGACCACACCGGGTTGAAAAAATGCATACCGAAAAACCGTTGAGGATCGCCAACCGCCCCCGCCAAAACATCGATAGAAATCGAAGAGGTATTCGACCCAAGCAAACGTGGCCTTTTTGCCGAACAGGCTCCAAGCACACTGAGCTTGAGATCCAAACGTTCGGGCACCGATTCCACGATCAGATCAAGACCCTCAGCCAAATGCTCAACGGCGCTAGCGGTGCGTATTCGGCCCAACAAGGCTTGCGCATCGGGTTGTGAGAGTTTTCCTCTCCGCACCGCACCATCGGCTGCTGCACGCAACTCGACAAACATCGAGTCGATCCGATCCGGATTGGGTTCAACCACGGTGATTTCCCACCCCGCCATGGCAAAAACATACGCAATGCCCGTTCCCATGGTTCCACCGCCCACTACGGCCATCTCTCGTGCGGCGCGTGCTTGTTGTTCTGCGGAACTCACGTTGAGCTCACCTCCTGCACTTTCTGTGCCGCGCTCGGCACATTCCGTCTTCGATTCCACACCAGTGTTGACAACAACTGTAGTGTGACACTTATGGTCGATCCAACACCAAACGAAGCCCCTGTACTCCTGGAACGTCGAGACGGGGTGCTCATCATCACCATCAACCGTCCGCAAGTTCGCAATGCCGTGAATCGCGCCGTTGCCCTCGGTATCGCGGCCGGGCTCGACGAACTCGACCAGGACCCTGCACTCGCCGTAGGTATTCTCACCGGCGCTGGTGGAACCTTCTGCTCCGGCATGGACCTCAAAGCCTTCGTGACCGGCGAACGACCAGAGATCGAAGGTCGAGGACTGGTGGGGCTGACCGAGACACCCCCAAAGAAACCGCTCATCGCTGCGGTAGAGGGGTTCGCCCTTGCTGGTGGCTGCGAAATCGTTTTGGCGTGTGATCTCGTGGTGGCCGCCGAAGACGCGAAGTTTGGGATTCCCGAGGTAACCCGCGGCCTGGTTGCTGGTTCTGGAGGTTTGATCCGGTTACCCCAAAAGATTCCCCCACAAATTGCCCTCGAATACGCACTTACGGGGGAACACTTCAGTGCCGCCGACGCCCGGTCGTGGGGTCTTGTTAACCGCCTTTGTCCTCAAGGCCAAGCCCTCAGTGGTGCCTTGGAGTTGGCGGCCGCGATTCTTCGCAACGGTCCCCTCGGTGTGCAGATGACCAAACGCATTATCAACGAATCGAAGGGTTGGCCAGCCGATGAAGTGTGGGATCGGCAGCGAGGGTTGGTGGAATGGGTTCTTGCCACCGATGACGCACGAGAGGGGGCTCTAGCCTTTACCGAAAAACGAACTCCCCAATGGCGAGGACGTTAAGAACATCATGGCGAACGTGGCGAAATCCGAACTAAACCAAGCATTGGTAGGTACAGCAAAATTCATGCCTGCATCTACGCCAAAACCACGGGGTCGGGACCCGCTCGGTACCGAAAGTGGTCGCCCGAAAAAGCCAGCGAACAGTTCAGCTATTGCTGTACGACGGATCAGTGCCCGCAAAGATTCAACCGGCGCCTACCAAGACCGCCGCGAAGAAATCGCGGCCGCAGCGGCACGGGTCTTCAACCGCAAAGGCTACGTGGGAACCACAATTGCCGCGGTAGCCAAAGAAATGAAAACAGACCGGGCTTCGCTCTACTACTACATCTCATCCAAAGAAGAACTGTTCGACGAAGTAGTGCGGGAGGTCTCCAATGCCAATGTGGCAGCGGCCGAAGCGATCCAAACATCCTCTGCGCCAGCGCCAGAGAAACTTCGATTACTGATCGATTCCCTCATGCAGTCATACGCCACAAACTACCCGTTACTCTACGTATACATACGAGAAAATCTTACCCACGTAACGGGAAAGCGATCAGCTTGGTCCAACCATATGCGCGCCTTGAATCACCGTTACGATGAGGCCATTACCGCGATCGTTGCCGAAGGTATGGCGGAAGGAACCCTCAAATCAGTCGCACCGGCACAAGTGGTGGCTTTCGGCATCATCGGCATGGTCGGTTGGACCAACCGATGGTTTGACCCAAACAAATCACCCCACGATGCAGCCACGATTGGCCAGGGTTTCGCCGATATGGTGCTCGGCGGACTCGTTCCCTAGCTTCTGGGTTTGCGTTTGCGTTTGTGTTTTCAATTCGACTGCGTTGACCAGCACGTTTTGAACTATGTGTTTTTGCCGCTATCAGCCGTGTTGCCTTGTGGGAGCAGTCCTTATCCGCACTACAACGCTGAGGCCGAGATCTCTACCCAAAACGTTTTGGTTGCCCCCGGCTCCAACATCGGCAAACGGCCCTCAGCTCGATCATGGGCGCGACCCAGTACCGAAGCGTTTGAAGGTTCAACACCCAACGCTGAGACTCCAGACCCGGGATGGATCCATTGGATGCAGCGGTCCAGCGTTTCGCCAGACCAACGAATATCCACCGCCAGCGACGTGGCGGGGCTAAGAATTCGAGCCGAAGAAAATCCGGTGGGAACACACTGTTCGTATACCCGTTCCATCTGACCAGTTTCGGTTCCGGGAAATGCCGAGGTATTGAGATCAGCTGCAGCATCACTATCTCGTGGGACGACCTTTGTGCCCTCGGGAAACGAAACCGTTGTGCCTTCGGTCCATAGGGGGTACCCAAAATTGCAGTGGTAGAGCAAGGGAGAGGGCTCCGCTTTCGGGCCAAGATTCTCCACCGCATCAACAACGGTGATCCTGGCCGAGCCGGTGCTTGACGTGATAGTTCGCCGCACACGAAGGTGCCTGCTCAACGCATCGGCATCGTCAATCACGCCACGAATTGTCACCCGAACAGCGTTTGCATCGTCAACAGACCCAGCAGACCCAGCAGAGTCACCAGAGTCACCAGAGTCACCAGACCCTAAAGTTCCAACAGGGCCAACTGAGCGCTCCACCGAAACATCGCAAGCCTGTCGGTGCGAAAACGAACCGTGCAATCCAACACCTTCGGAGGCCGGCCCAACGTTGTCTATCCCGCACGTCGTAAGTAAACCGCCGCTGAAGCGAGTGATCCACGCATGACCCGTGGGGTAATCCAAGGGAGGTGTTTCCTCACCGAGCTTTGACGTCCACGAGATGGGTACCAGCCGACCATCACCTGAGGCACACCAAGCAGCGCCGATATCAAGGCCACGATCGGGAAGTACTCGAAACGCGAAGCCATCCATCAGTGTTACGTCAATCACTCGGTTGCCATCGCTTGGTCCGCCGTCGATTCGACTTCGGCTTACTCGGGCAACTTGATCAAGCGACGCTATCTGTGAGGAGGACATGAGGCCTCCATAGTTTCATCTTTTTCGCTTCCGAGCAGGCAAATCTCAGGAAAGAAGTTTGGCAATTCGATCTTTCGGACGACCAATGATTGCTACGTTGCCTTTGGTAATGACCGGTCGCTGCATCAACTTTGGGTACTTCATCAACACCGCCACTACCTGTTCCGTGGTCGTCACGTCGCTGTCAGTTAGCGCAAGTTTGGTGAAGACTGCATCACGGCGCACAAGATCGGTGACGGGATCTTCAAGATGCTCAGCGATCCAGCGAAGGCGTTCCTCAGTTGGTGGAGTCTTTTGATACATCACAATGTCTGCTGCCACACCCAGCTCTTCAGCAATGCGCACGGCATTGGTTGAAGAGTTTCAATCGGCGTTGTGATAAATCGTGACGGCGTTAGCTTCAGCTATCTTCTTCGACATGGACCCACGCTAACGCGCCTGTTTCGGTCCCTCTACCGAATGGGAAACGGAAACAGGGTCAAAGCGTCAACTGAGTTAAACACCTGAAGACTTTCGTTTTCTTCGCTGCCATGTTCCAACCGAGCTCGCGCTTCCTCAAATGCCACGGCCACCAAGGCGCGCTGTTGAGCGGTCAATGCTTGAGCAGCCCTATGTTGGCAAATCTTGCCCTCCTGAATCGCCAGCGCCTCACCCGCTGCACCGACTAGGCATGCACTCTCGGGTGCCCGCAACGAGGGTAGCCCTGCTTTGTCGTCGTTTGCGGTTCGCTTTACCGCGTTGAAGCCTCCAGTCGATCCCGCACTCGCTCCAGCTTCGCCAACCTCTCCACCCGCTGGCAGTTGATCTGCGTTGCGACTGTGCGCT
>JAYSVF010000096.1:0-4636 GCA_043718695.1 Acidimicrobiia bacterium | reverse complement strand
ATATTCCCATGACTATTCCTCCAGTAGGGAGGGTTCCAGATCGCCCGGTTCCCTCTTGTACGAAAGGCATACCCAAGGCTTCTTGGTCCAAACATTTTTCTAAACAATCATTTGTGAATTGTTGTATCTATGGTTGGTTACCGTTTGGCATTGTGGGTGAACGTCTTAAGGCGCGCGGCCTTTCCGGTTCTCGACGCGACGATGCCCACCGAAATGGTGGGCATCGTTTACAAGTTTGTGTTTACAACTTTTGGTTGGTCTTGCGACCAGCGAACCGTTCAAATCAGGCGTGAGCCCTCAACAAGCGGTTCAGTAAAGCAGGGGGATTAGATCCCGGCAGCGACACACTTCTCTTCGAGATCCTTGCAAAGTGCTGCACGGTCAACAAGAACGCCAGCAATCACGTCTTTGATGTTCTCGAGGTAAACAGGGGTGATTGCAGCCTGGACGTAAGGGATGTCCGAGGTGCCGTTGTTGATGGTTGCGTTGGCAACAGGAGCTTCGCCTTTGAGTAGCGAAACAGCGGCAGCAACAGCGCCTTCTGCTTCGGCAGCGTATGGCTTAGCAACGCTCATGCACTGGGTGCCCTGAAGAATGGCACGAAGGCCCTCTACGGTTGCGTCCTGGCCGGTGGCAGCGGCGGTGAGGCCAGCCTTGGTCAGAACTGACTGAGCGGCCAAGGACAGGCCATCGTTTGCTACGAGAACGCCGTCAATCTTACCGCCGGCCTTCTGGAGGAGCTGCTCGAAAATCGGGACGGCCTTCTGGTTGTCCCAATCAGGAACGGCTTCTTCGCCAACGGTCTCAATGCCAGCTTCGGCGATTGCGGCCTGGTAACCCTGCTTGAACAGCGTGGCGTTGTTGTCTGATGGTGAGCCGTGGAGCTGAATGATCTTCTTGCCCTTAGCGGCTTCTGCGCCACCAAGACACTTGATGATGCCTTCGCCCTGAGCGGTACCTACAGCAACGTTGTCGAAGGACACGTAAACGTCGGCAGCGCCACCAAGGGTGAGGCGGTCGTAGTCGATGTTCTTTACGCCAGCAGCAGCGGCCTTCTTCTGGATGGCAGCGCCCGAATCGGCATCAAGGTCAACAATGGCGAGAACCTTCACGCCATTGGTGATCATCTGGTCAGCGATGGTTGCCATCTTGACCTTGTCGCCTTCGGCGTTCTGGACGTCACATTCAATGCCAGCAGCTGCACAAGCGGCCATGATGGTTGGACGGTCAGCCGTCTCCCAACGAGCAGAGGACTTCGAGTCAGGCAGGATGAATCCGGCCTTTCCTCCACCAGCTGCAGCAGCTGCAGCAGTGGTCTCAGCGGCAACAGCAGCAAGCGTTGTGTCTGCGGCTGCAGCTTCGGTTTCAGCAGCAGCTTCTGTCTCGACAGCGGCAGCTTCGGTTTCGGCGGCTACTGCGGTTGTATCCGCAGCATCGTCTTTGCTGCAGCTAGCTCCGATCAACGCCATGGCGCTGAACAGCAGTGCTGCACCTTTCATTTTTTTACTCATTTGGTGTCTCCCCAAGTTTGGCCGGGCACTACTAAGTCCCGGGCGCAACGGCCGCAAAGGCTACGCCAGTTAGTGAACAACAGAGCGACAATCTGCTGCCAGCACGGCGAGAATTGCCCCAAATCGAACCTTTTTGCCGGATTTTTCGAAAAAAACCCCCAGATTCCAGTGTCCAGCTTGCATCGGGGCCAGAAACGGTCCACAATTACGCCGTTGTAATTACACAGCAGTAATCGAGTCGTTGTACGGACGGGCGCATGCGGTGGCGGATTCTCCCCGGAGAAGCGCCGATGCCTCGCCACTGTAGAACAACCGATGCAACAGATCAGGGATTCAAACCCAGGCATCTTTCTGGTGCCGTAACAAAAACTTGTAACGGAGTGAACGCATATGTTGAATAGAGGGCTCCCGGGCCTCGAAGGTGAAATGCGTGCTTGGCAAACACGGGCGAACTGCATGGGTGTAGACCCAGAGCTGTTCTTCCCCGAACGTGGCGCATCAACCCGAGAAGCAAAAGAAGTTTGTCGTGGCTGTGTGGTGAAAGACGATTGTCTTGAGTACGCCCTGGCCAACGGTGAGAAGTTCGGTATTTGGGGCGGACTGAGCGAGCGTGAGCGCCGCAAGGTTCGCCGCTCCCGTGCCCTCGCTCGTCGCGCCGGCACCGCAGCTACCGCGTAAGCAAAATAGAGGCCCCGTTGGGCCAGCACCTACAGGGCGAGAAGCGTTTCAACGTTTCAGCTCGCCCCAAATGTGATGTCACGCATGTGGCAAAATTGACGAGCAATTTCTGATGCTTGGAGCCCACCTGATGGTGGGCTTCAGCACTTTCTGAGCCATTCGCACTGTTCCGGCGGCCGACGCGTTGACTTCCGGTAGCATGTGGGCATGGAATGGATTTGGGTTGCAGCAGCCGCACTAGTGGTTTTCGGAGGTGCGAAGCTTCCAGGCATCGCTCGGAATCTTGGGCGCGCCCAGGGAGAACTGAAAAAGGGCCTTGTTGAAGGTAACAAGGAAGCCGCTGAAGCCGCTGAAGCCGCCAAAAAGTCGGCCGAAGATGCAGCCGCCAAGCTCGCCACGGGCGAATAAATGGACGCGCAGACTGCCCGTGCGCATGTGCGCGTCATCTATCTTGGCCCTGTAGCCCCGCACTGGGATGTGCAAAGCGATTTTGGTGATCGTCCAATCGTTGAAGAGTTTCGTCAGCGAACTTTGGCTCGTCTCCAGCTGGTCCCGCGCCACGATCCGCAATTTCGGCGCAACCATGACCGTGTTGTGAACGATTCTGAGCGCGAGAACTTGATGCTTGAGTGGGACTTTGGCGTACCGCCAGCTTCTGCTTAACGAAGTTCTGATCGCTATCAGCTTGCATCTAGCTCCGCGTTACTAACTCTGCTTACGCTCTGCGTACCAACTACGGCGGGATTCGGCGTGCCAACACAACCAGCAACCGCCGGAACGCTCACCCGAGAAACCTCGGCGTACCTCAACCGCGAACTGTCGTGGATCGATTTCAATGCCCGGGTCTTAGCCCTTTCGAGAGATCCGGCTCAAGCCCTTCTTGAGCGGGTCAAGTTTTGTGCCATCTTCGCCTCTAACCTCGATGAGTTCTTTGGGGTACGAATCGCCGGGATCCAAGATCAGGTGGCAGCCGGCGTAACCCAGCAATCTATTGATGGGGTTTTACCAGGCGATCAGCTTCGCATCGTGACCGAAACTATTCGTGCGCTTACGGTTAAGCACGCCGCATCGTTTGCCGATTTGGTGCCTCAGCTCCGAGCCGCCGGGGTAATTATCGCCAGTTGGGATGAGCTCAACGAGGTCGATCAGGCTGCGCTAACCGTGGTGTTCGAAGAAGGGATTTTTCCGGTCCTCACTCCGCTTGCGGTAGACCCCGGACACCCGTTCCCCTACATTTCGAACCTGTCGCTCAATCTAGCCGCCATGGTGCGCGACCCTGACACCGATGATCGACGCTTTGCCCGGGTGAAGGTACCGCCGCTGCTTCCACGCTTCGTGGCCCTGGCCGACGGTCGTCGTTGGATTCTGTTGGAAGAACTCATTGCGGCACACCTCTCGTCATTGTTTCCTGGCATGGAAATCGAAGGGGCCTTCGCGTTTCGCGTTACCCGCAACGCCGATCTTGACCTGGGCGAAGCCGACGCCGAAGATCTCCTCGCTGCGGTTGAAACTGAGCTACGCAGGCGCCGATTTGGGAACGCCGTTCGCTTGGAAATTGATGTTGACGCCCCCCAAGGTGTGGTTGACGTCTTGGTGGAAGAGCTGGGTCTCACTCCCGGGGATGTGTATCGGCTTTCGGGCCCGCTCGATCTCACTGGCTTATGGTCGCTCGTGGCGATCGATCGTGATGACCTAAAGGATGCGCCGTGGTCCGCAAAGACCCCGAAGCGTTTGCAACGCGATCCTGAAAAGGGCCTCGATATGTTTGAGGTGATCCGTGCGGGCGACCTGATGGTGCACCATCCCTATGACTCGTTTGCAACCAGTGTTGAAGAGTTCATTCGCCAAGCCGCAGCCGATCCAGAAGTGCTCTCGATCAAACTGACGCTGTACCGCACGTCGGGTAATTCTTCAGTAGTTCGTGCGCTTATTGATGCTGCGGAAAGCGGCAAACAGGTAGCTGCCCTGGTTGAGCTCAAGGCCCGGTTTGATGAGCAGGCCAATATTGCTTGGGCTCGTCAGCTAGAAGAGGCCGGTGTGCATGTGGTTTATGGGCTGGTTGGCCTCAAGACGCACACCAAAGTTGCCCTCGTGGTTCGCGCTGAAACCGATGGCCTTCGCCGGTATTGTCATATTTCCACGGGCAATTACAACTCGGCCACCGCCCGTATCTACGAAGATGTTGGCTTATTCACCACTTCACCTTCCATTGGTGATGATCTCATCAAGTTGTTCAATGGATTAACCGGCTTCGCCCGGCCAAGTGACTATGCGCGCTTACTGATAGCCCCAAGTTATCTCCGGAAACGCGTCATCGAGTTGATCCTTAATGAGATGCCTTCGGATAGTCACCCAGCCGGCCGGATCATCATGAAGATGAACTCACTGGTTGACCAGCCAATAATTGATGCGCTGTATACGGCCTCGCAGGCCGGTGTCACGATTGA
>JAYSVF010000095.1:0-4640 GCA_043718695.1 Acidimicrobiia bacterium | reverse complement strand
CGTACGTTTTGGCGTACAGCTACAGCGAAGATACCCGCAAGATTTCCTGGTCGCTCATTGAAGGCGACATCATGCGAACCCTCGATGGCTCGTATGTTTTTGAACCAACCGCCGATGACACCACCGACATTACGTATCACCTATCGGTCGAGCTGGTTGTGCCAATACCGGGGTTCGTGAAGCGTAGGGCAGAAGGCAAAATCATGACTACGGCGTTGCGTGAACTCAAACACCGCGCCGAGTCGATGGCCGTCGCGTAACTCGTCGTTTCTAGTTTTCTAGCAAAACACCGAGCATCGTGACGAGCACGCTTAGCGGTAACGCATCTATTGGTATTGACCTTGGCGGGACGAAATGTGCCGGCGTGGTCCTTGATCCCAGCGGCGCCGTTGTAGCGCGACACAGAGTCCCCACGCCGAATGGGGGCGACGCCATCATTGCGGCGATTGTCGCCACGGCTACCGGGCTGCGCAATCAAGCCCATGCGCTTGGTCTAGGCGACATTGACCATCTTGGAATTGGCATGCCAGGTTTGGTAACGCCTAAGGGAAATCTCCGCTTCGCTCCACACCTGTTTGGGGTCACTGAAGTACCTCTCACTGACATGCTGCGAGCCCAATTTGATGCCGTGAAATCGCCGTTCTCCGTCGTCAATATAGAGAATGACAACACCGCAGCGGCGTGGGCGGAGTTCACCTCGGGTGCTGGCAGAGGTGTGGACGACATGGTGTACGTGGGCTTTGGTACCGGAATCGGGGGCGCTGCGGTGGTGGGTGGAAAACTCCAGCGAGGCCGCAACGGGTTTGCCGGAGAACTTGGCCACATGGTCGTTGACCGCAATGGCGACCCGTGTGTCTGTGGGCGCAACGGATGCTGGGAACTGTACGCGTCGGGCCGTGGGTTGGCGAAACTTGCCGGACGACCCGGACCAGAAATTACTGCTGCGGCAAGTATCGGTGATGAAGATGCCGCCGAAATTCTCCGAGCCTTCGCTCGGAATGTGGCACTGGGGCTGGCGGATCTTGTAGCAATTTATGACCCCGAAGTGCTGGTGCTCGGCGGTGGGGTGATGTCGCCGCCGGAACCCCTCGTGGGATTCATTCGTACCGCATTGCCACTCACCATGGGACTCGGTGCGTTTCATCGACCCATTCCCAAAGTTGTCGGGGCGGGACTGGGCGGCGAAGGCGGAGCGATTGGTGCGGCCCGCTTAGCGTTACTTGCTTAGAACCGAGGGGACCTTCCGCAGGGTTCGAGCGGGCAACCCGTCGGGTGGGTAAGTGCCCAGGCGGAGTTCCTAAAAGCTTCCGGTACGGTCGATTCTAAGAACTGTGCGCTTAGCGTTCTGGGATAAGTAGGCCGTGGAGGCAAAACGCAACGGCGTGTTTCGCAACCTCCTCGGGATCTTCGCCTTTGGCATAGATGGCCTTGCGGGACAGTTCATTGAGCACGCCGATGATGGCGTAGGTAATCAGGAGCGGGTCACCATCGGCGATACGTCCAGCGGCCATGCCTTCTTTCACGTGGCGCATGGTGTCGGCGGCACCAACCTCTTGGCCGAGTTGCAAGGTGGGCGCAAAGGTTGGTTCGGTAGCGGCGAACTGAAACAGTGTGGAGAGGTGCCGGTTCGTGGACAGCCATTTCATGGTCGAGTGAATACCTCGCTCAATGCGTTCAACCGGGTCCACGATGTTGCCGATACTGCGCTGCTGGGCACGTCGAAGGGCGAGTTGTGCGTCTTTGAGGATCTCTACAAAGAGCTGTTCCTTTGATTCGAAGTACCAATAAAAAACTCCCTTCCCCACGGCGAGTTCATCAACGATTTCGGCCACCGAAGTGGGGTGGTATCCGTTGACGGCAAATCGCCGAGCAGCAAAGTCCATGAGCTGAGCCCGCCGTTCTTTGCCTCTAGCTGTGAGTCGTCGCTGCTCCATGACGGCAACACCGTAAATCAACCATTGACTAAATCACCAATTTCGTTCGGTTTCTGTCGAGGAGCGTGCCGGGCGCCGGAAGTGAAGTTTCGGAGCAAGCGGGTCAGGTTTGTAAACAAACCATGAAAAGGGCACGACGAATCGTGACAATGGACATGGAAGAGGCGCGAACCCCCAGACACCTTCTACAGTGCAGAGATGGCCTACAAGATCTTCAAAGCGATCCTCGGGCCCATCCTGCGGATGTTGTTCAAGATCCGTGTGGAGGGCATTGAAAACGTCCCCGAAAATGGTGCGGTCATCCTGGCCAGTAACCACGTGAGTTTCAGCGACTCAATCTTTTTGCCCCTGGTGCTGAAGCGAAAAGTGATCTTTGTGGCGAAAGCCGAATACTTTGAGCAACGCAAAACGGCTTGGTTTTTCAAGATGATGGGTCAAATCCCGATTAAACGCGGCGGAGGCTCAGCATCGGCACGTGCCCTTGAATCGGCGCAGGAAGTACTCGAATCCGGCGGGACTTTTGGAATTTATCCAGAAGGCACCCGTTCGCCAGACGGCCGCCTTTACAAAGGTCGCACGGGTGTCGCTCGGCTCGCACTCGATACCAAGTCCCCTGTGGTTGCGGTCGCAATGATTGGTACCCGTGAAGCCCAGCCAATTGGCCAAGTGAAACCCAACTTCTTCACCCCGATCACCATCAAGTTCTCTCGACAGCTGAAATTTGACCGCTATGCCGCGAAGCGTGACGATCCGTTGATTTTGCGCCGCATCACCGACGAAATCATGTTCGAGTTACGGGAACTCTCCGGTCAGGTTTACGTCAACGAGTACGCACCGAAGAAGAGCACCGACGCTGCCACAGTTGCCGAAGCCCCGGTTGCCATCGTGCGCACGTCGAGCACTCCTGCAGAAAATCCACAGCTCGTAGGGGTCGCGTAACCACTTGGCCTTTTAACCGAGCGCGAGGCTTAAGGTCGATCAAAATCGTTTGGAAACAAAACGTTCGCCGGATTGACCCGGCAATGTGCGACGAACGGAACACTGAGCTGCTAAACCAAACCCATGCCGTTATTTGCTGTCCGTATTTGGCTTCCTGATCGTCCCGGTGCATTGGGGGCGGTGGCGAGCCGTATCGGTGCGGTCAAGGGTGACCTGATCGGTATCGACATTTTGGAACGCGGAGCGGGCCGGGCGATTGACGAGCTGATTGTCGAACTTCCCGATGCAGAACTTGTGCCGTTGCTGTTGCGAGAGCTTTGCCAAGTTGACGGCGTTGATGTTGAAGATGTGCGACCCATCAAGGATTTGGCCATCGATCCTCGCCAAGATGCCCTCGATACGGCGATTGCTCTCGTTGAATCCCCGTCGGTTGCGTTGTTGTTAAGCGCGCTCGCGACACGCGGTTGTCGAGACTTTGAAGCCGACTGGGCGTGCGTAATCGACCACAACACCTCGTCCCCGTTGGCGTCGGTTGGGAAGGCTCCGGAGAACACGTGGATTAGTGCGTTTTTGCAAGGAAGTAAGGCTTCACTTCGGGTGGCAGCAGGCGAAACCGGGCCCGATGATGTTGCCTGGGCTAACCTTTCGGCTGCCGACCTCACGCTGGTGCTGGGCCGCAGCGGTCGGCCTTTCCGATCCCGTGAACGACGCCAAGCAACCGCCCTGGCCCGTATCGCCGATGCCCGGTGGACCGAACTCGTCGTTCGGAGTCGCTAAACCTTCGACAAGGCGAGCCGCACGCGCCTGGCCAGGGGAGTACAGCTAGACGGCCCAGTTGCGGCTGCGTTCGACGGCGCGGAGCCAATCGGCGTGGAGGGCATTCACGGCGCCTGGGGTGGCTTTGGGGGTGAAGCGGGCAGCTTCCTTCCAGGCGGTTGAAACCTCATCGGTGGACGACCACACGCCTTCGGCTAGACCGGCTGCGAACGCAGCTCCAAGGGCAGTTGATTCGGGAACCATTGGGCGACACACCGGAACTTGGAGCTGGTCGGCCTGAAGCTGCAGGAGCAAGTCCATGACGGAGGCGCCCCCGTCGACACGAAGTTCAGCTATTGGTGTGCCAGAGGCTTTGGACATGGCGTCCATCACGTCGCGCACTTGGTACGCAATTGACTCGACCGTGGCCCGGGCAATATGGGCACGTCCGATTCCTCGGGTCAACCCAACAATTGTTCCGCGCGCATAGGGATCCCAGTACGGGCTGCCGAGTCCGGCGAACGCTGGGACGAGATAGCAGCCGTCGGTCGAGGGAACGCTTGAAGCCAACGGTCCGATTTCTGCTGCACTCGAGATGATTTGCAAACCGTCACGCAACCACTGAATCGCTGCACCGGTAGCAAATACCGCACCTTCATATGCGTACGTATATTGCCCGTGTCGACCAAGGTCCCAGGCGACGGTGGTGAGCAAACCTTCGACCGGGGCCGGGCAAGTCCCACCGACGTTGAGAAGTAGGAAGCTGCCGGTGCCGTAGGTGTTCTTGGCCATCCCCGGTTTCAAACAAGCCTGCCCAAAGAGCGCGGCCTGCTGGTCGCCAAGAATTCCGCTAACCGGAACGCCAGTCACTACACCACCTGCAACTTCAGCCGTAGCCGTCCCCAGTCGTTCAGCACTGCCTCGCACTGCGGCCAAGGCGCTCATCGGCACGCCCAGGCGATCACACAGCTCGGAACTCCAGGCCCGGGTGTTGATGTCATAGAGCATCGT
>JAYSVF010000094.1:0-4665 GCA_043718695.1 Acidimicrobiia bacterium | reverse complement strand
GGAGGCCGCCGAGCAATTGACCGCGGTTGATCCAACATCGGAGCTGCTCGATTGGGTAGCAACTTCGGCGTCTTCGCAAACGGCAGGACTCCGTTGGGATCATACGTGTACGGAACAGTTTATTGGGCTGCTTCGTGAAGACTCACCCCGAGCTTGGCGTTTCTTAGACACCACCGGTGTACTTGGCGCTGCATTACCCGAGCTGCGTGATGCCATGCATTCTCGCCGGGTTGATGTCTCGGCACTCGATGCAGCGGGCATGTTCTCGTTCCCAACAATTTCGCGTCTCCGGGCCTTCGAAGAACATCGCCACGATCATTCCTGGGATGTTTCGGCTTCGGCAGAACTGGCTCGGCTTCGTGATCCCGATCGCCTCTACCTTGCGGCCTTTTTGGTCGACGCCACTCGCGAGCTTCCCAATGCCACCGGTGTTGTGGACACGACATTGGCTCGCTTGGCGCTCAGTGATTCCGATCGTTCTTCCATCACCCGCCTGGTCAGTGATCAGCAATTACTGCGCGCGGCGGCCGGTCGTCCGGATGGGTGCGATGAGGACTCCGTGCTGAGGATTGCGGTGCACCTTGGTGATCAAGAACAAGCCCGCGCCCAGTATGTGTTGAGTATGGCCATGAACAGCCTGATTGGGTTTGAGGCCGAATTGCTGATTGAGCTCAATCGTTTGATTTTGCGCAGTCTTTCTGGGGCAACGCTTTCAGAACCCGGCAAGGTTTCTCTCATGGATCGCACCAGGGATTCGGCCATTGCCTTGGTGAATTCGCCGTATCTTGCTGATCGAATTGTTGCGGCGCCGCTCTCGTATTTGTTGGTTGAGGATGCCGCGTCGATTGCTCGCCATGTTGCGTTGCTGCATCCGCTTCCTGCTCGGGGCAAGTTCCGGGTGGGCGTGCACAACGAAGGTGATGTTTGGCGTATAGAAATTGGTGCACGAGATCAAACTGGTCTGCTTGCGTTGGTGACGGGTGTTCTTGAGGAAGCACAACTTGATGTCATCGATGCTGGATTGGCAACCTGGGGTGATGGCGCAGCGCTCCAAGCGTTCCGGGTGCGCACTGATGTTATTGGTCTCGCCCCCGATCCTGCGGCAATCGAACGTGCGCTTACTAATGCGATTTCGCGCGAACTTGTTGCTGCTGCGGTTCCCGATGCCGTGATTACGTTTGACGATGTTGCCTCACCGTGGCATACCCTGGCCGAAGTTCGTGCCACTGACCGTAGAGGACTTCTTCACGCCCTGGCGGTTGCCTTTGCCGCCGGTGGAGCCGATGTTCATGCGGCGCGAATCACGACCAGTGACTTCATGGCCCTCGACCGTTTTGATCTCACCGATCGCAACGGCACCAAGCTCAGTGAGTCAACCAAGGCCGCCATTCGTGATGCCCTCAATCACGGAGTCCACGTCCGCCCGCTCGCGCAGCGACTGTTTCTTCGCACGAACCGGGTTGGGACTATCCGCAAGCAATAGATCCGGGGTTTACTTCTGTTGGTTCTTGCTGGGTCGGCCTGCTGCCCTCCTTTTGCCTCGGGTCCGAGAAATATTCAAACGAACAGGGTTGGAACAGTTCGGAAACAAAAGCGAATCGGTGGTGAAACTCTGTCCACGTACCTTTCATCCATCACATCAGCGGCCACCGTGAGGGGCCACGAACTTTGGAGGAAGCGTGGGACGAAGTCTCCGCAAGTTGGCTGGGATTACCGCAGCCGTCATAACCACTGGACTACTAACAAGCGCCCCTGCGTTTGCTGATTCCCTAGTTGCTCAAGGTGAACCAGCAAACGCAACGAATGTTTCGTTGAACCTGCTGTGGATCATCATTGGCGCGGCATTGGTGATCTTCATGCAGGCTGGCTTCGCCCTCGTTGAAACTGGCATGTGTAGAGCAAAACATGCAGCCCACGTAGTAAGCACGAACTTCGCCATCTTTGGTCTTGGGTTCGTCGGCTTCTTCCTCATCGGTTTCCCGTTAATGTTCGGTGGCTTCAGCTTCCCGGGCGTGTTCGGTTACGACAAGCCCATTGGCTCAGCCCTCATCGGCTCTGGCGACTGGACGTTCCTGTGGAAGGGCCCAATTGGTCTAACCGGCAAGGGTTATGACGTTGCCGTTGTTGCGTTCTTCCTCTACATGGTGGCCTTTATGGACACGGTCGCAACGATTCCAACCGGATCGATGGCTGAACGGTGGAACTGGAAGAGCTTCACGATTTGGGGTCTCTTCTGCGGCGCGATCTACTACCCACTCTTCGGTGCATGGACGTGGGGTGGCGGCTGGTTGTCGCAAATTGGTGACTCGATGAGCCTCGGACACGGGTACGTAGACTTCGCTGGATCGGGAATCGTGCACGCGGTCGGAGGCATGGCAGCACTCGCTGGGGCGATCGTTCTCGGCCCTCGCATCGGCAAGTTTGGTGCCGATGGAAAGCCCCGCACATTGCAGGGTCACAACCTTCCAATGGCCATGCTCGGCACGTTCATTTTGTTGTTCGGTTGGTTTGGATTCAACGCTGCATCCACCTTCGCCGCAACCGATAACCGTTTTGCTGTTGCTGCAGTAAACACTGGAATCGCCGGTGCATTCGGTGCGACTTTCGCCATGTTCTACCTGATGTACACCGGGACGAAGAAGCCTGATCCGGGCATGATGATCAACGGCATGCTCGCTGGTTTGGTTTCGATCACCGCACCGTGTGCATTTGTTACCCCGATTGCCTCGGCCATTATCGGTGTCACCGCAGCGTTCATCGTCATCAAGGCCATTGCGTTTGTTGAATCAAAAGGCATTGATGACCCGGTGGGTGCCATCTCGGTGCACGGTATTGGTGGCATCTACGGTGTGCTTTGCGTCGGTATCTTTGCCGATGGTTCCTATGGCAAATCGTGGAACGTGCTTGACCGTGCTTGGACCAAGGAGCATGGCGTTACTGGTTTGTGGAGTGGTGACTGGGGTAACGGCTTGAAGCAACTCATTGCCCAAGGTATCGGTGCGCTCGTACTTATGACGGTGATTTTCGGTATGGCCTATGCATTCTTCAGGATTCAGAACAACCTCACCAAGGGCGGTATTCGCTCCACCGAGGCCGACGAAATCGCTGGCGTCGATATGGGAGAAATGGGCATGGTTGCCTACCCAGAGTTCAACCTCATCAAGGTAGGCGTGGCCCAAAACTCGCCTGATTCCGTTGACGACCGTCCTCGAGTGATGGTGTAGGCAACAAGGTGTAGTTCTGTAGAAAATCAGGTGTGTTCCAACTAGGAATTCCTCTTGCGCCGACTCTCCAGGCGAAAGGCGTAACGACGGATGAAGCCGAACCCTACAAGGGGTTCGGCTTCGACGCTTTTTGGCCAGCGCGGTAGGGTTTACCGACTTTTCGATAGCGATCGGTTGACAACCCTTAGATAGAAAGTGTGCTTATGGCACGGCTGGTCTTCGGCAGTACGTCTTCTGGGCGGACACCGATCCAAGAGGCCAGTGTTGCGTAATAGTCGGCCATCGAGGTGGTGGCTTTGACATTGCCCTCGCTGTCAAGGGCTTTGAAGTTGACGGCCTGTCCATGCCTACCGGTCTTTACCGGTCCCATTAGGAGCATGGTCGATGCGGTTCCGTGATCGGTTCCGCTTTGGTTAGCCTCAGCCCGGCGGCCAAATTCACTGGTGGTAGCAAGCAAAACTCGATCACTCAGGCCAGCACTCTCAAGGTCCTTGGCGAAGGCTTCGAGTGCCAAACCCAAACGATTCATATGGTCCGCATGCGTGCCAACTTCATTTGTATGCGTGTCAAATGAACCCCACGGAATGTGGAAGATCTTGATTCCTGCCTCAAGCGAGATGAGCTGGCGGGTCATGGCTAACAAGCGTGCGATGTCGTTGTCGGGGTAGGTCTTTGGCGGTTCTCCAATACGTCCAACCATAGAGGCCAAATCGAGGCTGCCGTCGAGTCCACGTCGAGCCATGGCTAGAAGTTGATCGGTGTCTTTCCCACTCCCGATCTTGTCGGAACTTCCGTTGGCTGCAGCCAAGGTTTGCATGGCCTTCTTTAAGCGACGCTGCTCCTCTTCATTTTTCGAGATATCCCGAACGGCATCGAGTGCGGGCAACGCCACCGTTGTGGCCCCGGCGCTAATCAACGACGGTGTTGAACCGCCACCGAGGGACACGGCAGTGACAGGTTCGCCACCAGCCGAGACATCGCAGCATCGACCCAGAAATCCAGTGAGCAAACCGGCGTTACCTTCTTGGTCTCCTTGCCACCATCGTTGCAACATGTCGAAGTGTGAAAGGTTGGGCTTTGCCACCCCAACACCTTCAATGAACGACAAGCGTTTTGCCACCGGTTCCAGACCTTTTGAAAGGGCATAGCGGTCGTCGATCACATGGAGATCTTTTGGATCGGTCCATACCCGATCGCGCAACTTACGGAATCGATCGTCGGCGTAGGGAACGAGCATCGAAAACCCATCGTGCCCTCCTGATAGTTCGAGAACGATCAGAATTTTGTTGTTCGTGGGTCGCGAAGAATTTGATGCAGCGGTCGTCGTCTTTGCGACTTGGCCCTTCGTAGCGGCGGTCTTCGATCCGGTTGTCGGCTTCTTTGATGCAGCATCAGAAGTCTGAGTGCAGGCAGCACCGAATGCGGCGATGCCCCCAACCCC
>JAYSVF010000093.1:0-11311 GCA_043718695.1 Acidimicrobiia bacterium | reverse complement strand
ATTCCCTTGAGCATCGAGCACCTTGACTATGGGCTGTGTTGCAAACGCGACTCCGTCTACCTCTCGCGTCGGCGTCGACGCAAATACCAACTTTGGTGTTGTCACGACAGGGGGAACTGCGGCTGTTTGTGCGGTTGCACGAACTGGGGGCACTGTGGTCGTCGTGGGTGTTGTGGCTGGCGCAACGGTGGTTGTATTGAGGTCAATTTCGCAAGAAGTCCCCGTGAAACCTGATGGGCAGACGAGCACCACGGTTGTTGTGGTCGACGTTGAGGTTGTCGATGCAAGTATGGTCGTCGTCGTCGAGGTCGGCTCAACTGTCGTGGTGGTGGTTTCGGCTGTCACGCATGCGTTTTCGACCAAAACAAAGCCGCTGGGGCAGACTGGGAGCGCGATTGTTGTGGTTGTGGGTTCGCTTGTTGTGGTCGTGGGTTCGACAGTCGTAGTTGTGTTCTCGACCGTCGTTGTGGTGGTGTTTAGAGGATCGACGGTTGTGGTGGTTGTGGTGGTTGTGGGTTCGGTCGTTGTCGTGGTTTCGGTTGACACGCAGGTGTTGCCGACCGCAATGAAACCGATTTGGCAGGCGAGGGGTTCGGTGGTGCGGATTTGGTGGTTGTCGGTAATGATCAGGTGGCCGCTGGCGGTTAGGGCGAGGCCGGTGGGCATAGTGAATGTGGCCGAAAGTAGTGCTCCGTTTGTACTTCCAGCGGTGCCGCTTCCAGCAAATGTTGTGGTGTTGTTCGCGGTATCAATTTTGCGGATCACGTTGTTTGCGCTGTCGGCAACGAACACGTTGCCGTCGGCGTCGACCACGATCCCGGCGGGACCGTCAAACTTTGAAGCTAGCGGCGAGCCCGGGGCGTAACCATAGGAATCAGCTGCGGCGCCGGCAATCGTTGTGACTTGTCCGCCGATGATCTTGCGGACGGCGCTGTTGTTACTGTCAGAGACGTAGATGTTGTTCGCGCTATCAATGGCAAGGGCCAGCGGATTGGAAAACAGCGCCTCGAGCGTTGAGCTGCCGTCGCCTGCTGCTGTCCCGTCGCGCTTTCCTGACGGGTATCTAGGCGAGGTTGGACCAGCAAATGTTGAGACTTCGCCAGCAGTGGTGATCTTTCGGATTCGATGATTACCAAAGTCGGCGACGAACAAATTTCCCGAATTGTCGAATGCCAAGCCTGTGGGGTTCTGAAACCTAGCGGCCGTTCCAAGACCGTCGGCGTAGCCAGAGTTTTGATCTCCTGCGAAGGTGGTTACCTGTCCGCCGCTGATTTTGCGAATGGCGTGGCCGCTGGAGATAAACACGTCGCCCGATCCGTTCACGGCAATACCTTGGGTGATCGAAAGCGTGGCCGTTTCAACCGGACCGTTGGCATCGCCTTGGGTTCCGGCGACACCAGCGATCGTGGATACCTGACCTTCGGGCGTGACCTTGCGGACGGTGTAGTTGGACAGGTCGGCAACATAGGCATTGCCAAGACCGTCTACTGCAACGGCACTAGGCGAGTTGAAACCCGCCAATTCGCCAAGCCCGTCAGCCGAGCCAAGAGCGATGCTGCCAGCCAAGGTTCGAACTTCACCCGTAGCCGCCGAAGCGCTGCCCCGGTTGGGTGCAACGACGCTAACGCCCCCCACGAATACTGTTGCGATAGCGAATTTTGCTACCCGATTAGCGAAATTGGATTTGAACGATGCGCGCATGAGATTCTCCCTGAGGTCGTGGGTAAATGGTCGGCTTCGTGGTCCGGTGACTTTAGGAATACTTCACTTCAGGCGCGAGAAATCAACTGGTCGAAAGGGGGAACGGAGGTTCCAAGCACCAGCAAGATCCGTGCGGTTGATCGGCCCGACTAACAAATTGGCTGGCCGTACGCAACTCGACAAGATCGTTCGTGACGCGGTTCCTGCCCTGGGTGTATCGATGAGAGCGGGACTACGCCGCAAAGCCGTGTTCGTTGAGATGATCGGTGAGGAAGTTTGCGACTTGGAGGGAACATGACCGGTAAGAACACGATCTGTATGTGGTTCGATGGAGCAGCCGAGGAAGCGACCACGTTCTATGCGGCAACGTTTCCCGACAGTGCCGTAGGCGCGATTTTTCGAGCCCCGGGTGACTTTCCTGGTGGGTCCGAAGGTGCGGTACTTACCGTTGAGTTCACGGTTTTTGGTACCGCCTGTCTTGGGCTCAACGGCGGCCCACTCTTTGCCCCAGACGGAGGCGTAGTGCTACGAATTGTAGTACAATGCACTCATGGCTGAATCGATCTCCGTTCGACTTGATAGCGAGGCCGAAAAGGCTTTGCGACGGCTAGAGGATTCTGGGATGACTCGCTCCGAAGCAATTCGATCAGCGCTGATCCAGGCCTCCCGCGGGCTCGACCGGAAGCGGATTATTGCCGCTCAATCCGCTGAGCTGGAAGCCGACGAGGCCGACCGGGCAGAGATGTTGGCGATTGCCGACTTCATGGATTCCCTCGACACACCGGAGCCATTGCGTGCAACGGGGTGAGGTCTATCGGCTCAGATCAGTAAAGGCGGTCGGGCACGAACAAGCTGGTGAGCGCTACGGCGTAATAGTTCAAGCAAACGAGCTGCTTCCGAGAAGTGTGGTTCTCGTAGCGCCAACGTCGACCAGCGCACGGGCATCTTGGTACCGGCCTGTAATCGAGCTTCCAGATGGTTCGACCCGGGTGATGGTTGAACATATGAAATCAGTGGATGTTTCCCGCTTGGGATACAAGATGGCCGATTTGTCGCTGCAAGAAATATGGGCCGTTGATGAAGCTCTTCTCGACGTGATTGGTCTTCGTTAGTAAGAAACCGAACGGTCAGGGGGTGGCGGCGTTGACGCGAAGCTTCGAAGGCGAGGACACCGGTGGTGCCCAGAACGTGTAGCGGCTAGGTCTTCTAGCGTTCACAACTCTTGTTGCATCCTTTTTGGTGCCATATCGGGGTCTGCTGCCACGGAACATGAGATCGAAGACGTCGTCAATGTTTACGGAGCGACTCGACGTCTTCTGGACCGTATGCGGCCCAACTTCTTCTGTCTCCAGTGGGTGAAGAGAAGCGGTTTCAACCCCTATCTGTGTATGGAATGGCTCATCGGAAACAATCATGACCAAACGTGTGTTTGTAGTCGACAACATAGTTTCAATTCGCTAAACTGGAACACATGTTCGAGCAAGAAGAATCGAGGTTTGATCCCGAGAGTGATGGTTTCTATGCCTCGGTCTTTCCTCCGGGCTCTGAACGGCCAACAGGAAAACGATTTCTCAATGCGTCGGTGATTGAGGCGTTCTCTGCCGTGCAGCAAGCCGAGGTTGTGCTTGCAGATGCCGTATCCGCTTGGGATCGGTCCGATGCGTGGTCAACCGATGGGGCGCTGAATGCGTCGGCCTGGTTGCGCAGCAAACTTGGGATTAGTGACTCGCACGCACATTGGATGCTTTCATTTGCCCGCAAAACTGAATTCCTGGCACCAGCGGTTCGTGAAGCCGTTGGTAACGGTGTGTTGTCAACCGACAAAGCCAAACAAATGCTGCATCACTTCACGAAGAAGCGTGCCGAGTATGTCGAACGCGATATCGATGCGTTGGTGGGTGCAGCAGCTGGGATGACCGTGAACCAAACACGGTTGATGATGAACAACTGGGCGGCAACCGTTGATGCCGAGATTGAATCGGCCAGCGACGATGAACTGCCCGACAATGCGACGATCGAAAACGAATTGTTCGTCTCAGAAACTATTGATGGCTTGACGGTGTTACAGGGCCAGTTCGATGCCGAAGTGGGTGAAACGATTCGTACCGCGGTCGATATCGCTCGTCGGCTGCAGAACGGCACGCTGAACGAGATTGATAAGCCCACGGATCATGAAGGCATCGAAACCGATTCCAACGATCGCTCCTCAGTTGATGACAAGCCGGTCGATGATCGCTCTCCGGCAAATCAACGTGGCGATGCGCTCGGCATGATTGCACGGTTCTTCTTGGACTACCACCCAGATCTCGGTACCAGTGCCGGCGAACGACCGCACGTACAGATCAACATCGATCTCAACACGCTGCAAGGTCACACTGGCGGCATGGCTGAAACCCAACATGGCTCGACGGGTCTTACTCGTGAGATGGCGTTGCGTATGTGTTGCGATGCCAAGATCGGGCGGATCATCACCCGGGGCGTGTCCGAAACCTTCGACGTTGGCAGACTCACTCGGGCCATACCCGCGCCCACTGCCAAAGCCGTCCGCAAGCGAGACAAGTGCTGCAGATTCCCCGGTTGTGATCTGTCGTACCGGTTCACCGAGATCCATCACTATGTGCACTGGGTAAAGGGCGGCGAAACCAACGTCTCTAACTTGTTCTTGCTGTGTTGGCGGCATCACCGAATGATCCATGCCCGCGGTCTAGATGCCTGGACTGTTGCTGGCGATCCCAACCGCATTCTCACCTTCACATCCCCCAACGGCGGCGACACCTACAAAACCGGCCCACCAGGCCTACTCATCCCCACCTAGCCGAACCCACCAACCCAATTCCCCGTCAACCGCGACCCCGTCGCGGCTTTCGGCGTTCGTTGTCTGGATGGCCGAAGCTCTGCCTGGTTGATGTTTAAGCCAACGCCCCTGATGAACGGTTTCGATGGCACTTTGACGGCCGGGACTCACATTGATTTCTTCCCACCTGTCCAGCATTGCTTACCTGTTTCGATCATGATGTGTCCGTGGACATCGAAAAGTGGCAAACGGCGCGGCTCATTCCGACATCGGGGATCAGTGGGCAAGACGAGCAGGAAATGCGTGCAACTTCGGCGTTGCTTGCGGTGTTGTCGGCAGTCAAGGAGTACGGGGTGCTACTTCTTCGGCCGTTGGGCGCTCCAGCCGGAACCATAAGCACCTTTATCGAAGTGCCGTTCACGCTCATCGATGGGAGGAAGTTTCGGCCCGATGGAGTAATCCGGATCGAGCGAGGGAGCCGAGTCTGGACTGCTCTTGTTGAGGTAAAGACCGGGACGGCCGAACTGTCGTGCGAGCAGGTCGAGGCCTATCTCGATGTGGCCAAGGAAAATGAATTTGATGCAGTAATCACTATCTCAAACGAGATCGCCTCCTCTGCCGCTGATCACCCGGTCGAGGTTGACAAGCGCAAGCTCAAAAGGGTCGCACTTCATCATTTGTCCTGGGCCGAGGTTCTCTCGGCTGCTGTGACGCAGCGCGTTCATCGTGGTGTGTCTGACCCCGACCAAGCTTGGATCCTGGCTGAATTGATTCGTTACCTTGAGCATCCGAAATCGGGTGCTCTCGACTTTTCTGACATGGGTGGCGCGTGGGTAGGAGTTCGTGAAGCCGTTGCTGCGGGCACGCTTCGATCAAACGATCGAGGAATCGCCGAGGTGATCGCTCGCTGGGAACAGCTTTTGCGGTTCGCCGCTCTGCGCTTAGAGCGTGAACTCGGCTCAGGAGTACAAGTGGTAACCACAAAGAAGGACGCTATCGATCCAGTAGCAGGGCGAGCGAAGAAGATTGAGGAACTTGTTGATCATCATCGGCTCATTGGCGTTCTACGCATTCCGAACACGGTCGGCGATCTCACGATCGTGGTTGACCTTCGCTCGAGCCGTTGCCACGTTTCCACTGATGTATCCGCCCCGGCGGAAGGACGCGCCCTAACCCGATTGAATTGGCTGACCCGTCAACTTGTTGATTCCCCGGATCAGTTGAGAATCGATGCGTTTGTCCATCTCGCCCGTTCAAGTACTAGTGAGCTTTTAAAAACCGTGCGTACAAATCCAGCGGCACTTGCACCCGACGCGAAGGCTGATCTACGTCGGTTTCGAGTTACGGCTACGTCACCACTCGGAACAAAACGAGGTACTGGGAAGGCATCCTTCATCGACTCCGTACTTGCGTCGGTTGACGGTTTCTACGAGGTAGTGACTCAGCGCATCCGGCCTTGGCAGGCCAAGGCACCGCAGCTTCCGAAAGAAGGATCCGCCGTTGAGGCTGCAGGAATTGATCTGACAACGAACGAAGAGTCAACTGACGTGGCATTTGACGCTTCGGCTCTCGATCCGTCGATTGACGAAGGTTTGCCCACTGCACTTGAGCCTGAAAACAATACAGACTTCGTGCCTCAAATTGAGGACGACGAAAGCCTGGTGAGTTGGGACAGTCAACACGAGCACATTGCAGAAGAGCGTGACCAAGTCGAGAGCTCAACAGAGTCGCCCGCCGATCAGTGAAGATTCCGGAAGCAGTCGAACGCGCGCTGTACTCCCGAATGGTGCTCCTAGTGTGTGTTGGCGGAAACATGGATCGAGGGTACTAATCGTCGGCCAAGTCGAGGCTCGAGCGCCTACCGGCAAAGCCGTCTGCAAACGAGACGAATGTTGCCGATCCCCTGGACTGTTGTATCGAATCGATTCATCGAAAACCATCACTATGTGCACTGGGTAAAGGGCGGCGAAACCAACGTCTCCAACCTGACAAATCGCCAATCACACCCTGGCTTATCCAACGTCAAGGAGAAGCAGCTCTTGGCCTGAAATAAGTTCGGTTACTTCGCCAGGGATCTCGAACAGGTTCCGAAGTACTTGCTCGGTGAATCTCATTGTCAAAGTGACCTCGGCCGCAGTCAGTTCTTCATCTGTGGCATGCGCACCTAGGTTGCCAATCTTCCTGACATGTGTGATCGCGGGCGTGAACTCGTGAGTGATCAATCCCCCGCTGACAAGCGATTCGATTGACTGGACCAGGTTCCTCATGGCATGACCCCGCGCCGCACACGCTGCTTCGAGCGTCCGTCGCAAACTTACGGCGGCAGAGTCCGGGAGCCCCGCCTCTAGAGCACGTTGCGCTTGGTCGAAGAACCGTTCTACGGCATCCGGTAAGTGACGGATTCGAAGACGCTCGGTCCGAGGAAAGCTTGATATTTCTCCCGTGGAACCGTTTTTTAGGTGTACGTACTCCACTACGACGAGACCGGCGCAATTTGGACACGCCAGGACGCCGTAACTTCGCCGGGGCCCAATCGCTGCATCCACAAAGAAGTCCGATCTGGCGGCCATATGTGCCTTTGTGACTCCGCAATGAGGGCAATCACGAAAGAGAGATGTTTGGGGAATCACGGATACCGCCTTGTCCTGTCTTGTCTTGTCTTGTCTTGTGTTAGCAACATAACCCGTTTGGATGGGTGGCGCCGGATCGGGATCTTTGTCTGGGGTATTGCGTTGAAGTTAGATGAATGTGATAACCGATTCCGAGCCGCCGCTTGAGCCATTTCGGAGTCGTTGGGTGGTAGTTAATGATGAGCGACCTGTCCGGAATGACCGCTCGTCCCTAGCTGCACCCACTAATCCGATTCCCCCGTCAACCGCGACCCCATCGCGGCCTTCGGCGCTCTCGTGGGCCAGCTGTGGAGGACCTACAAGCGAAGTCTGCTGTCCTGTCAGAGTCGAGAGTGCGATCCGGCCGCTCGCCCGCCAAGGCCCTCGGCCGCGAAACGCCTGCCCGTGCAAATCAAGAACGGCTCCCCTCAAATGGATGCCCGGCGGGTCGATGAACCATTTGGAGATTTCTGACCCCAGGAGCGAGATCGCTATCCCGCAAAATGCTGAGCGCTTGACAAACGCGAAAACGGTGTTGGACGAAACGACTGAACTCAAAAAACCTTACCCTGCAACGTTACTGGCCGCAGGTCCCTTTGGAGGCGGTGATGCAGATGGGGTAAGTGCGGCGGCGGCGGGAGGATAGGGCTAGGAAGAGGCCGGTGAGGAGGATGGTGAGGGCGGCGGCGGCTAGGGCTCTGGATTCGGTGCCGGTGAAGGCGAGATCGTCGAAGTTGTTGTCGGTGGATTGTCCGAGTACCGAGGAGGACGGATCCTTGATCGATACGGAGCTGGCTCGCTTCTTGGCCTTTGGTGGGTTCTTGAGCCATTCCTTCCAGATGCGGTCGGTGTCGGAGGCCTTGTTGTCGTCGGGGGTCACTTCGTTGTAGCCAGCGGGTAGTTCGGCCGACGTGGTGTTGGTAACCGGGGCAAGGGCGGTCTTGGAGAGGGTGCCGACTACGAAGATTTCGATAACGGCGCCAACCGGTAGATCAAGGAGAAGATCGACGTTGCCAACACCTTCGGAAGAACCACACGAGGCGACGATGCGGGCAGCGAAGGCTTGGGTTGGGTTGGTTACAACTTCGCACGTCCACGACACATCGCTGTACGCCTTTGGCACGAGGTCGAGCACGCGGACACCCTTGACGGTTGATGGTCCGCCGTTGGTAACCGTAAGTGTGTAGCCATTCTCGCGACCTTGCACAGCCCAGTCACGACCGTCGGTTTTGGTGATCTTCACGTCGGCCATGCGGGTTACGCCGCCAACATCGGTTGCTGAGTTGTTGGAGAGATCGGTGTCTTCAGCGTTGGTAGCGGTCACGGTTGCGGTGTTGGAAAGCTCGGCGTCGGCTTCAGGTGAAATCGTTGCAGTAACGGTGATCACGATGGTAGCGGTGGGGAGCAAATCGACCTCAACAGCAATGCCATTATCCGAGCTAGCAACACCGGATCTGGCAGCACACTTTGCGCCAATGTTGTCGGCACAGGTCCATGTGGCATTCAGCAGCGCGGCTGGCAACTGGTCGACGACGCGAGCGCCGAAGGCCGTTGATGGGCCAGCGTTGGTGATGGTGAGCTCATAGGTTGCGGTGGATCCAGCGACGAGTGGTGCGGTGTGGCGCTTGGTGATCTTCAGATCAACCTTGGCGGCCAAGGTGTCGGTGTCGGTTGCTGCATTGTTGGTGAGATCAGGATCAACAATGGTCGATGGGAGTTCCAGTGCTGCGGTGTTGATGAGCGAGCCCTTGGCGTTGTGACTGATACGTGCACGTACGGTAACGGTGGCGGTGCCTTTTGGTGGGAGCGAGGTGATTGCGGCAACGTCACCGGTGCCGGATGCGGTGCAGGTTCCACCGGCGGAGGCAACGCAGGTCCACTCGGCGTTGGTCAACAAGTCACTGAGCTTGTCGGTGATGGTGAACTCACCGGTTGCTGATGGGCCGTTGTTGACGACGGTGATTTCGTAGGTGGTGTCGGTACCCGGTGTGGAAACGGTGGCGTTGTTGGTCTTGGTGATTCCGAGGTCGGCCTTGATGACGATGGGGTCTTCGTCGGTGGCGGTTTCGTTGCCGGCTTGGGTGTCGATGATGCCGTAGCCATTCACCGTTGCAGTGTTGGAGATGGTGCCGGTCGCTGCGGGATCAATGCGGGCGGTCATGGTGTATACCACCGAGCCTCCTGCTGGGATGTTGACGTGCTCGTTGAGTTCGCGTGGGTCGCTTTCCCTTGTAGAACCACAGGTGGCACCGATGGATGCGGCACAGGTCCAAGCTGGATCGAGCAAGCCAGCGGGGACGGAGTCCAAGACTGTTGCATCGTTTACGGATGATGGGCCGCTGTTGCGTACGGTGACTTTGTAAGTGACTTCTTCGCCGGCAACGACGGATTCGAAATCGTTGGTCTTCTCGATGGAGAGATCAGCGTGGGGATTGAGGATTGATTCGTCGGTGGCTGCGTTGTTGGTGAGATCAGGATCGGTGATGTCGGTGCGGACGGTTGCTGCTGCGGTGTTGCGCAGTGTGCCCGATGCTGCTTGGTCAACCGTTGCGGTGAGGGTGTAGGTAACGGTGGTACTGGCGGCCAAGTCAACCGTCGTGTCGATGCTGCCGGTTCCGCTTGTTGTGCCACAACGAGCGCCGGTGTCAGCAACACAGGTCCACGAAGCATTGGTAAGTGCACTTGGTAGCGAGTCAACGACGCGAACGCCCACAGCATCCGATGGGCCTTGGTTGCTGACTTGGATGGTGTACGTAGCTTGGGTGCCGGGGATCTGCTCGTCAGCGCCGTCGGACTTGATGATGGAGATGTCAGCCGACGGCACGAGACCGGTTACGTCGGTGGCTGTGTTGTCGGTGGTGTTGGCTTCGGGCTCGGTGGCGGTCACGGTTGCGGTGTTGACCAGGTCGCCGCGCTTGGAGGACGTTGCGACGGTGGCGGTGAAGATGACGCTGCCGTTTGGCGCGATGGCGTTGATGGTGGTGTTGGGGTTGGTGGCACCAGAGGTGGTTCCACAGTTTGACCCGGCGCTAGCAACGCAGGTCCAACGTGCGGCGGTGGCCAGCGTTGGTAGTGCGTCGGCGATGGTGGCGTTGAGTGCGGTTGAAGGACCGGCGTTTGCAACCACGATGGTGTAAACGGCGTTGGTTCCGGAGCTGGCGTTGGTGCGACCGTCGGTCTTGGTGATCGACAGTGCCACGGCTGGGATGAGCGTGTCGGCATCAGTTGCCGCGTTGTTGGTGATGTCGGTATCCGCGGTGCCCACCGCGGCCGTGGCGGTTGCGGTGTTGCTCAACGTGCCTCGTAGTGAAGGAATGACGGTGCCGCTCAAGGTGTACGTAACGCTGCTGTTTGGCGCAATGGTGGCAGTTGTGTTGAGGTCGCCGGTGCCCGATGCTGCCAAGCAGGTGCTGTTCGTTGCAGCAACACAGGTCCAGGTTGCGTTGGCAAGAAGCGCGCTTACGGTATCTACGACACGAGTAGCCACGGCAGCCGATGGGCCGGTGTTGCTTACTGTGATCGTATAGGTGCTTAGGGTTCCTGGAACCGTCGACAGGGTGCCGTTGGTCTTGGTGACGGCGAGGTCAACCGTGGGGGTAACGGTGTCGGTGTCGGTGGCTGTGTTGTTGGTGGTGATTGGATCCGAGGAACCAGCTGCAGGTGTGATGGCGGCCGTGTTGGTAAGGGGACCAAACGGTGCTTCGGTGTCGATAGTGGCGTTCATGGTGAACGTTGCGGTGGCGCCGTTGGCCAAGTTGATGGTGGTGTTGAGGTTGCCGATTCCGTTGGCCGTTGTGCACAGAGCGGTGCTGGTGGCATCGCAGGTCCAGGTGCCGTTGCTGAGGCCGGCTGGGAGCACGTCGGTAACGGTGATGCCCGCGAGATCAGAAGGTCCGTTGTTGGTGGCGATGATGGTGTAGCTCGTGGTGAGTCCTGGGGTGAGTTCGGTGCCGTTGTTGGTTTTGGTGATAGCAAGATCGCCAACCACGCGGACGATGTCGGTCACGGTTGCTTTGGTCTCACCGATGATGGCGCCCGGCGTGGTGTCGGGGGTTGGGTCGATAACCGAAGCGGGCAGTGCGGCGGTAGCGGTGTTCGCAAGGCTGCCGGTGGCTTTCGCGGAAACGATGCCGGTCACCGTGATGGTGACGCTGGCTTGGCTGGCGAGGTTGGCGGCTAGGGCGATGGTGCCCGTGCCCGATGCTGC
>JAYSVF010000092.1:0-4698 GCA_043718695.1 Acidimicrobiia bacterium | reverse complement strand
TCGAGCGTCTCCACGCCACGAACAACTTCCCCGAATTCACCGGACGTCTCTGCCCCGCACCATGCGAAGGAGCCTGCGTCCTCGGTATCAACGATGATCCGGTAAGCATCAAGCTCGTTGAGAACACCATCATCGACCGCGCCTTTGATGAAGGTTTCGTCAAACCAATCATGGCCCATACCCAGACCGGCAAAAAGGTTGCCGTCATCGGTTCAGGCCCTGCAGGCTTGGCCGCGGCGCAACAACTCACCCGCGCTGGACATACCGTCACCGTGTACGAACGAGAAGACCGTATTGGCGGACTGCTTCGTTACGGTATCCCTGAATTCAAAATGGAGAAATGGGTTCTGGATCGTCGTCTTGATCAGATGCGCGCTGAGGGAACGATTTTCAAAACCGGTGTTCATGTAGGCCAGCCTGGAAATCCGAGTGCGCAGGACTTGAAGGACAACTTTGATGCCGTGGTCCTGGCCGGTGGTTCCACTGCCGCACGTGATCTACCCATTCCCGGACGCGAATTCAAAGGTGTTTACGGGGCCATGGAGTTCCTGCCGCTTGCCAACAGAGTGCAACACGGTGACATCCAGCAAAGCCCGATCGACGTGAAGGGCAAGAACGTCATCATCATTGGCGGTGGCGACACCGGAGCCGATTGTTTGGGTACCTCGCATCGTCAAGGTTGTGCCAGCGTGGCGCAGTTCGAGATCATGCCCCGCCCACTTGATATGCGCGCCGCCGATAACCCGTGGCCCCTGTTCCCGTTTGTCTACAAGGTGACAAGTGCTCACGAAGAAGGCGGAGATCGTGTGTACAGCGTGACCACCACTGAGTTCCTGGGTGACGCTGAGGGAAACCTTCGTGCACTGAAGGGTCACGAAGTAGTGCAAACCTTCACCGATGGCCGGATGAACTTCGAAAAAGTTGAAGGCTCCGATTTCGAAATGCCGTGCGAATACGTGTTCCTGGCTATGGGCTTCGTCGGTCCTGAAAAGGGTGGCCTGCTCGAACAATTCGGTGTAGCCCTCGACGGCCGTGGCAACGTAGCCCGCGATGCTGCCTATGCCACGAGCGTCGACAACGTTTTCGTAGCCGGCGACATGGGCCGCGGTCAATCCCTCATCGTATGGGCCATAGCCGAAGGCCGCTCCGCAGCAGCAGCCGCCGACGCCCATCTCATGGGTGCAACAACTCTGCCTTCACCTTTGGTCGCCGCTGCAACTCGTTAGCTACCGGCGTTTTGGGTTCTCGCGGCGCCGATGCACGTCAGAAATGACGTACGTTAAAGGATGCGTACGTCCATTTGCGTAGAACGTTTCCCGGCGAGGCAACTTCATTACGAACACACGCTTCTCACTTTTAGTGGTGGTCTACTTTATAGAATTTTCAATTAAAGCCTTTGGCCAGGTTTATTATCCCGTTCAATTAGAGAACGTGCCTAAAGTGAATCACTTTCGGTGAGGTAGCGTGACAACTTGCTGCTGGGAACGTAGATTGAACGTGGGTTGGTCCCGCGCTTGTTCCGTCGCAAGCGTTGGGGCCGCCTCCGACCATTGCGTATCGGAGGCCCTGGCGAAGTCGAGACGCCTAACGCACAACCACGGCCCGAAGAACGTGCTTTTGTATCTTGCCGCTCGGAGTCATGGGGAAGCTGGGTCAGGCAATGCTGGGTCGGGCAACGCTAGGTCAGGCAACGCCGGTGATTGGCGGGGCGGGGATAACGACCACTACGGGATCGGGCGTTGGTGCGGCGGTCGCAGCCGGGGTGGCCGACGGGGGTTCGGTCGCAGGTGGGCGAACATCGACCGGGCGAGGTTTGGTCGTAACGGCTGCGTCGCGGGTTGCTGGCGGCTGATCAACGGCACCGCCGCCGGCTTCCACTCGAGTAGTTATGGGCTCAGTTGGCGTTGGATCGACAGCGGAGGGTTGGTTCGTCGTTGGGGCACTGGTTGCGTTAACCCGGGGTGCTTTCGAGGAAGTTGCGGGCTGAACTTGCCCGCCAGAAGAAGCGGTGTCCTCAGTAGCAGAATCCTCACTTGGAATGGTTGTCGGTATCACCCGCGGGGTCAACGTGGTCGTGGTGGCACCAAGAGTTGGCGTTCCATCACAGTTGACACCCTCCTTCGGCAGATACTCCGCACGGAACTGATCAACCTTGACCCGACCATCAGAAAAGGTCCGCTGCCGACGAGTTATTGCGACCTTGCACTCACCACGCAACGTTACGTTTTGATCAAGCTCAATCGAATCAACATTTTTCGTTGAATACAGATCGACCGTTATTGAGGTCTCAGTGTAGGTAGGCCAAATGAGCACACCAAAGGCTGTGCTGTTGCGGATCCGAAGATCAGGCTTTGGGAATGACAGCGTGGCTTCTCGGCCAAACGGGTAACGAGTGAGATACAGCGAATGGGGTTTGTATTCGCGAATATCAAGCCCACCAAAAAACGACGCATTGAACAACGTGGTAGCAAACTGACTAATGCCGCCGCCATAGGAAGGGGTGAGCACGCCGTACTCAATAGCGGGCGCCTCAAAGAACCCAGTCTCAGCGCTTCGTGGGCCAACGAATTCATTCACCGAGAAGGTCTCACCCGGAGCCAGTACCACGCCCCGAATAAGGTCGGCAATATGGTGAATGTTCTTCACTCGATCCTCGCCAGCCCTGTGCTTCGTAGTAAAGGTACTTACTACTTCCTTGATGCCCATTGTTTGCAACGCGCTGGTTTCACGTTTTGGAGGCACCACTTCGACATCGAGCAGTACCGGTTCCTCTTGTCCGATTGCCAATGCCCTTTCTATTCGAGTTGTTGAATCAGCAGAGCAGCAGCGAGTTCCTGATTGTGACTGCGAGACCACTAGCTGACCAGCTAACCCAACGGCAATCTGCGCATCAACCGCAGCTACATCAAGATCGGTGCCAACAAGTTTACGGATACCCGCCATCGTGACTTCTGGATCAAGGCGAAGTTCAAGACGACGATCGATGATCTCTGGCAGTACCCATGAACGTAAGCGTGCAGATGGAACTTTAAACTCGGTTCCCGCAACGCTGAGAACGATTGATCGATCAGTTCTCGCCGTGGCCTGTTCGACCAACCGGTTGAGTTCTTCGTTGCTGAATCGCGAGGGTAAATCCACCACATTTGCAGCAATCACAAAAGGCTGGCGACCCGAGGCAACCACAGCTGGAAGTTGCGCGGCAAGCGTATCGGCATCAATGCCACGGCCATCGGACCCTGGAAGCACCACGAACTCGCCTCGCTGAACCTTGAGCAGCGGGTCGACGGGATTGCGGCGCTTCGCCCCCTCAAGCTCACTCAAGGATTTCGCCGTTGTATCAGCTGAAGTTTTTGTGGGGATGGAGACGTTGGTGGAACTGAAAAACGAAAGAACATACTGGCCGAGACGGCTGCTGAGCTTGGTTGGTCTACGAGCCTCCAACAACGCAAGCTTCAAAGCCGGCCGATTGAGCGTGAGGCCAAACGAAGCTCCCGAAGCCGTGAATCCACCTTCAAATGTTGCGATGTTTACCGGAGCGACACGAAGTTCTTGTTCGATCTTGTCGAAGGCGCCTTCGAAACGGTTCGTGGCCAACCCCGAAAGATCATGGCCAAACACGCTGACGTTCCGGGCCACCTTGCCCTGATAAGACTTTGCATCCAGCACAGCCCAAATCGAGATGACCACGCATCCAGTAAGTATTGCCGCAGCAATAGCTGAGGCTGAGGGGAGACGTCGCCGCATGACCCGTACATCGTATGCGCCACGAGAGAGGGTGTTGATCGAAAAAATCTAGGCCAGTACTGTCCGGCCAGTAAAACTCTTAGTTCCAAAGTGGTGTTTCGTCGGTGCAAGGTAAATGCCCACGCTTAGCGAGATAAAACGAGGTTCAGCTCGCCAACCTGATGCAGGTGCGTACATCGGTGCCCGGAGCATCCGCAATGAAACGTGCTTATTTACCCGTTGGATTCCAAGCAACGATTTCGGCCATGGCCTCATCGAGGTTCGATAACACTCGTTCCCACACCGTTTCGCCATGGGCTGCATTGGCACCTGTTGGATCCCCAATCACGCCAACGGCCAACTCACCGTTGGCGGGAGGTATCTCAAAGTCGTTGCTCAACCATCCAAACGAAACCGACCCACCCCACCGAACATGACGATTTTTGGCCAGATGTTCAGGCACCGAGCGAACTGCCTTGGAAACATCAACGAGTTCGGGCCGAATTGCCATGAGCATCGATGTTTCATCGTGCCCACCATGAATACTCATGCCAAATTCGTTGCCAGCGTCGGTAGCGGTAAAGGGGTGAGCCAGAAACGTCTGCAAGCCATAACGAACGCGAAGATCACGACACGCGATCTGCAAAAGTGCTGAATTTCCGCCGTGAGCGTTGACAAACACCAGCTTGCGAGCGGCCGTGGTGGCAAGAGAGCGACCAAGTTCATCGAGCAGGCGCAACATCGTATCGGCACTCAACGAAATCGTGCCCGGCGCCCACGAATGCTCATCGGATTTTGAGTACGCCAGCGGGGGTAACGCCCAGAGGTCATCCCGTTCGCCGCAGCGGTCTACCAACCGTTCCACTGCGGCTGCAGCAATCAGAAAGTCTGTCGACATGGGCAGATGCGGGCCATGTGCTTCCACGGCACCGATGGGCTGCACCAGGATCGAAGAGGCAGTCACCTTGGCCGCCA
>JAYSVF010000091.1:0-11402 GCA_043718695.1 Acidimicrobiia bacterium | reverse complement strand
ACACCTACCAAGTCTGCTGGTCTTCGTGGCGATGTGGTGGGTGACATTTTGGTGTTCCTGCCCGGCGCGCCAGAAATCCGGCGGGTGGAAAACGAGTTACGTCGCCGACCCCTTGGGCCCGGTGTAATGGTCTATCCGCTCACCGGTTCTTTGCCGCCAGATGCCGCGGCACTTGCCCTAAGCCCTGCTGCCGACGGGCTTCGCAAGGTTGTTCTGGCTACCGCGGTGGCGCAAACCAGCATCACTATTCCTGGTGTTCGCACGGTGATCGATTCGGGCTTGGCTCGTCGCTCGGCCTATGACCCAACCACGGGCACGACTCGTTTAGTTACCGAACGGGTAAGCAAAGCAACTGCTACTCAGCGTGCTGGACGAGCAGGACGCGAAGCCCCAGGAACGGTCGTGCGCTTATGGTCGGCGGCGGAATTCGATCGCTCTGCCGCCAACGATGTGGCCGAAATTGCCGACAGTGATCTTACCGATTTGGCTCTCCAAGTTGCCCTTTGGGGTACCGCCGATCCGCTGGGGTTGGCCTGGATTGATCCGCCTCCGCCTGAACATTGGGCCGGTGCCATGGGATTGCTTCGCCGGCTTGGCGCCATTGATGAGGCTGGGCATCCAACCGCTGTTGGACGTGCACTGGGTTCGTTACCAGTTTCAACCCGTGTCGGGGCAATGTTGCTCCGTGCCGCAGAAACACACGATGCCGACACGATCGACCGGGCCTGTTCCCTAGCTGCGCAGTGGAGTGGTGGCGCGTCGACGACAGAGCGATTGCGATCGTTACTTCGCGCGGAGACGAAACAACCAGTAGTGAACGAACCGAGTGGGCTGAAGAATTCACGTGCACTCACCAATGGTCAATTAGCCATGTTGGCATTCCCGGAACGAGTTGCGGTACGCGCCGGCGATGATTCTGGCCGCTACCAGCTGGTGTCTGGTGGCGTAGCCAGCTTGGGTGACGACGACTCTCTGCGGGGTACGACTGTGCTCGTGGCAGTGGATCTTGACGGTGATCGAAGGGCGGGGCGAATCTTCGAAGCCGTCGCCACCACAATCGAAGAAGTGCTTGCCCTCGGTCAGCCGACCGAAATTAGACGCCGCTCAAAACGCCTACCAAGCGGCCGAATCGAAACGATCGAACAAACGTGGATGGGCGCGTCAATGCTACGTGCGCAGATTATTCCCTCAACGGCCGATGATGTAGCGGAAGCTGCGTTGGCCGATCTTGATTTGGGTGCGGCGATACTGGCCGGTGGAGTGGCTTCGTTGCGCGCTCGGGCTGCGCTGCTCGCCAATCTTGACGATCCGAACGGTGCTGCGTCATCATGGCCCGATTGGTCAATAGGTGCACTTATCGATTCCGTCCGTGAATGGTTGGTCCCCTCGCTGCGGGGACGAGACGCTAAAGACCCGCTCAACGGGTTGGACCTCAGCGGCATTCTCCGAGACACGCTGTCCTACGAGTTACGTCGGCGTCTTGACACAGAAGCCCCCGTCCACGTATCGATCCCGACCGGGCGAGACGTGAAGATCGACTACCTCGATGACGGTGGACCAACCATTGAAGCGAAACTGCAGGAATTCTTCGGTACCCGTCAGGGCCCAACTATTGCCAACGGACGAATCCCGGTACGGCTCGTACTGCTCTCTCCAAAGGGTCGTCCGGCCGCCATCACGGCAAACCTCGGTGCTTTCTGGACCACCGGCTATCCCGCAGTGCGGACCGATCTTCGCGGCCGCTACCCCCGCCATCCCTGGCCCGAAGACCCCACTGAAGCCGTCGCCACCGCCCGAGCAAAACCAAGGGGTACCTGATTACCGTTTTGGTGGAGTTAGGTTTGGTCCCTTGTTGGGGATTATTGCGTACAAGTGACCAAACCCGCTCGCCGAGTTAGGAATTGATCGTTCCGAATACGTGGATCTCGCTTCGGCTTCCGGCTAGGAGAGTGGTGAACAATGCGACCTAGGCAAGTCAGAGACTGCGAAAACAGAGCGCAATGAGCAATCCAGTCGCATTTGTTCACCAGTCTCCTAGCGAAGTTGATCGAGAAACTTGCCGACGACTTCGAGATAGGTGGGGAACTGGTCGTAGCGAATGTGATGACCGGCGCCTGTAACTTGGTGCCACTGCAGCTTGGGATTGCTGGCGGCTGCTTCGACCGCTAGTGCTTCAGTGATGATGGCGCCACGATCGGCGCTATCGCCGAGGAGTAGCAACGCTGGGGACGAAAAGGCAACAACTCGTTCACGCCAAGGTGACCACGCTGGAAGGAACGGCCCGAAGACGGCAACGTCAATCTGTAGGCGACCGTCGGTAGAAAGGGCAATATCGACAGGGTTCCATGTCGGCTCATCGTTTGTACGCATAGCAATAGCTTCGTCGCGGGATTTGGTTTGAATAGCAACAATCCACTCCAGCCACGCAGCTGTTCGCTGAGCTCGAAACTCCAAACTGGCGGCCAATTCAGCGTCGGTTGGTTCAAACCACGCCGGGTCCTCCAACACCACTCCTCTGGTGCGGTCAGGATATTCGGCGGCGAACTTGGCAATGGTGGAACCACCCATCGAATGTCCAATCATCGCCGGTCGATCGAGGCCCAGTTGCGTTACTACGGCCAAAAGATCGGCAACGCGTTTCTCATCATCGAAATTGGTGCCGACGCGATCCGATAGCCCATGGCCCCGAGCGTCGTAAGCAACTACGTCCCAATCCTTGGCAAATGCTTCAGCGGCTCTGGCGAAATACAACGCGCAATCGGTAAAGCCATGCACAAACACCAACGGAGGTTTCGGCGAAGCGGTATCCAAAGGCGCGCGGAAGTACCGCAGCGAAACGCCATCGGAATCGATGTGCCCTTGGCTCCAGGATTGCATTTCCGTAATCACCGACAAATCAGTCGAAGCAGCCTGAGGGGTCATCGCTGCGGCCGAAAGCACATCGAAGCCTGCGATGTCCGAATCCGTTGTCGCTCGGCCGTTGAAGATTTCTTAGGCCAGTTTGTAGGCGCGCTTGCTGAATGATCCAAGTTGCGGCCACTCACAGGGAATTGAAGTGGTCGATAACTGGCTGGTTTTTGTCGAGAACCGCCAACGCTGCATCACGGTCGAGCGGTGGCAACCCGATGGCGCAAAACGAGGCGCCAGCAGTGGCCAAACCTTCGATGTGAGTAATATTGGCTTTGGTGCCAAACACACCAAGGGACAACGTCGAGGGATCGCGGCCTGCAGCTTCGGCAGCTTGAAGAATGTTGGCCCAGTTGTCGGCGATGGAATAGCGGCCCTCAATAGGCATCCAGGCATCACCAAACTCAATGAGGTGTCGAATAGTGACTGGGGAGGCAGCAGCACCAAACACAATGGGTGGGCCGGATTTCTGAACGGGTTTCGGCCACGCCAATGCCCGATCAAACTGCACATGCTCGCCATGGAACGAAGCCTCATCTTGGGTCCACAGTTCCTTGCAGGCCAAGACCTTTTCACGCAAAATCGCCCTCCTGCGAGTGGAATCGGTTCCGTGGTCTTCCATCTCTTCAATGTTCCAGCCGTACCCAACACCAAGAATGGCCCGCCCCCCGGATAGATGATCGAGCGTGGCGACCTCCTTGGCCAACCAAATCGGATCACGCTGAGCCACCAGGGTGATCCCCGTCGCCAGCTTCAACTTGGTCGTTACCGCCGCAGCCGTGGCTAGGGCCATGAACTGGTCGTGGGTGCGCCAGTACTCCTCAGGAAGTGGAGGCGCGCCGACCGTGCCGCCCCATGGGGTGATGCGTGACGCCGGAATATGGGAGTGCTCGGGGAACCAGACGGCATCGTACCCGCGGGCTTCAAGCTCTCGAGCAAGCTCTGCGGGCTGAATACCCTTATCGGTTGGGAAAATGAGAGCGCCGATTTTCATAGGATTTCCTCGTTGGGTTGAAGTGGGGTTGAAGTGGTGTTGAAGTTTGGGCGGAAGGTAAAAGGATGGAGCGGGCGGGCGGTTTTCGGCGCCACGATGACCACGGTGCAGCACAATGCGTTGAAGTTACTCGTGACCGCGCAGTGTTGCGAGTTGGTTAAAGCCAGGTACTTCTGGTTACTCAGAGGAAACGTCAGGATGAAAGTGCGTATAGTTCTCGGCTTGCACGGGGAAGTTCCGGGCAATTCTAAAGGGGAGAATGCATATGAAGCGTGGCCTAATCGCCATTCCGCTTGTCGTGGCATCGTTGTTCGCAGCGAGCTGTTCCAAAGACAAAGCAACCGACACCACTGTCGCTGCCGCTGAAACTGAAGCCGCAGTCGACACCACCGCCGCAGCCGCTGAAACCACAGCCGCTGCGGCAACCGAAACTACCGTTGCCGCAGCTGCGGAGACCACTGCCGCCGCCGCTGCTACTCCTTCCGGAGATGCCGTGAAGGCCGCCTGGATCTACGTAGGCCCAACCAATGACGGTGGCTGGACCACAGCACACGACAATGGCCGCAAAGCCGTTGAAGCCGCGTTGGCTGGCAAAGTTGTGACCACCTTCAAAGAGAACGTTCCTGAGGGACCCGAAGTTGCCACCGTTATCGATGACCTCGTAAAAGACGGCAACAAGATCATCTTCGCCACGTCATTCGGATTTGGTGACGCCATGATTGCCGCCGCCAAAAAGTATCCCGACGTAAAGTTTGAGCACGCAACGGGCTTGCCGAATGACGTCGCCAACTTCTCCTCGTACTTCGGTGCCGGCGAAGAAAGCCTTTACCTTTCGGGTATGGCTGCAGGCAAGGCCACCAAGAAGAACGTGATTGGCTTCGTTGCCCCGTTCCCAATTCCTGAAGTGGTTCGCCACATTAACGCCTACATGTTGGGCGCACAATCGGTGAACCCGGCCGCCACCATGAAGGTTGTTTGGGTTAACTCCTGGTTCGATCCTCCAAAGGAACGCCTCGCCGCTGAATCACTCATTTCTGGGGGAGCCGACGTGATTGCCTCCGGCGGAGACAGCCCCGCACCTGGTGATGCTGCCAAGGCTGCCGGTGTTGCCTGGACCGGTTATGACTCGGATCAGAGCGCCAACTATGCCGACGTTTGGTTGACCGCGGCCGTGTACGACTGGGGCCCCTATTACACCAAGGCCGTTCAGGGCGTCATCGACGGATCGTGGAAGAAGGGTGATTATTACGGCAACATCGCCGATGGGTTCACTGGTTTGGCACCATACGGTTCACGGGTTGATGCTGAAACCCAAGCGGCAATCGAAGCCAAGAAGGCCGAAATTGTTGGCGGAACGTTCAACATCTTTGCTGGCCCAATCTCCGATCAAGCTGGTGTTGAGAAAGTTGCCGCTGGCGCCACCTTGGGCTTCGGCGAGCAAATGTCGATCCAATGGTTCGTAAAGGGCGTCGAAGGCGAGCTGCCAAAGGCCTAAACCTTTTCCTTGCCTGTTTCTTTGCTTGTTTCTTTGTTGGTCCGGATATCTTCGGGCAGCGAAGTTTGTTTGATTGAAGCTTGTCTCGTGGCGGTCGGATTCATTTCTGACCGCCACGTTGCATTGCCAGCGGCGAGTCGTTCGATTTGAAACCCGGGTCTCGCTGAGGCCTCGCACGCCTCGGTCCACAACCATTAAGGTTCCTGCCTCGATGTCCACCACCGCTGATTCTCCAACTTCCGATTTGGTGTCGCCGGCCGCTTCTGCCTCATCAGGGTCCTCTGCGGTGGTCATGACGGGTATCACCAAGCGGTTCCCGGGTGTGTTGGCCAATGACGACGTTTCCTTTGCAGTGCGCCAGGGCGAAGTCCATGCGCTTCTAGGGGAGAACGGTGCAGGCAAATCCACCCTGTCGAATGTGCTGACGGGTTTGTACCGGCCCGATAGCGGAACCATCCAAATTGGCGGGGATGCCGTGTCGTTTAGTTCTCCGCGCGATGCAATCGCTGCTGGAATTGGCATGGTCCACCAACACTTCCGATTGGTGCCCACCTTCACGGTTGCCGAAAACATTGTCCTTGGCGGTTCGGGCCCCTTGCGACGTGCGGAAACCTATGCGCGCATTCGATCCTTGGGTGAGCGATTCGGTTTGGCGGTTGATCCTGAAGCGAAGGTGTGGCAACTCTCCGTAGGCGAACAACAACGAGTGGAGATACTCAAAGCGCTCGACCGAGAAGCCCAGGTTTTGATTCTCGATGAACCAACGGCGGTACTCACGCCCCAAGAGGCACAATCGCTGTTTGCCACGCTACGGGCGATGGCCGCGAGTGGGCGTTCGGTGGTGTTCATCTCCCACAAACTTGATGAAGTCATGGCCGTTTCTGATCGAGTTACGGTCCTGCGGGATGGTCGCAATGTCGGGACCGTTTCGGTTGCTTCGACGACGAAACGTGACCTGGCCCGGCTCATGGTTGGTCGTGATGTGGTGTTCAATGCCGACGATCTTGCCGAACGCCCCGCTATTGATCGTGCCCGGGTGGTCCTCCAAACGATTGATCTGCGCGCTGATGATTCCCGTGGGCGTGCTGCGTTGCGTGGTGTCGATCTTTCGGTGCATGCCGGGGAAATTGTAAGTGTGGTTGGAGTGGCCGGGAACGGACAAAAAGAGCTAGCCGAAACGATTTGCGCCACACGCAAACGAACCGGAGGGCAGGTTCTGATCGGCGGTGTTTCTACACGGGGTGCTGACCCTAGGGAACTCATCGGCCTGGGCGTGTCGCATATTCCAGAGGACCGGCTGCACACGGGGTTGTCACCCTCGGCCACGGTTGAAGAAAACCTGGTTTTGAAGTCTTACCGCCGTGCCCCAATTTCTCGTGGACCGCTCTTGAACCGATCCGCCATTCGTGCCAACGCCGTCGCATTGATCAGCCGCTTTGGGGTCAAGACGCCAAGCCCACAGACCCCTACCAGGTTGCTATCGGGGGGCAATGTGCAGAAAGTGTTGCTGGCCCGCGAGATTGCTGCATCACCGGCCGTGTTGGTTGCCGCCTCACCAACTCGTGGGCTCGACGTAGGCGCTATTGAAGTGGTTCGCGGCCTGTTGATGGAAGCGGCCCGAGGCGGAACCGGGGTGTTACTCATCACCGAGGACCTCGAAGAAGCAATAGCCCTGAGCGATCGAATAGTGGTGCTCTACGAAGGCCAGATTGCCGGCACTGTCGACCGGGGCCATGCTGATGTCACCGAACTTGGCCTACTCATGGGCGGCCAGAAATGATTCGCTTGGAGCGCAGGTCGACGTTTCCGAAGTGGCTGAACGTGGCGGTGCCGATTGGTTCGATTGTGGCTGCGTTGCTGGCGGGTGCATTGCTGATTCTTTCGAGTGGGAACAGCCCCTGGAGTACCTATGCGCGCATAGTGGAACGGGCGTTCTCGTCGCAAGATTCGCTTTCTTCGACGCTGGTTGCGGCCACACCGTTGCTGTTCACCGGGTTGGCGGCTGCGGCAGCGTTTCGTATGGGCGTGTTCAACATTGGCGGACAAGGCCAGTTCATGATGGGTGCCGTTTCGTCATCGGCGGTGGGTTTGGCCTACGGCGAATCCTTGGGTGGTGGGGCGATCCCGTTGATGATGGTGGCTGGCGTACTGGGCGGGGCGGCATGGGCGGCGATTGCTGGTGCACTGCGGGCCTGGTTCAATACCAACGAAATCATTACGTCACTCATGTTGAACTACCTTGCGGCGAACTTCGCTTCACACCTGATGTTCAACTCTCGATCGTATTGGCGCTTACTAACCGGTTCAGGTTTGATGTTCCCCCAGGGAAAGCCGCTACCTGAAACAGCGCACTGGCAACCACTTGGTTTTGGATCACTGCAAGTTCCGTTGGGTTTCCTGGTCGGTCTCGCTGCGGCACTCCTGGTGTGGGTGCTGTACCAACGTACGAGGTTTGGTTTCGAAGTGCGCATCATTGGCGATTCGCCTGCCGCTGCGAACTACGCCGGAATGCGCACCAGACGCAAAGTGCTGGCGGTCATGGCGCTCTCTGGTGGTCTCGCCGGGCTCGGTGGTGCTAGCGATATTGGTGATGCTCGCCATGTGCTCGATCCCAAAGGCCTCGGCCAATCCGGTTACGGGTACTCCGGAATTGTGATCGCGGCCCTTGCCCGGCTCAACCCAATCGCCGTGGTGTTCGTCGCCATTCTCATGGGCGGGCTTGCCAATGCCGGACGAGCGCTACAGGGCCCCGATTTCCCCGCCGGGCTAGTGGGTACTCTCCAGGGTTTGGTGCTGTTTTTTGCTCTCGGTGGAGAAATTCTGTCTCGGTACCGAATCCGTCGACGGGTAGCGGCGGGCTCCGGACCCTCTGTTCTTGGCGTTGCCACGCAGGCGGGGGAGAAGGCATGAACGTGACTTTCTCGCTTCCCGAGACCATGTCATCGAACTCGTTGGCAGCCTTCAGCGTTCCCGGTGCCTCGTCGTTGTTGCATTGCGATGAGGTCGCAGCATGAACACGAATTTGTTCATCGTGATTGCCGCCTCGGCAATCTATTACGGAACGCCGCTGTTGTTCGCTGGACTGGGCGAGTTGCTAACCGAACGATCTGGCGTGCTGAACCTCGGTGTTGAGGGCATGATGCTGCTCGGCGCCGTGAGTGCCTCATGGACGGCTTCGCGAGCCGAGGGACCGGGCTGGATGGTCGCTGGGTTAGCGGTGCTGGCGGGGATGGCCGCAGCGATGATGGGTGCGCTTATTCATGCGGTGGCGGTTATCACGCTACGAGTGAACCAAACGGTCTCAGGACTCGCACTGACCATTCTGGCCGGTGGCGCGGGGTTGTCTTCGTACTTGGCAAACGTATGGAAGCTTAAGGATCCGGTGAAGCACCAATTTGCCAAGATCGATGTTCTTGGAATGGCCGATGCACCCATCGTTGGACCCTTGCTGTTTCACCACACCGCGCTCACCTACCTCTCGTGGGTGATCGTTGCCGTAATGAGTTGGTATCTTTTCCGCACTCGGGCCGGGCTACATCTTCGGGCTGTGGGCGAATCACCACAAACCGCCGACTCCATGGGCATCAACGTGGCACGAACACGCTATGTGCACACACTTGTTGGCGGAGCGCTGGCCGGTCTCGGCGGGGTCTGCTTCTCCCTCTCGATTGTGCCCACCTGGCAAGACGGCATGACCGCCGGACGAGGATGGATTGCCATCGCGCTAGTCATTTTCGGATTCTGGCGCCCGGATCTCACCATGGCAGGCGCCTACCTCTTCGGTGCGTTCGCCAGCCTCAGCCTCACCCTCCAAGCCCGTGGCGTAAAGATCTCCCCGCAGATCCTCGATTCGCTCCCGTACCTGATGACCATCGCGGTTCTGGTCGTCGTCTCCGGAGGCTGGGCCAAACGCCGACTCGGTGCCCCCGCAGCCCTAGGCATCCCCTACGAACGCGAAGAACGGTAGTGCGAGCACACGGCAAATGCTTGTTGGTCGATCGAGAAATTCGGTGACAAACTTGTTCAGGCATAAGTATCGGATCCTCGGGAGGTAGCAATGATTGGTTTTGATCGCATCACGCAGCAGCCCGGTATTATGGGCGGGCAGGCGTGTGTTCGGGGACTTCGAGTCACCGTTTCGATGATTGTCGGAATGATCGGCGCAGGGGTCACGATCGAGGACCTTCTTAAGGACTATCCGTATTTGGAGCGTGATGACGTTATGCAATCGCTTCAGTACGCCGCCTGGAGGACCGAAGAACGCGAAATTCAGTTGCTGGGGGCATAGAAGCGATTACCGTGAAGTTTCTCGTCGACATGAACCTTTCTCCGCTTTGGGTTGAGGCTCTGGCTGAGTCGGACATTGCTTCGGTTCATTGGTCGACAGTCGGTGACCATGGTGCGCCTGATTCGGAGATTATGGCGTACGCGCTTACGCACGAAATGTTTGTACTCACCCATGATCTTGATTTCTCCGCGATTTTAGCGGCGACCTTTCAATGTCGACCTTCAGTGGTGCAAATCCGAGCGATGAATGTGTCACCAAATGTGATCGGCCCTCAGGTCGTTGCTGCGATTCGGCAGTCGGAAGCGGAACTCTTAGAAGGTGCGCTCGTAACCGTTGAGCCAGCCCGTTTGCGCCTGCGGCTATTGCCGTTCAAAAAGTGACGGTCGACTAGCGAGCGCGCATGGAGGCTGGGGTGGTTCCTTCGATGATTGCTTCGGCTCGGGCTCGAACGGTTGCAAAGGACTCTTCGCCGTGGGGAAGGATCCAGAAACGGTTTTCGCGGATTGATGAAACTACGAGATCGGCAACATCGGCTACCTCACGGCCCGATTCCACGCCAGCTCCAAGCATGGCGATAAATCCGTTGCCCGCGTCGCCAACCCAAGCCGACGAAAGCTCTGCTGGCCGATTCCGATCAGCTTCGTGAATTCGGGTCTTTACGAAACCCGGACACAACACCGACACGCCGATCGGGGAGCTATCGAGTTGCGCCTCATGCCATACCGATTCTGAGAGCGCGACTACGCCATACTTCGACACGAAATACGGAGCCATGAGCGGGCCGGAATTGAGCCCCGCCATGGACGCGGTGTTGACAATATGTCCGGGTACGCCTTGGGATTTCATGATGGGGAGAAACACGCGGCAACCGTTGATGACACCCCACAGATTCACGTCGATCACCCATTCCCACGCTTCTTGTGACTGGTCCTCGACTCGCCCCGTCGACACCACTCCGGCGTTGTTGAACACCACATGCACCGCCCCGTATCGCTCGACGGTTTGCGCTGCTGCGGCTTGGAGATCTTCAAGCTTGCGAACATCGCAGCGGACGCCCAGAACCGGATAGCCAGCCTGAACCAGTTCGGCTTCCGCGGTGCCGAGTGCAGCTTCTTCCACATCGGCGATCACTAGGTTCATCCCAGCAGCCCCAAGTTTGTGCGCGGTGGCGAGACCAATCCCTGAAGCCCCGCCCGTGATGAATGCCGTTTTGCCCTGTAGTTCTTCCATGCCTGAAGTGTCGCAGGGATCACCGGGTCAAAACGAATCAGAGTTCGTTCATGTTGACGGGCCCCATCTCCGCTTCGCTTCGAGCCCCGCCAGAACGTCCTTACAACCGGCAAGCCGGATTGGCGAAGTCACGCGGCAAACATTCCATCGCAAAGAAGGACGCGGCGGTTGTGCACGCTCGCGTGTGGAAGCGCACGCGCTGATGGGTACGCGGACGTGCACAACCGCCGCCACTGACCGCGTTGACCGCGACTGACCGCGTTAACCGTGCTGATTGCTTTCACAACACTTTTCAACGCACGCCCACCGCTAACTGGGGTCGCTTAGGGGTTCGCTCGTTCGGCGGCTAGAGCGCTGCGACGGACTTTGCCAGCATCGTCTCGCACGACGTCGAGTGTGAACTCGAAGGTTCGGGGGACCTTGTACCGCACAACCCGTTCGGAGAGAAAGAGCCTCAGTTCATCTTCGTTGATTCCATCGATGCCAAC
>JAYSVF010000010.1:0-5666 GCA_043718695.1 Acidimicrobiia bacterium | reverse complement strand
GATGTAGCCGCAATAGTTGGCTGGGTTGGAATGGTGCTCGATTGAGCATCCGAATCGGAGGTCGTTCCGCAGGCGCTAACGATGAGTGAACCAGCCATGGCTAAGCCCAGCACGACAAAACTCGGAGCACGACGAGATGATGGACCGCCGAAGGGGCGCGTTTGGGAGCCCGATGCCTGGGACCACCCGAACCGAAACTGGCTCAGTTGGTGCAACCAAGGCAGTTGTCTCATGAGTCGGGCAGGGCGTAAGGAAGCAGCGCGGAGCTTGGAAGATGTGCGGAGCTTGATAGTCATATGAACAATCACGAGGGGGTTTTGTCGCGAGGTTCCTTGACACATTGCCCCTGCACCATCAGTGCAACGTACACCTATGAAAAGAACTTCGCTACTGAGGAACGTTGATGGAGCTCACATCTATAGGGACGGGAAGACCAACTGCAGGTTGAACCGCTGCGGTAGACGCATCGGGCATTGAAGGTTGAGTCACCGGTTTGATGACCGTGCGATAATCGACATTTCCCGGCTCGCTCTGAAGGCCCAAAGGAAAAGTTTCTACCGTTTGTTCCTTACCGTTGCAGGGCAAAGCAGCTTCGATCCCCGCAGGCGTTGAGGACACGAATCGATTGTTCTCAAAACAGTTTTGCCCACCTGCCCAAGCGCCCGTTTTTGCGGTCGATGAGCCGTAGGCCAAATCCACGCCGTTAGCCGATAGGGAGTTGTCACGAACGGTGTTGCGAAGCGGCAGATACTGGGCAAGTTCGGTGACAAAAACGCCAGCGGTTTTGTGGCCGCGCACCTGGTTGCGGATCACCTTGTTGTTTTGACCGCCGCCGATCACGATCCCATACCCCCAGGATTTGTACGCCGGCGCCTCGCCACCGTTGTTGTCCTCCACCAAGTTTCCCGCCAGCAACACGTCTTGCTGTGGAGCGAGCAATTCGGAGTCCTCGCTCTGCGGAAGAAGCCCAATTTTGTTCTTGCGCCACACCGAATTGATGACCGACAGATTTCCGCTCGCATTCGTGCCAAGAAACCCAATGGCATTGCGTTCGCCAACGATGTTGGTGATTACGGCGTTGCATGGCTTGCACTGACCTATATAGATGCCCCCATCGGGGTTTCCACTCACGTAGGAGTTATCCATTTGACCGTTACTGGCATAGAAGGCGTACAGCCCATACAGACCGTTGTTGTAGGCGGTGATGTAGCTGGCCCGGTAACCGTTCAGCACTACATCTTCGGCGGTGAGCGAATCGGCGTTGTCTTCGTACTTTTTCGTGAACACGATCCCGTTGACGAGATAGTTATGCACGGTTAGGTTCTCTACGGCCACACCATTTGCGGCGGCGGTGATCCCATTTTCCAGTGCATCTTTACCATCGAGGATCACGGTGTTTCGATTCGTTCCCCGGAGAACCACTCGCTCGGTGCGCACAAACACGGCCTCGTTATAGGTCCCTGGACCGATCAGTACAAGGTCGCCAGGTTTCGCCTTATCGACCGCTGCCTGAATCGTGGGGGCATCACCGGGCACGTTGATCGTTACGCTCGGGCCGTCGTTAGGGGGCAGAGCCGTTGATTGAACTGTGGGCTGAACCGTTTCCTGACCCGATGGCTGAACGGTTACTGGCTTGGCCGTACTGGTTTCGTTGGCGACGGGAGTCGACGCGGATTTGCTCGAGGAGTCGGTTGTCCCATCGGATGGAGAAGTTGTGCAACCCGCCAAAGAAACCAATAGTGCGCACACTCCGAGGAGGGCGAAAGCCACACGTCCTCGCCCGATTGGCAATATTGCCCCTCTACCCAATCGCCAATGCATCCGCTCACCCATCCCTCTAAGCATCACTCAGATTTCTTCGTCAGCATGCAGAATCTGAAAAAGGCCAAGAAGCGAAAGACTTTTCCTAAGGCAAACAACTCAATTCCGAATGGAGGCTCAAGGATGGTTGAATCCGGGCCGATGTACGTGCACAGATCGTTACCTCTGAATGGAGCACCGTGCAACTTCCCTCAAATTCCGCCAAATCCCGAAGTAAGCAGACTCGCCGGGCCAAGGCTGCCCTCACCGCTGCTTCTTTCGTGGTCTTCCCAGCCACCAGCGCCTTCCTGGCCGGATTCGGCACCGCCCATGCCGTTGGTAACGGGCTAGTAACCGGTCTCGTTTTCAATGACGTGGATCGCGATGGGTCCCAAGCCGCTTCGGGAGAGCCTGGCGTTGACGGAATCACCGCCACGGCTTACACCTCGCTGGGCGGCATCGACACCGCGGTAGGTACCGCAGTCACAGCCAACGGCGGCAGTTACAGCATCAACCTGAACGCAACCGTGGCCTTAGGGGATCCCATCAAAGTCATCTTCACCGGCCTCGGCACAAACCAAGCGGTGAACCCGGCACAAACGACACAAACCGTTTACATGAGAACGGGAACGTCGGGAGGAACATTCGAGACCACGGCAGATCTCGGCGTGGTGACCAGCTCTTCAATCAGCGTGAGCATCGGCGACCGCATTTGGATCGATACTGATGGCAACGGCGTGCAGAACATCAGCGAAGGAGCGTTCGTCAACCAGCTCGGCGGCATCGCTGTAGATCTTCTTGATGTAAGTGGTGCAGTCGTTGCCAGTACCGTAACCAACCAGGACGGCTACTACCGTTTTGTGGACCCGGCGACTTACATCGTTCTCGGAGGGGCAACTGCTGGATCAGGAATTGCTAGCTATGCATTCCCGACATCAGGCGGAACGTATCGCGTGCGCGTCACGGGTCTTACGACCGCTGGATCGAAGCTTGCTGGCTACACCAACACCGTCTTGAACGGGTCTGGATCAACGGCAGAAAATGACTCCGATGGAACGACCTGCGTAACTGGTTCAGGTGCGCCTGCAGGAACGAATTGTGACCCCATAAGCGCCCCAGTCAACGTTCCCGCAGATACCAGCTACTCGAATCAGACGATCGATTTCGGTGTGCTTCCCTACAACTACAGCGTTGTCCAAACTGCTGTTTCGAGTTCCGTTGTCGCTGGCGGCCCAGCCAGTTTCAATGTCACCGTTACCAACCTCGGCCCGGGATCAGCCACGCCTTGCACCATCATCAACCTTCTGCCTGCAGGACTCACTTACGCACCCACCAATCCCATTACTGGCCTCAGTGCCAACGCATCGCTTTCGGGTATCGATCCAAGCGACGCAAGCAAATTCGTTTTGAATTGCAACACCCGTATTGGCCTCAACGAAGCCGTCACATTCACCGTTAATACCATTGTTGGGGCCACGGCCACTGGCACGTTGAAGAACTTCACCTACGTAGCTGACAGCACCACCGATGTTGCCGGAGCAGAACGAATCGCCCTTGCCTACGCCCCCACAAACGCTAGCAACGCAACGACTTCAGGTACCGACAACGACAGCGAAGCGGTAGTGAACGTGACCGCAGTGGCCGCCACAGCCTCGCTTGGTGACAAGGTCTGGTTCGACGCCAACAAAAACGGAGTACAAGAATCAGGCGAACTTCCAGCCGTTGGTGTAAGCGTGCAGCTCTTGGACGCAACCGGAAACGTGATCGCCGGAAAGACCAGTGCCACCGATGCCAATGGCGTGTACGCCTTCACGGGACTGGTTGCTGGAACGTACTCGGTCAAATTCGGAACCCTCGCGAACTACATCTTCACCACACAAAATGCTGGCGCTGGCACCGAAGCAACCGATTCCGATGTCAACACGACCTCGGGAATTTCTGATCCGGTGACCCTATCGCTCGGCGAAAACAACCCCAACGTCGATGCTGGCCTGATCGCCATTCCTAGTGCCACGACCACGGCCACGGCCACGGCCACGACCACAACAACCACAGCAGCACCAGCCACCACCACAACAACCACCGGTACCGTTGCTCCTCCCGTGCCCTTTACACCAACCACCTCAACGGTGGCTTCGTCCACGACCACCACCAGTACCACCACCACTTCCACGACGCCAGCGACGTCCTCAACTACCTCAACAACGACCGCTAAACCTGTTTCACCGGTTGTTGCGAACCCAACCTGCAAGATCAACTCCGTAGTGTGGATTGATACCAATGCCAACGGACTTGTTGATGCAGGCGAGCAAGTTATGCCTGGTGTCACGGTTCGAGTAACCGCCGGGGGCATCGTCAAGGAAGCCGTTACCGATGGACTTGGCCGGTACTCCTTCTTGGATATCAATTGCGGCGATGTGACGGTAGAAATCATCAGCGGACTTCCTGCAGGCACTCCGCTTCCTGCACCCAAGACCATCAAGGTTCTCGGGGAATCCGCTGAAGCGCCGTTGCTTGTACCGTTCGGTGTTCAGCTCCCAACCGCAGCCGAAGTTGCCTATGGTGGCGCCGAGAGCCGTCAGTTCTTGGCTGCTGCACTCACCTTCCTCGGAATGGGTGGACTCCTGGTAAGCCGCAAGCGCAAGGAATCCGGCCTTCGCCGCTAACTGATCGGTATACCTAGTGCAGGGACGCGCAATTCATTGCGCAGTGTTTTACCCCGATTCCCAGCACCATCGCAGAAACTACACCGAAATCACTGCGCAATTACTTGCGCGAACACGCACTAGGGTCCCTGGGTTCAACCTCGTGGTGGATGACTAGGTTTTGAATGTGCGCAGGACGGATCAGCAATGGTCCGTCCTTTTGCATTTCCGCGCGTTTCTCATCCGCGGATTTGTGCGGCGCCGCCGGGGTTCCGTGTCTTGCCGCAGGTCCTGCCTCAAACCTGATGCTGCGAACACCACCAAGAACTTCGCCCACCAAAGGTTCCCTTCACCATCACTGCACCGTCTTGAGGGCAACGTCCGCCACTATGTCGTTCCTCGATCACGTCGCCCAGGTGAGATCCTCCTCGCCGCAACATGGTACTGACGGTTGGTCGAATTGTTTTGTGCAACATGGCCAGTTCTGCATTGGTTATCGAAGTTCCTGCTCGATTCGGCGCGAGCCCTGCACGCCAGAGCACTTCATCAGCCAAGAGGTTTCCAAGCCCGGCCACAAACGCTTGATCCAACAAGATCGCCTTGAGGGGAGCCTTTCGGGTAGTAAGCGCCCGTAGTTCCTTGAGCGTTACGGTCAAGGCATCAACGCCGAGCAGCGTGGGGTCAGGGTCAAGCTCAACGCCCCCTAGGCGCCGGGGGTCGCGGATGGACAGTGCCGTTCCGTCGGCGAAGCGAAGGCCGAAACGATCCCATGCCGGGTCATTGCGATTGCTGGAGTACAACAGCTCTTCAATCCCTGCGACTCCGTCGACGATGAGGCGCCCGGTCATTCCAAATCGCAAACCCAAAACGGCTTGCGTTGGAGTCGAGCCATCGCCAAGATCCAGTAACAGCAGTTTTCCGATTCGTCGGGTTCCCGTTACCGTCAATCCAGGGAGTAACTGCTCAAGGAGTGCTGGCGTGGTCTTTCGTTTACAAAACCAGGCATCGTTGGCGTCCACTTCGGTGATTGTGGCGCCCACAAGACGTTCAGCAAGCCGCCGATAGATTTCGATTTCGACCATCTCGGGCATAGATCTCACTGTATCTACACCCCGCTTCGCCGATCACCGAGCCTCCAGGTTGAAGATCTGCAAAGTCAAGCTTGGGACAAGTCGCAAACCGGGAAATGCGGGACAAATGAGCAATCAAGTCGCTTTTGTT
>JAYSVF010000090.1:0-11406 GCA_043718695.1 Acidimicrobiia bacterium | reverse complement strand
GGCAATTGCACGTTTAGGGAGATAGCTTTGCCGTTATGGCCATTCCTGAACACGGTAGTGATGCAGCATCGGTACTTGAGCGACTCGCTGAGTTTCATGACCGGGATCTGCGGTGGAAAAAGGGCCGTGCCTTCAGCCTGGCTTACTACGCCGGAGCTGAAGCGCATGCGGTAGCAACCGAGGCCTATTCGCAGTTCTCTAGCGAAAACGCCCTCAACACCGATGCCTTCCCCAGCCTCAAAGCTATGCAAGCAGACGTTATTGGCAATGTCTGCACCCTTCTCGGTGGCGACGAAAACAGTGTCGGCGTGTTCACCTCCGGCGGCACCGAAAGCATTCTTACCGCAGTGAAAGGTGCACGGCAGTGGGGTCGCGCACGAGGAGTTACGCAACCAGAAATGGTCCTCCCAACCACTGCTCATGCGGCGTTCTCAAAAGCCGCCGCCTACTTCGACGTCAAAGCAATCAGAGTGCCTGTCGACAACGAGTATCGTGCCGACATCGAAGCGATGGCCGCAGCCATCACCCCCGATACGATCTTGTTGGTTGGGTCTGCGCCCTCGTACCCTCAAGGCGTGATCGATCCCATCGCCGAACTTGGTGAGCTGGCCCAAGAATTCGATGTGCTTTTCCACGTTGATGCGTGCATGGGATTCACGATGCCTTTTCTCCAAAAACTCGGGCTCGTAGGCGCCGGTTGGAACTTCTCCGTCCCCGGTGTGACCTCCATCAGTTGTGATCTCCACAAGTATGGGTACGTGGCAAAAGGTGCCTCGGTTCTGGCCCATCGCAACAAAGACCTCCGGAAGCACCAGTTCTTCCTCACCAGCGATTGGCTTGGCGGACTTTACGGATCACCAGCCATCTTGGGCACCCGCAGCGGCGGTTCGGTCGCCTCAGCCTGGGCCATGCAGCAATACTTCGGTGCCGACGGGTATTTGGAAATCACCAAGCGTGCTCATGAAGCGCGTGTGCAACTTGAGGCTGGAATCAGGGCGATCGAAGGACTGGCCGTGCGAGGAAACCCCGAAACCACCCTTGTTGCGTTCGGTGCTGATTTGGCTCTACCCGAGAACGAACGCATCGATATCTACGCAGTTGGTGATCATCTCTGGGCCAACGGTGGCTCTAGCGGAGGCTCGAATGGAGGCTCGAATGGTGGCTGGTACTGCGACCGTCAAACCCCACCCGATTCACTGCACTGCACCGTGAACGCCGTCCACCACGGAGTGATCCCGCAGTTCGTTGAGTCACTACATGTTGCCCTTGTTACCGTAAGGGGATCGAACGTACTCGGTGATCGTACGCGCGCATATGGAACGATCTAACTATTCCCGGAGGCGCGAAGCTAACGCAAGGCCAACCAAGCCTGCTAGCAACGAAGCGACTAGCACCCCCACCTTCGCTTGATCTGCCGTGGTACCCACAAAGGCCAACTCCGTTACGAACAGCGACACGGTGAATCCCACCCCAGCAACCATTGCGGCAGGAAGCAGGGAGCCCCATGATGTCCCTTCCGGCAGCGTCCCGACACGAAAACGAACAGCCAGCCACGTAGCGACCAAGATGCCCAACGGCTTCCCAAACGCGAGCCCCGTTGCCACGCCCCACGTAACGTTTGCGTTCACTGCTCCACGAAGCGCGGTAACGGAAACCGGTATCCCGGCATTGGCGATCGCGAAGATCGGGACAACGACAAAACTCGTCCAGCGATGCAAACGATTTTCCAGCCACTCAACCACCGAAACTGATGACCGGGCGATCTCGGCACTGGCGATTGCGTGTTCAACCGTTGACACATCGCTCAGCTCATCAACATCGATCAAATCACTGTGTACATAGGGTTTCGCCGGCGCGAGTAAACCCATTGCCACACCAGCAATCGTCGCGTGGACCCCGGCCTCGTGCAACGCCCACCACATCAAGACCCCCAGTGCGATGTACGGCGCGAATGACGTCACGCCGAATCGTTTCAAAAGCATCGTTAGGACGAGCGCGCCTACGGCAACTGCCAACAATCCAGTTCGTCCGCCGCTGCCATAGAACAAGGCGATTACGACGATTGCGCCTATGTCATCAACGATGGCCAACGCCAGTAAAAACAACTTCGCGCCGGAAGGGACTCGAGGTCCGGCAAGGGTGAGCAATCCCACGGCAAGCGCGATATCGGTCGCCACGGGAATGCCCCATCCCTTCGCTTGTGGTGTTCCAAACGTCCAAGCTAAAAAGATCACGGCCGGAAACACCATGCCACCAATCGCGGCCACTACGGGGGTGATGGCTTTGCGTGGATCGCGCAGTTCTCCCTCCACCAATTCACGTTTGATTTCCAGACCGACAACGAAAAAGAAGACCGTCATCAAACCGCTATTGACCCAGTGGCGCAGATCCATCGAAAACCCGAATCGCCCGAACGAGGCACCGAAATTTGTGGTCCACAAAGTCTCATAGGCCGAGCGCCACGGAGAGTTCGCCCACACCATCGCCACCGCCGCAGCGAACACAACAGCAACTCCGCCCGAAGCCTCAGCGGAAAGAAAATCGGTAAGTGGACGAACAAACGAAGAACGGCGACGAAAACTTGAGCGGTTCACGAGCCCACAACCACTCGGTAAACCTGGCCTTCAAGTGACGTGGCCCACAACTCACCCTCGTTGTCCACGCCAAAGGCCGTGAGGTAACTCGCTCGTTTACCCAGATCGACTACTGCCCAACCGGGCCCATTGGGTTTCAAGGCGTACACATTGCCTTGGCACACATCGGTAAATACATACCATCCAGTAAGTGCACCTATGGCCTTGCCGCGGTAGACGGCTCCACCGACAACGGCGCATCGACCGTCGGCGTGGGGATAGTTGTAGACCGGGTCAACCGCACCTTTTGGTTTCGAGCCAAACAACCCTTCACGGAGCTTCCAACCAAAATTCCAACCGGCTTTGCCTCCGGGCATCCGATTGATTTCCTCTTGTCTTGCCTGGCCGACATCGGGAATCCAAAGGTCGCCGGTAACGGGATCGAGCGAAGTTTGCCAAGGATTGCGAAGGCCATAGGCGAAGATTTCACCCTTGCGAGGAGTGGCACCGAGCGACGTGGCTACGAAGGGGTTCGTCTTCGGAATCTGGTACGCCTTGTCGCCAAGGGGAGTTGGATCAATCCGCAAAATCTTGCCCAGCAACACATCAGTTCGCTGCGCGTTGTTGAACTTGTCATTTGATCCACCACCATCACCAATAGCGACGTACAACAACCCAGCGGCGTCGAAGAAGATCGTTCCGGCGTTGTGTTCGTTAAACGGTTTGGGAATGTTGAGCAACCGCCTCTCTTTTGCGTAGTCGGCCGTGGTTCCATCAAAAGGAAGCTCACTTACGATTACGTTGCCACGCTTGTCGGTGTAGTCAACAAACAACACATCGCGTCTCGTGGGATGAAACGCCAATCCCAACAACCCACGCTCGTTCACCGAATCAACTACGCGAACAATATCGAGCACAGGCGCTGGCGCAAATGCCGTTCCCAGCCATGCACGAATCTTGCCCTGCTTCTCAAGCACGTACACCGTTGCATCATCGGGCCGCGTAACAATGCCAATGGGTTGCTCCGCCATAAATGCGGGTACCAAATCCACGCTAAATCCTGCCGCCGGAACCGTTACTCCCGAAACCGGTACCTTTCCGTTAGCCGCCTTAGGCGCCGGCCGCTCAGCACGAATCGCCGCCTGCGCGACCGAAGCAGCGTTGATTGCTACTTCGCCAGCGACCAGAGCACCAGCTAACAATGCGCCAACCAAAATCTTCCGGGTCAATACCGATGCCGCGAAGGGACTCCGGGTGGCCAGTTGCTCCCTTCCCTGTGGTGTTTGATGCAGCCGTTTGGCGAACTGGCAGACCCTTGCTGGTAGCACGCCCATCGCCGACTGATCACCGCAATTGTTTTGGGGGTCGTCGGCGGAAATCGGTTCAGCAAGCACCATTCGACACTACTGAACCTTCCCGGCCTTCTCGGTTAGCGCATCAAAGTTCTTCTCACCACTCGACCACCGCGGCCTTCGTCCAACACAAGGTCCACTCGCCAAACCCTGGAATCGAACGTTTCTTCCTCGACCAAACAAGGATCTCGGCACCAAGCAACCGGTGAACGCCACGCGTACAAATCAACATCTCTTTGACACCTTGCAAGGTGTCAAACCACCCGTGGTGTCTCCGAAACCTTCGACGTGAGCCGGCTCACCAGAGCAATCCCAGCACTGAACTACGATCCCCAATGCTGTCTACTCGGTGGAAGGGCATATCTTGAACAGAAGCCGCCCAAGATTTGCTTCCCGGTTCGTTTCTGCAACGCGTAGCGAAGCTATTGCTCGTGGCAAATTCGGTGGCAACCTTCAGAGGGGGAGGACGGTGAAGATAGACCTTCGTCAGGTATCGGGAGAGGTCTATGACCTCGACGATCCAGAGTGTCGCGATTCGCTTCTCAACGGCGTAACGGCTCGAAATCGAGCACACGCTGATCGGGAGGTCCTTGTCGATGGATTCGTTTCGCCGTCGGCCATCGAGTTCCTGCCATGACGGCGACCCCGGATCGGCTTGTTGAAGATCTCGTGGCTCGCGTGGAGACGTTTACGTACCATGTTCTAACGACCCACTCCGTCGACGACCGCCATTACAGTGCACTTCTTCGGACTCTGGAAGAATGCGCACGTGCCTGGAGGCTTAACGACTCCATTCCGAGGATGGCGGTTAATGCCCTTATTGACTTGCAACCCGTTGTTTTGGGAGAAGCCGTCCATTTAGTAGGAGGAATGCAGCGAGTGATGCTTGACCTTGCAATGGAATTGGGTGACGCAGTCCGGGCCATAGTCGCCATTCGGGGACGTGGTGTCGTTTAGGCCCAGCACTCCCGGTAACCCAGCCCGCAAGGTCCTTTTTCAGTTGAATGTGAAGGTTACGTTGGACGCGAATAGTGTTGGCACGCTTGAGCTTCCAACAGCAGGTTTCGATTTGATCTATTTGTCGGCCCTCGGTACTGATTTGGTGTCGATTTCGTCCCTTACGTTGAAGCCTGGAACGCCGACTGCGAAAACAACCTACGGGTATAACCCGCTCGGTCAACTAACGAATGCACAGTTCCCGAATGGTACGTCTCGAACGGTTACGTATGATCGTGCTGGAAGGATCTCGACGCTGGCAGTCGATCCGCTTGCAGCGTGGACGTACACTCGTGACGCGAATGGCAACCCGACGCGTATTGATGCTCAGGGTATTGGTCTGTATGGGAACCGCACGTTCACGTATGATTCAGCGAACCGTTTAACGGGTGCTTGTTTTGTGGCAACCACGCCTTGTCCGAGCGTGTCAACGCAAGCCTGGACCTATGACGCGGTTGGGCGCCGGTTAACACAAAACGATGCCGGTGTTACTAGCACGTACACGTATGATGTTGCGGATCAAATGTTGACCTCAAAGCTAGGTTCGGTTACTACCGGGTACACCTATGACGGGAAGGGGAACCAACTTACTGGTGGGACTCGCGTGTCGACGTATAACACGGCGAAACAAACCGTGTCAATCAAAGATGGCGCGGCACCGGCAACGATCTACGCGTATGACGGAAAAGGGAACAGGGTAACCTCGACGAACAATGCGGTGGTTTCACGCTACAGTTTGCCACGCGACCTGAAAATCGAACAGTAGGGGTCCCGAGCCTCCCACCATGAAATGATGCCGAACGGCGTCAGCTTGACGGGGGATGACTTCCAACGTCTTCTGTCATCGATCAGGACTATCTAAATGCCAGAAGTGGTCATCGAGTTTCCCATTGACTATCCGGAAACAGAATGGTTGGAACGCGGGCAAGTGTCACTACGGATACAGAATTCGATTGGATGGTTTACGGTGAACGTGTATTCGCCGGATCGATTGGCCTATGAGATGTCTGCTCAGCTTGAATTTTGTGGTGAGTGGTCAGAAACGAACGTCCTTGTCATCGAAGACTTGGCTCGAGTGGCGATTCTGGCGATCTTTAATCGGTTTCTAACTCGGCTCCTTTTGATTTTCGCTCGGATCAGCAAGCGGATAACCAGGATGAGGATTGAGTCGCGGTGCGTTGCTCGACTTCCAGGCGACAGTTCACCCAAACCGACCCCATGCCATACGGCGCCGGATATGCGTTCGAGTCGACGTATGTGTACGTAGGCAACAATCCGGTCGTCTATTTGGACCCCTCAGGTCTGCGAAAGGCTCGAGCGGGGGCCGCGGCGAGCAATCCAATTCGTGCGAACAGCCCGGCACCAAGATCGCCTCTTGGTTTGGTTCGGAAACGAAGGATAAATTCGCTTGTTCCAGGAAAAAATGCGATTGTCTCGGCTGGAGTCAGCGACGGTTCGGCGGTCTTTGAGTATGTAGCTGATACCGGTTCGGCGGGGGTTGGCGAAATTGATGGGATTTGGATCATCAACCGGGGGCAGTCTTTTGAGCCTATTCGACCCATTGATGTTTTTGGCATGGCCGCTGGAACGCTCACTCCCCCTTGCCCGGCTGGCGGTTCGGTTGAGCTTCAGTTGTCGTTGGAGGTAGGTGATCTTTTCGATTACCCGAGCGATGCAGCAGCCGTGTTCTGTCCTGCTGCTCAGAAGAGGACGGAGCCGGTAGTGGTTGCCGAGCCGGAGAAGAGGACGAAACGGAAAAGCCCGGTTCTCGTTCCCCAATCTGATGTAGTGGTCGTGCCTCCGAGGGGCTCAGGACCAGGTGGTGGTGGGATCATCGTTGGCCCTGCTTTCGTGTGAACGTGATGACGGCTGCCCGTTGTAGGAACGCGAAGGTCTTGGGCGAACTTGAGATGCTTGGGTGGGCCCTTGACCCGGTGTCGGTTCACGGTCGGAGGTCGTGGGTTCCTGATTCAAGGTTTGACACCTACTTCTTCGAACCCGACGAAGCAGTTCTGCTGTTGTTGGTCGACTGGACTCCGCTGGCCGTCACGTGGTTTGGACGGCTGGAGAGTTCGTTGCTCACCTTTGAGGAGGTGCTGCTTACGCTGTCGGTGCCGTTTGGAATATCGCTGGAGGTTGCAGCTTGGATATCGGAAAATCCGTTCGCAGACGTTGTCGAGTTGCTTCCCTGGACTAATGCCGTCACGAAGCGAGAGATTCGAATCGCGCTCTGTCGTCGTACTCCGGGATTCGATACACTCTCGGGAAGTGATCAGAAAGCTGTCTTTTGGGAGCTGTGCCGATCCTCTCCATTGGATCCGGTGAAGTGGCTGAGGGAGAGAGTTGGCGCATTTCTGTCCCACTAGTGGCAGCGGGGAGAGTAACTCTGTGCGCTTATGATGCCCAGCACGTGTTCGGAACGGAGAAGCCTTCGAACACGTATGGAATCGGCCGTTCGACACGGGCCTTTTCCGGTTTGGAGCCCGGCACGAGGCGACAAGACAGCCGTTGTGCTCGGCCAACACCGAAGGTTGCCGCCACTTATCACACAGGTTTCTGACGTTGGCCATGACGCACTTCGACTGCGTTTTGCCGGTTGTCCCCGATGCGGCCCGGTCGAGTCGGTCCAGTACGTCGACTCGGCGTGTCGTTTCGCTGCTAGGCACCGCGTGCATCTTCATGGGCCTTGAAAGTGATCTTGTGTTCGATGCGGTTCCCCGAGAGACTGAACGAACCGCGTGACGACGGCCGCGCCGCTCGACCTGGGGCCTTGACGGCTCCATGTCGTAGCGGCGGCTCGCACCGGTCCGTTGTTCGTGTTCATCCAGAACCTTCGACGCGGACTACGAACTGGGAACCAAAAGTGCAAGCAGTCATTTGCGCATTGCTGCCGCGTTCGACGAACTCGTCAGCATGCCTACCATTGTGAACCAGTTCGGACTATTGCTTCGCCAACAACGCAAACAGCGCCCGCTACTGTGACTAGCCCTCCATTTCATGAAGAACCACCGGGACCTCGCCTCAACGACGAGGTCCCACTGCTCGAATAGTAGTTACGCACGATTCTCTTACCGGGTGGATTCAATGGACCTGATCGGCTCATCGGCCGATTACCCCAAAGACCCCAATAACAAAGTCGTAGGAACACATTCGGTCCTTTGGCGGCCCCGAGAGGATAACGCTCGCTAGACGCCACCAAATATTGACCAGGACGAAGCCACCTTTCAGACCCGACAACAATAGTAATAATGCGAGGAAGAACGTGATCGACAACTCATGCCCTCAACGTCACAGCTCGCACCCCGTGTTCGTTCTCCTGTTGGTGCTATTTGCTTTCTTGGGATTGAAGTTGTGCTCGAATTGCCCCGTTCGGGTACTCGGTGTTGTGGATATTCACGTAGAAGTTTTCGGGGTACTGAAGGATCTCTTGGCTGATCCCGGTTGGCACTGGGCTTGCGAACTTTCCGTTTTCGTTTTCGCTGATGCAGTCAGCGGCTTGTCCGTCCTGCGGCCACGCGAGGTTTGCGACGACAGGACCGTTGGTGCCAGCGGCGCCACGGTGGATGTGTGCCGCGCGTCCGTTGCCGGGGGCCAAATTGAGCTGGTCGACTCCGCTCGCAATTAGGACGTAACAAAGTGTGCGGGAGTTGTCTGTTGTCGTTGTACCGATGACGTCGTTGTCAATGCCGAACACGTACACTTCGCCCCGTCCATTCGGGTCACCTTGCATCTTCCGGTTTTCCTCGTTTACGCCAACTTCTTGTCGACCGGTCAAATCCCCTTCGAGAAGATTGTTGAGATGTCCTGCTTGGGCGGCTCCGACACCTGCGACCAGGACAATTCCTGCACCTGCGATGGCGGCCCGTAGTTTCGATTTTTTCATGAGTCTCCCTAGTGATGGCGGCGTCAGCCTTGTGCTGGACCGTTCGGCTTTGATACCCGACCCAACAAATTTCAAACCTCGGTTGCCTCAAAACCAAACGGACCCAAAAAACTAAGCGCGCATTTGAGCGGGCCAGAACCACGTTCGTGCCCACCACTGTCACGCTTAAGAGACCATAACTTTTTTAGCTTCAGTGTCCTGGTAACCGCGGGCCAATACTGACGCCCGAAAGTAGTGGGCCTTATATCAAAGCGCGCATACTAACTCCGTAGCGATCGCTGCCGGTGGGGCCAATGATCCAACAAACCCTCGAAAAACGAAAAGCCGCAGGCACCCTGTTTTCGGGTCCTGCGGCGATTCTGGGATTGGCGTGTTTAGCGGAGAACTCCGCAGGCGGCAAGGTCAGTGGCTTCCGCGGGTAGCGTTGGATCTAGGTCACTGTTCCCGGCTGCGAAGTCGTAAACGCCGTTGTTGTTGTAGTCCACGCCATGGATAACAACCACGCCTTCTCCGCCCTCGATGGCCTTGGCAACGGAACGTTGGGTTTTGATGTTGTCGCGGGAGTAAACGATCGTTCCGTTCGGCGCCGTGGAGTAGCGGTCGATCGCGAGCACGCTTGCGGGGCTTGTGTCGCCGCTGGTGGTGAATGAGACTACGACGGGGCCGTAGAAGGGGAGGCCCTCGCCGGTGGTGAGGTGGTCGTCAGGCCCGGCTGCGCTCTGGGGTGGGCATTCGTGTCTGGCCTGCTCTCCGAAGTGGATGTGCGCTGCGTGGGGTGAACCGGCCAGTAGGCCCGTGGCTGTGAAGTTGGCGTCAAGCTTGTTTCCCGTCACTTCAACGGTGGCGGTTCCGCTGACGCCGGAATGGTTGAGTTGCCCCAGGGACGCTGTAACGGTGTTTTTGGCGTTGTCGGCTGTGGCGATTGAGGGGACGGTGATTAATCCAAAGGCAGCGAGTCCAGCAGCGCCGGCTGCTAGACGTTTTTTACTTCTGTTCATTCTGTTCATAGGGTTCCTAACGTTTAATGAGCGACTGTGCTGCGGAGCTCGGCGGAGATTGATGCTGAGGATTGGTGCAGAGCTGCGGAGCCGGAGCGGTTGCTCCTGCGCTGTTGCTACCCGAGTCGGCCGCCTCTAAACTTGTCAACGGAAAATTTTCCGTGGGGGCCTCCGAGTGTGTTTGGCCGAAATTACAACAACAGCAACAGCCCCATTCTGGGCGGGTCGTTCCTTCGTCGCCCCGGTGCTAAAAGTAGCGCTCGCTCTTGTGGTCGGGCTCGTCCGGTTGGTTTGTCCGCGTTAATGGGTTTGGGGTTTCCGCCGGATACGCAAGCAATCGTGTTGCATGTGACCACGGCAGATTGAAAGCGCGCTTACGACCAATGCGTGGGCTCGAAACCGATCGTGGGGCGAGAGTCGTGATTCGAGGTCAAATGTTCATTCAGAACGATCGACGCGGACACTACGAACTCGGAACCGAAAGAACAAGCCGCCAAGTACGCCTAGCCGCTGCATTCGACGACCTCATGACCCAAGCGGTTGAGCCCGGGAGCATTGCCTGCGTGTTCTGACCGCCTTGGTGTTTAAAAAACTAAAATATTGTATGTTTCAAGGCGAGGCTGAATGGGCAAGAAAGAAGGATGCGACGAAGCGTTGACTTTCATAGAGAAGCCCTCGATATTGCTCAGGGTGGGGGACGTATCGCGCTCATCCTGGGAGCAGGTGGCGCAAAAGGATTTGCCTATCACGCAGGAATACTGGCAGCGATCGAGCAATCTTGGTCGTGGTCACCCAACCAAGCAGCACGGATAATAGGCACCTCGGCGGGCTCAGTGACTGGCGCGCTCATCCGACAAGGCTTCAGCACAACAGACTTGCGGGCATCTGCAGTGGGAAGTGCCGGGCGAGATTCTCAAACGGCCCAAACTCTGCGTATTCCACCACCCATTGACATTGACCTCAGCCTGTCGTGGAGATCACTGCGGATTCCCAAGCCTCACGAAGTTCGACGTTTGGCCCAATTAGCTTCTCAGGGACCGATCACTTTCGGTGCATTGGGGTTACTGCGGAACGGGCAGCATGACTTTGAGAAGGAAGTCGATTTTTTGGGTGACGAGTGGTCCAGCGAGCCGCTCGAACTTGTCACCGTTCGCGCCGACACCGGCAACCGAATCGTTCTCACCCACAGCAGCAACGTATCGCTATCGAAGGCTGTAGCTGCTTCTTGCGCTGTTCCTTCGATAATGCGCCCAGTCGAGATCTTTGACTACTGCCACGTCGATGGTGCAGTGGCGTCACCCACCAATGCGGATCTGGCGGCGAACGACCAATCCATCGACGCTGTCATTGTGATTAGTCCAATGTCGGGCCACTCGGCAAACACGGTGATCGGCAAGGCATCGCTTTGGCAGGCCCGGACATGCCTCGAATCGGAATTGCGAATGTTTAAGGAGATTCCGGTCTCCGTATTCTCCCCGTCGGGCCGCGCTTCGGAGATGATCATCGATAGCACCAACTCGCAAACGGATTACCACCAAATCGTGAATGACGCGTTTGATTCTTTGGATCTATCCGCCGGAGTTCCGGTTTGAAGTTTGAACCGA
>JAYSVF010000089.1:0-4724 GCA_043718695.1 Acidimicrobiia bacterium | reverse complement strand
CTCTGTTTTCGAGGAGAGATCGTGCTGGGAATCGAAAGGAGCTGGTTGAGTGGCATCAAGCGGCGCTGGTGAGGCGGGCGCATGGGTAGTCCCACTGGGTTTTGAAACGGGCGATGATCTTGGCAATCAGTTCGCTTTGCAGACGTTTCGTGTAGTGATATGCGAACGTAGTGGTCCAGTTGGGGGCTTCGCAGGATTGGTAGCGGTAACAACGAACCCATTGGAGGGCTTGGACGAGGTCGGCCAGTTCGATCAGTGAAAGGTGCTCGATTGGGCGAACCGGGAAATCGGCACCAGTTGGATCCTGACCTACCGAAGCCCAATTCGAAGCCGCAAGTTCTCCGAAAATGAAGACAACGTCATAGGGATCCTGATGGCACAGCGGCCGGTATGCGCCAGAAGACATGACCCCTTCCACGCCAAGGTGGGCACCCAAATCCACGAGAAAGGAAAGGTGTTCGAAGGGGAGAAGGTAGCAACTCATGGACGTGTCCGTTCCGCGACAAAACAAGCCTCTAACGCAAAGAGAGGAAAACCGTTTTGTAACTGATTGAGATCTTCGGGGGAAGCACAGGGCACAACAAAGGGTCAGGCAGGGCGCAACTGTGGAGCCAAGCAACACCACTCCACGCAAGATCAGTAAATCAGAGGGCTATGACAATTTTCCGCGAGTCTCAAAAACTTCGCCGAGCCACACGTTTTTGCCGATCGAAGCCAGCGTCTGTTTGTGGCTTTCGTACCCCGGCATGAGCCGACCCACAACCGCCCAGTATTCGGGTGTGTGGTTCGTTTCGATGAGGTGCGCTAGTTCGTGGACGAGCACGTAATCGATCAGGCTCGGCGGCAACTGAAGCGTGGCCCAGTGGATGTTTATCCGTGCCGCTTCGCTGGGCCGTGCCGAACCCCACCGGTACCCGAGGTCACGCACGTCGATGCTCGCGTCAAGAGCCCCGGCTCGTGCGCCCCACGGAATGATGCGCCGTTGAAGCCAAGTCTGTCCAGTGGCGATGTACCAGCGTCGCATTGCTTCACGCCCGGCTGCGGCATCAGCGCCAAAGGAGCCAGGAACCACGAAACGCCCACGATCAAGCCGAACGTCGGTAACCGAATCATCAAGGGTTAACCGGTAGCTGCGTCCCAAATAGGCGAAGCCTTCACCGTTGGCGAATGATTTGGCGATCGGCGGCCCGATGAGTGCATCTTTTTCGGCCAGTCGACGGTAGATCCATAAGCGCTTCGAGACAACGAACTCGCGGGCACGGTCGGCGGTTGCCGTGGCGGGTGCCTTCAGTACGAGCGAAGCATCGCGCTCCACAATCACCTCAATCGACGAGGTGCGAGTCGGCGGGGCAATGGTGAACAGCAAATCGCCAACGTCGAGCTGGGTGAGGTCATGGAGTAGGACAGGCTCGGGCGGAGGCGCCAAATCAGTCAATTCGGTCAATCCCGCCGATGCAGTCAGTACGGCGCTCATGTGAGCTTTCGCTGGTTGGCCTTCGCTACATCGACCACATTGACCGACAGTTCATCGAGCGTGACGTACTCAAACAGGTGGCTCTTATCGAGCTGTACCTTCACGCTTTTGCGCATCTCGTCTTGTTTGGTGGCATTCTCCCAAAAGCCCACAATGGCCAACTGCGAACGGATTGAACTAACCAACGCACGAGTAAGTTCCACGAGCGTGGAAGCGGCCGAGGAATCTGAGGTGCTGACGGCTTCGGCCAGCAAACTGTGAAAGGGAAGCTCAGTGGGAGAAAGCCCGGTATTGGCTTCGTCTTTGTTGCCGTCGTTCTCTGCGTTGATAAGCGCGCTGAACTCTAGGACCATCTGTTCGAAGTTGTCTTTGAGCCGTTGCAGAATCTCATCGAGTTTTTCGGAAAGCTTGGTGAAATGTACGGGGTCTTCGTCGAGGTGTTGGCGAATATGGTGACGGAGCGCGTGTTCCATCTCCGAAGCTTTCGCTCGCGTCGACGGGGCCTGCCCAACAGCGGCGAGAAAGCCCGGATCTGTGATCTTGACGGCAGGAATCTTCTGCGTGAGATCAAGAACGGTGATGTGATCATCAATGAGCTTGCGGACCTTGTCTTTGTAGACTCGAGGATCAAAGTCACCATCAACCGTGTCTCGGTAACGGCGGCGTGCGCTGATTTGAATTTCGGCAAATAAGACCACATCATCGACGACGGTCAGGATGGCTGGTCGTGGCGAAACGGTGTCGTAGGTGTCGAGCAGTTTGCCCAGGGCCACATCGAACTCAGCCCGTAGACGTTCGTCTTCGAGCAGTTGCACACAAGCTTCGATCACCAGCGGATCAGCAATCGGTTCGATGCCACGTTGCACGAAGATCTGCCGCACCCGTTCGCACTGCGGGGCAAGCTTTTCAATCTCGGTGGTAAGTGGACGTAGTGCACCGTCAACATCGGGATCGAGTTCGCCTTGATCACCAGCGTAAGCCTTAAGGGCCAGAGAGAGCTGTGAGGACACGCCGTAGTAATCGACCACCAAGCCGTAGTCCTTCTTCGACGCGGTGCGATTTACTCGGGCAATGGCCTGAAGTAACTCGGCTTCTTGAATGAGGCGATCGAGGTACAACACCTGCGCTTGCGGTGCATCGAAACCGGTGAGCAGCATCGACTTCACAATCACGACGGCCAACGGATCATGCTTCTCGCTGGGGACCCCGAGCCGCTTCTTGAACCGTTCGATGCGGGTCTTCTGCTGTTCAGGTTCCGACCATTCGTTGTAGGAAGCCGGATCGTTTTGCGCACCAGAGATTACCGGTTCAAAGGTAAGTGCACGGATTAGTTCGAGTTTGGGCAGGGCATCGGTGATGAGTTGTTCTTCGCGGCTCAGTATTGCGCCGTTGGTAAAGCGATCAACGAGACCGGGTCCTTCATCTTCAACGATGGCAACGAACTCGTTGCGGGCTGTGGTGAGGGCTGCGTGGTAGCGGATGCAGGCTTCACGGCTGGTGGCAACGAGGATGGCCTTGAATCCGCCAGGCATCACCGTGGACACGTAGTGGCGGATGAGGTCTTCGGATTTCCAACGGATCAGCTCTGGCGCTTCGAGCACTTGGGCCGAGGTGGCGTATTTACTTTGCAGGGTTTTACGTTGCTCGTCGCTGAGCCCACCGAACCAGCGTTGGAATACCTCATCGAGCTTCGATGCGCCGTGCACAGCAGCGCTGGTGGTTTTGCCTTCGTAGAAGATCGGCACGGTTGACTTGTCAGCTTCAGACTCACGCAACGTGTACTTATCAAGGAATCCACCGAAGATTGACTCGGTCTTCTTGCGGTTCCCCATGATGATTGGCGTGCCGGTGAAGCCGATACGGGCCGCGTTAGGCATCGAGGCCATCAGCATGGCGTGGGCAGTGTTGGTATGCGAACGATGGGCTTCATCGACCATAACCAGAATGTCTTCGGAGGCGTTTAATTCACCGAACGTCTCGGCATCGGAAACGCCAGAACCGGTCTGCGCGGTGGTGTCGGTCTTATCACGGTACTTCTGGATCATGGCCATCACAATTCCCGGGCCCGGGGTAGCGATGAGTTCCTTGACCTTCTGGGAATTGGTGGCGATCTTCACCGTTTCCGACGTGAGCTGCGCCGTGTCACCGAGTTGCTTTTGCAGATCGGTGCGATCAGTTACCAGCACGATCTTGAACCGGCGAAGTTCGAGGTGGCTGCGCATGGCTCGGATGAGGAACACCATGGTGAGGCTCTTGCCTGAACCCTGCGTGTGCCAGATGATTCCACCGCGGCGATCAACTTCACCGTCTTGGGTTTTGGTTTTGCCGGTCAACATGCGGGTCATGGCTTTGTGGACGCCGCGGTACTGCTGATACCGAGCGACAACCTTTACCGTCGTGCCGGTTTCGATCTGTTGGAACAGCGTGAAGTGGCGAACGATGTCAAGCAAACGCTCAGGTGCCAACATCCCGGCGACGAGGATTTCCTGCTGCGACAGATGCTGCACCGGTTTGCCCTGTTGCTCGGCGAGTTGATCGAGCGTGAGTGGGTGCGGGTCTTTCCAAGCAAGGTAGTGCTCGGCCAGTGAGGTGAACGTGCCAACGCGTGTCTGTCCGAACGTGGTGCCTACCGTGAATTGGTTAGTCCAGAACAACTGCTCAGAACCCTCGGGGGTTGCACTGCCTCGCTGGTTGGCGTATCGGCGCAACTGCTCGATGGCTTGATCCATCGGTTTCCCGACGGCCTTCGCCTCGATAACCACCAGCGGAATGCCGTTGACGAACAAGACGACGTCGGGGCAAATATCAGCCTGCTGTCCTGGCGTGGCGACGGGGAACTGCGACACAGCAAGAAAATCGTTCTCGATTGGATGGTCCCAATCAATGAAGTTCACCGCCTGATTGCGCCCACCATCCCAACCTTCAATCCCCTCGACGGTGGTGCCGCCAAGCAAAAGCTCCGTAGACTTACGGTTCGCCTCAAGCAGCTTCATGCCCGCAGGCATCGAGCGAAGTTCGGCAATTGCCGCATCGAGCCGAGGACCATCAAGCCACGGTTTGCCGTCCGCATCCAGATTGCAAGCGCGCATAGCAATACGAAGACGCTGTTCCAGCAGCACCGCCCGATTCGACGACCGTTCGACATCGTCACTCGGTTGAGCATCAGGCCAATTCAGAATCGACCAGCCCATCGAAGCCAGCTGCACCAACATCGGCTGCTCGACAAACTCCCACTCCGGTCCACTACTCA
>JAYSVF010000088.1:0-4734 GCA_043718695.1 Acidimicrobiia bacterium | reverse complement strand
CGAAAGACTGAGAGCGAATTTCGAGAAGGTTCTCGGCGTTCATTTCCCCGGAGCGCGAAGCGTTGAACGAGCCAGTCAACACCCAATCATCAGCGACGATCATTTTCGCGTGCATGAAATCGTGCAGTGAGCCAGTGCCATAGGGCGTGGAACGTTTTTCGGCGAGCACTCCGGCATTGCGAATCGTTTCGTAAAGCGGGACCTTCCACTTCGCTTTGACAACGTGACTACTGCCCGATCTTGCGATACAACTTGGTTCCTAGGCACAGGCCGATCATCGTTTCGCCATGGCATCTCCAGGGAGCGGTTGATCTGCGTACAGAGCACTTTGGAAACGACGCATTCCGGTAAGCCAACGGTCAACGTCACCAGCTTTGCGGGTGAGGTACGTACCAACCTCGGCATGGGGCAACACATGGAAAGTCTCAGCGCGGATGGTTTCGATGCAGGCGCGGGCCGTGTCTTCGGCGGTCACCACACCATCGGCACCAGCTACACCACTGCCCATTCCATCGCCATCGCTGCCACCGAAATCAGGACTGTTCGCCACGATGTTGGTTGAAACTGCTTGCGGGCACAGTACCGAGACGCGGATACCTTGGTGGTGGTGTGTGATGGAGAGCCACTCGGCGAGCGCAACCGCGCCGTGCTTGGTGACGGTATAGGCCAGCGAGCCGATTTGGGTCATCAGGCCGGCAGCCGAAGCGGTGTTGAGTAAGTGCCCACCGCCGTTGGCAATCATGGAAGGCACAACGGCGCGCGCCGCGTACACATGGGCCATCACGTGCACCTCCCACATGTGCTGAATACGTTCGTTGGAATCTTCCAAGCCACCGACGGTGACATAGCCAGCATTGGACGCGAACAGATCAATCGGTCCGTGAGCAGCCAGCGTTTGCTCGACCATCGCCACAATCGCCGCTTCATCGCGCACGTCGATCCCCACGCCCGTTCCACCAATGTCCTTAGCAACGCGTTGAGCTTGCGCCTCATTCAAATCGGCAACCACCACGTGACGAGCACCTTCAGCATGCGCAGCTCGTGCCAACGCCTCGCCAATGCCCGATCCCCCACCAGTAATGACTACAACACGATCCTTGAGTTCCATGCGTTCACTCTAGAAGCCCTACACCTTTTGGCCAAGCCCGCCCACTCGATCATCTACTCGCCCCGGAGGTTGAGCTTTGCCCGAGCGCCGAAAGTGCCCCAAACTCGACCAGACAGCTACTTTTGCTACTTTGTGCGAAGGCCTAAGGCAGCGCGCATTTCTTCGTAGGAGATTTCGCCGAGGATCCATTGGATGCTGGCGTCGGGAAGGTGACGGCGGGGCCATTGGTCGTGGTCGAGGAGATGACAGGTACTGGTAAGGGTTCCATCGTCAAAGAATTCGTAGCTTCGATAGCCAGGCGGCAAGGTGGTCTTGTTCACAAAATCGATGTTGATCGTCAAGGCCGGACAAACAAAGCCAGGCTTCATGCCGACGGTGAACCCCGTATCGGTGTGGGTATGCCCAGCCGCCATACCGCGTAGCTTTGGCTCAACGGCAAACAACGATTCGAGCTCCTCATTATAGGTTTCCGAGTTAAATAGTCCGCGCGCATAGGGTGGATGATGCGCCCAAATGAAGGCATGATCGGCATCCGTCGCGGCGAGAGTTTCACCAATCCAGGACCGTTCACGCGCACCAAGCTCTGCTGATTCCTCGCGGCGATCCTCTCGATCCTGAACCGAACCATCAGCAGCAGTTTCGCGGCCACCAAAGTTTGAATCGGCAAACAGAAACAACCAGTTTTCGATTTGCAGCGTGCGTGATTGCGTCAACCCAGGTCTCGGTAAACCAGCGTCAAAGGGAACCTGGAAATCGTGATTGCCAGAACAGATGTTGGCTGGCATAGGAATCCTGGCTAGCTGACGGGCCGCAACTGCATATTCGTCAGCCCGACCATTGTCGGCAATATCGCCAGTAACCACCACGTAATCGAAAGGTCTCACGCCTTCGCCGGCACCATCTCCATCCCCATCACTTTGGAAAGCATGTGCGAACACCGCATCCCACGCAGCATCGGTGTCGTACCCGAACCCACCATGGCTTCGATGACCAGGGGACGAGAAATGGGTATCGGAAAACTGTGCGACCCGGAACATACCCTCAACCTATTCGCCGACAACCAGTTAGTCCATACGCCGCAGTCATTCGCTAACCGAAAGCGGGGTACGAGCGGATCTGTTCGGCCAGCGCCGAGCGATCGGCCGGTGCAAGGAACGATCCGTTGAGCGCAGTGAACTGGAGGTCGCGGAGTTGTTCCAGGGAAACGCTGTGATGATCATGGGCGAGAAGTAGTTCCGTATTCATGTCGGTGGCAAACGTGCCCGGATCATCGGTGCTGATCGTAACTCTCAGCCCAGCATCGATAAGTGCGCGTAGTGGATGTTCCTCGATCGAGCTAGAAACGCTCAGCAACACATTGCTTGTTGGGCATACTTCCAACGTTGTCCCCGAGTCGACGAGGCGATGCACCAAGCTTTCATCTTCCAAGCAGCGCACACCATGGCCTATGCGTTCGGCACCTAAGAAATCAAGCGCTCCAAGAATACTTTCAGCCCCTTCGGTTTCGCCCGCGTGGGGCACCGAATGCAAACCAAGCGCACGAGCTCGGGCAAAATCTTCGGCATAGGGCTCGGGCGGAAAGCCAACTTCGTAGCCACCAAGACCGATGGAGATCAAACCGTCGGGCGTGTGCTTCGATGCCAAGAAATCTGAGGTGATCGTTGATCCAGGCATTTCAAGATCCCGGGGGATATCGATAACCCAATTGAGCAACACACCATGCTCAGCTGCGGCGCGTTTACGTCCGTTTGAGAGTGCCTGTCCATAATCTGCTGGAGCCATTCCCGAAGTGATATGCGTATAGACCGTTGAAGTGACCTCGGCATAACGAACGTTGTTTTGCGCCAACTGCCGCGCCATGGCCACCACGATCGTTTCGAGGTCATCACCATTTTTGATCAGCTTCAAACCAAATTGGAATTGCCGGGCGAAATCGGGAAACCCGTCGAAGCTGAATCGTTCGGGTAATCCGCCGGGCCAAATCTCTTCGGTTGATACGCCGTGGCGTGCCGCCAGTAGGCCCACCGTCGTTGGGCTCAGCGAGCCCTCCAGGTGAACATGCAGCTCAACTTTTGGCAACCCGCCGATCCAATCGACCGTCTCCGTAGAAGAGGGAAGTAGCAGATGCGGCTCAGGAAACGACATGAAAAGAGCCTACCGATCGAACGCTCCCCGAAGGCGGGACATCCGCGAACCGCTTCACCTCCAAGGCTCACCGAATTAACAGGAAACTAAAAGATGTAACTGAAAGGAAGTTCTGCTTGCTTGCGAAGAACGACGGCGCTAAGGTCCCACAACTAGAGCGAGTGTCGCTCAGTGCTGGGAGGGATGTTTCGGATGAGGAATCGTCGTGGAGTTCTTGCGATCGGTACTGCGGTGCTGTCGTTGTTAGTTTTTGTGCCAAGGGCGATTGGTCATCCCGAGCCTTCGAGCGATGGCGCCATTTCCGATGACGGCGACCGTGACGCTCACCAGCACGGCGACAGTTCCGGTCATTTACCCGCGTCAAACGCGAACGTCGAACTTGTCAGCAAGCTTGCGTTGAAGAACGTTGTGCCAGGGAAGGTCGCCGATGTTGGCGTGCATAACGGCTACGCCTACCTCGCGGCTTGGGGTGTCGAGAACTGCCAGTACAACGGTGTGCACGTGGTGGACATTCGCAACCCATCTACTCCAAAGGAGGTTGCCTTCATACAGTCGAAAGAGGGCAGCTACCCAGGCGAGGGTGTGCAAGCGATCAGCATCGATACACCGAAATTCAAGGGCGATATCCTGGTAACCAATAACGAAAAGTGCAAAGACAAGGTTGGCTTCGGCGGCCTCAACATCTACAACATCACCAACCCGGCGCACCCCACTCCACTAGTGGAGGGTCTCGGTGATTCCACCGTAAACGGCCAGGGGAAGAAGGATGCCAACGAGATTCACAGCGTGTTTGCTTGGGACGCAGGCGAGAAGGCCTATGCCGTAATCGTCGACAACGAAGAGGGCACAGATGTTGACATCATCGACATCACCGACCCAAAGAAGGCCAAGCTCATCGCCGAATACGACCTCGATGTGATGTTTCCACAGATCGTGCAGGCAGCGCCAGCGAATCTCGTCGAGGTCTTCCTCCACGACGTTATCGTCAAGGAAATCAACGGCCGGCAGGTGATGTCTGTCTCCTACTGGGATGGCGGTTATGTGCTGCTCGATATGACCAACCCGTTGATCCCCACCTACATTGCCGACAGTGACTTTCCAAACCCCGACACCGAACCACTCGCCAGTGGCTTCGATGTGGCGCCCGAGGGCAACGCCCATCAGTCAGAGTTCACGAGTGATAACCAATACCTCATCGGAGCCGACGAAGACTTCGCCCCCTATGCGCTTGCTGCAAAGAATTTGACCGATGGAACTGACTTGAATGCGTCAACCGGAAGCGACACTCGTCAACTGGCAGCGGGAACCACCCTCACCGGAACGGCCGTGTTCGTCGGCCGGGCCTGCACCGTGGATGCTGCTGTGCTCCCACCGGTAACGACGACGGGATCGCAGATCGCAGTCATTGAGCGCGGAGAATGCTCGTTTACGGAGAAGGTTGCCAACGTGATAGCCGCCGGTGGCTACGAGGGTGTCCTGAT
>JAYSVF010000087.1:0-28987 GCA_043718695.1 Acidimicrobiia bacterium | reverse complement strand
AAAAATTGGACAGTGAGACGCGGGTTTGGGACTGCTAAGTGCAAGATTCGCTTGCCATTGGCTAGGTTGCAGTATTCAGCAAGGCTGCAGGAGGTGATTCGCGGAGGTCGGCCACCACGGCGTAGTGATCCGATGGCATGATGCCGTTTACGGCGGAGGTTCCGGAGAGCCAGCATTTGGTTGGTGTTCCAATACCTTTTGGGTGTGGCCACGAGACGAGTAGGTAATCGATTCTGCGGCGGGGCCACGAAGCGTTGGCGAGGTAGGGATTGCGATCTGACCACGTGTGCCCGGCGGCGTCTCCGGGGGCGTGTCCTGAGGTCTCGTCGCCTGCAAGGGCCCAGCAATCGTGAAAGATAAGTCCACGTACCGGTGGTTCCGACAAGCCGGTTAGTGAACGCATCTCTTCGGAAGAGGGAAGTGCGTTGGTATCGGCCCCTACAATCACGGGAAACGTTGTCTCGGGGTCGAGGCGATGCTCGGCTACCAATTCGGCGATCGAACGGGATTGGGCCTGGCGGGTGGTCGATCGATCGAACCGAAATTCAAAATGCGTACTTACGACTTTGAATGCGCCGATTCCGGGATCGCTGCCTTTTGGAATGGCGGGCGTTACAGTGCACAGAAGGGCTCTGCGGTGCGAAGGTTTACCCTCATGATCGGGAAGCACATGCGTTATGGGATCGCTGATTGGCCATCGTGACAGCACCGCATTGCTGAAGGAGTAGCCGTTCCAGTATGGGCTCTCGGTTCGGTCCCAGTGCATGCCGAGTGCGTTGGCGAGTAGTTCAGCTTGATCGGCTGCAGGCGAAACGGAACCGTCGCTGGCCCAAAGCTCTTGAAGACATACAACATCGGGGTCCTCAGCAGCGATCGTGGCGACTATCGCAGCAAACCGTTCTTCCCACGGACCAAAACGCCACCAAAGATTCCAAGTCATGACCCGCATGGAGTGAAATCGTAGAACGCCACCGCGGCTTATCCGAAAGCGTCCGCACAAGTTTTCTGCACGGCAACGAATGGGCCGGTAGCGTCTAGGGGTGCTTGTAGCGACTGATGTAGTGAAAGATTACGGCGATCTTCTGGCCCTTGATGGTGTTTCGGTTGAGGTTGGGGTTGGGGAGACCGTGGCTCTGGTTGGTTCCAACGGTGCCGGGAAGAGCACGTTGCTGCGTATCGTTTCAGGGCTCCTTGAACCCACAAGCGGCACGATTACCATTGCCGATTCAGCCCCCGGTTCTCTTGAAGCCCGCGCCGCCGTTAGTTACCTTCCCGATAACCCAGTCCTGTACGACGACCTGAGCGTGATTGAGCATCTCGAGTACGTCGCCCGAATGCATGGGCTTGACGATTGGGAGCAGCGGGCTTGGGACTTGATGGACGTGTTGGGTCTTTCCGAACGTGCCGACGATCTGCCCAGCCGGTTTTCCCGTGGCCTTCGGCAAAAAACGTCGTTGGCAATAGGCTTTATTCGCCCCTTTGAACTGCTGTTGGTTGATGAGCCCTTTGTTGGGCTTGATGCTCCAGGAAAAGCTGGGCTACTTGAACTACTCAGTTCTGCCACTGCCAATGCGGCGGTAGTTATCTCCACGCATGAGCTCACCTTTTTGGAGCGCGCTGATCGTTGTGTAGCCCTGTCCAGCGGCAAAATCGTGAAAGAGGGCAAGCTGGCTATGGCAGAAGTCCTCGAATTGATGGGCTGATCGGTGGGTAATGGTTCAATGGGCCATGGTTCAGTAGGTAATGGTTCAGTAGGTAATGGTTCAGGAGGCGGTTCAATAGCCAATGGTTCAGTTGCCAATGGTTCGGTGGGAATGGTTGCACTTGGCGATCTTCGAACTGCCCGCCGGAAGAACCGGCTGCAAGAGATCCACTGGTCTGATGCGCTGTATCGCTCGTATGTGATTGTGGTCGCCGGTGGGCTTTTGCTTGGTTGGGCGTCGTCGATGTTGGGCAGTGAGCCTGTTGGTTCGCAAGCGGTTGCCGACGTTGCCCAAAAAGGACCCGCACTGTTAGGTGTACTTATCGCATTGGTTTTTGGGAACGGGCTGCGAGCGGGAAGTCGTGGGGGGCCGCTGTCGATCGAAGCTGCAGATTTAGCCCACGTTCTCCAAGCACCTTTGGACCGTTCGCACTCGTTACGCAGGCCCTATGTGCACGTACTTCGCAAGGCCATTTTGCAAGGCATCGGAGCCGGTGGCGCAGCAGGAGTTCTCACCAATCCGTTTCTTCCCGGAACACCATGGGAATGGATTGGCTTCGGTGCCCTCGCGGGATTGTTGGTCTCCGTTGGATCGGTTGCGATTGCCTCGGTAGCCTCGAGCTGGCGGGTTCCAAAAAGTACGGCAACCGGGATCGCCGCTGCGTTGCTCGCTTGGTCAATCGCCGACGTTTCTCTCGGGACGTTAACGTCACCGTTCAGTGTTGCGGGTTCGTCGTTTCTTTCGCCCATGGGCGAGGTTCGGGTGCATCCAGCAATTGGTCTCGCCGTGCTCGTGGTGGTCATGGTCGTGGCCCTAGCCCTGGCTTGGATGCGCCTTGGTGGTACCTCAATGGAAATGGTGGAACGGCGCACGGCTTTGGTAACGCAGCTGCGGTTTGCAGTTTCTACTCAGGATCTCCGCACGGCCATGTTGTTACGACGGCAGCTCGCAGCGGAACGATCAAGACCTAAACCCTGGATTACGGTCAAAGGTGGAAAGACTCCTGATACTGCAGTGATCGTCCGCGGGTTTCGTGGTTTGGCGCGTTGGCCCGGCTCACGATTAGCGCGCATGGTGCTCGGCGGATTGGTCGCTGGAGTGATAGGTCGAGCCGCGTGGGAAGGTGCTTTACCGCTCGTCCTCTTGGCGGGTGCAGTGTTCTTCATCCTGTCCCTCGATGCCATCGAGTCACTCGCTCAAGACGCTGATCATCCCGATTTAGTGCTGGCACTCCCTCGCCACCACGGACGATTAGCAAATCGACAAACCATTGTCCCGGGTGTAATCATGGCCTTTGTTGGGATCCTCGCCGGAGTGAGTGGAACGCTGTCAGGCGGTTTGTTTGGTGCACATACGATTGCGGCAAGCGGTGGATCGGCAGCGGTCACCTTGGTCGCGGGAATGGTCGCGGGAATAGTTGCTGCGGTGCTTGGTGTGGCCGGTGCAGTGCTCAGCGTAACGCTAGGCCCGCCTTCGTTTATGACCATGTTGCAAACCCCAGAGATTGCCTTTGGACGTAGTGCAATTTCGCCAGCAATCGCCATCCTTGGTTCGTTGCTCCCACTGCTTCTGGTGCGTCAGTCCATGAACGCCGTGAGGGTGCAATCCCCGCTTCCCGGTCTCATGCAATCAGTCTTCGCCACGATGCTGGTCTGTTACCTGGTGATTACCGTACTTACGAGCAGAGGCGTCACCGGCAACGATCGAACCTGACGCACCCCACTCGGAATTCTTCATACTTCGAGTGCGGTTAGAGAGTCTTCGGTCGTTTTCAACATCCGGGGAATCGCCGCGCAGATTCCCATACCAGCTCCAGCGCAGACAACCACCACCATGTCTTGGAGTCCAAGGTCTGACCAACCTTGAATTAGGTACGCAATGATTGCACATACCGCCCATGCGGCCGAAGACCGGATGAAAGGATCGCCAGAACGTCTTCGGGTATTGACCCCGTAGTAGATCGCCACCACCAGGGGCATCAAATAGAACATGGGAAAGAACAACCCGCCAAAGGCCCAGATCCCCAAAAAGCTGTTGTGAGGGAGGTACTGGTAGTTGTCGAAACCCGTAGCGGTAACGTCATAGGCCACTACCAACTCGGTATAAGGATGCCCAAAACCATACCCAAGCAACGGGCGAGCACGCATGGTGAACAGCAAGTTGGAGTTTTCGATATCTCGAGTATCCGAAGAGGCATCATCTTGCAGCACTACCGATTCGATCATTCGTACCGGTTTGAAGACCACGGATTGTGAACTAGAAGCCAAACCTACGCCCACATACAATATAATAAGCGGCCAGACTAAACTCAGGAGACGCGTTAGCTCCTTCTTCACATTGCGCTGAGCCACCGAAACGATAAAGGCTGCACCGGCGACCACGCAAACGTAAACCGTCCGACGGTTGTTGATAATCATGGCAGCCAACAAAGGAAGACCAAATCCAAGCAGTCGATTTCGTGACTTTTTGGTGCGGGTCTCGAACCAGTCGGCAATCAGAATGCACAACACAGTCGCCCACAACACGGTATCGGAGTGCGTTGTCGCGTAAATCGGTGGTTCTTTTGGAAGAAGGGATCGACCAGCGACGTACTGCACCTGGCCTGGGATGTAAACAAAGGTAAGGCGAAACGCGATTGCTTCAACGGCTTTGAATAGGGCGGAAAAAATCAGGGCCGTCTTGATCTTCTTGATCCCGTTGGGCGTCGCAGCAGCAACCCCTGCAGACAACGCAAACAATGGAAACCACAACAACGAACGAACCTGCCACAACATATTGGCGATACTTCCGCCGGTCCCAATGCCATAGACCGTCCATGCCACAACCGCAGCGGCTGAGAAGACGCAAGCTTGGGCGTAGGAAGGCATTGGGCGCCGCTCGATCCCTCCGGTTCCCACATCAGAAAGACGAATAGTAAGCAACGCGCGGACCAGCAGCACCGCCAAAATCAGGTCTGATGGTGCGAACTTTAGAGGAAGGTTTTTGAAGAGAATTTCGCCTATCTCATCGGGTGGCCAAAACCATGCGAAACCGTTATGAGGTAACGCAGCGGAGGCGTTGAAGATCAACAATGTGACCATTCCAAGTGGCAGCACCGTTTCAAACGGAAGAGCAACTAAGGCAAGGCCCCCGACAATCAGGAAGGGAAGAACGAGTGCCAGAAGTGGATCTCCGGTAACCAACACGATGAGCAGGCCCAATCCCACCACCATCCAAGGCCACAAACGCCTGAGGATTTGGCGTTTCGGTCGGGCTTCGGTAGCGGACGTCCCGAACGGAAACTGCGGAGGCTTTCGCGTCCGGGACCGTTTAGAGGGCGAGGCGGAATCGACCTGAAAAGGGGTGATCACGGTCATGACGCAACCTCATCAAGCGACGTGCCCCTCATCCAGGTATCCGTGGAATAACAAAACGAAGTGCCAAGTAGTAGCCGCAGCAGGCAACCATGTAGAGAAAGACTGATCGCTGAGGGCCCCGCGAGCTTTTCGAAAGACGCGTTGGAATAATGACGATGGCCAAGATCATGGAGAGGTACAGAATCTTTTTCACAAATGGGTCCTGGCGCGAGGGAGCTTGCTAAAAGCGTACGAGAGCTATCGGCCACTGTTTGCACGGCCTTAAGCCGAATCACAGTTCACTTTTGATCGGGTCACCCTTTCCGGACAATCGCCGCAAATGGTCACCCGGAGTGGTCGTGTCGTTTGAAGCCGTGCTGCAGCCGATCGTGTTCGTTTTGGCCCTGCGCGCAGTTGCCCCCTTACCAACGATGGGCTTGATTCGTAAACTTGGGACCCTGTTGGTGGCCAGATCACCGAAAAGAAGGAAGTATCCAATGCCAAACTGGCAACCCAAGTGGGACAACGTGGTGTTCGATCACGGCGAAACAAACGAAGCGATTTCTCTTTGCCAGGGGGCTTTGATCACCCTTGCCGATCGGCACGCGGTTTTGCAGGGGCCCTACGAAATGGCCTGTCTCAATTGGCGGGGAGTAAAACGGTTCCGCTTTGATGCCGAGTGGTCAGCGATGCACGCCCATGCCGAAGCGGTGGCTCAACAGCTACGCGCACATATCGCAAGGTTGCGGGAAGACAGCGATTCAGCCCTGTTGGAGCAACGGTTTCGCGAAGACGAACGCGCTCGATGGTTCCGCGAAGCCGCCGCCGAAGAAGCCGCGGCGGCGGCCGCCCGTGAAGCGCAACGAATTGCCGCCGCTCATGCAGCAGCCGCGCTCTCCGCTCAACAGGCCGCCACTGCTGCCGCTGCCGCGCAATTGGTTTCGGCACAGCAACTAACCAAACCCGCATTGGTCTTTGCGCCGATTATCTCCTCCGGGGTTGCGAGCGGGTCATCCCAGCCGGTTGAGCCCACTCCTTTCACTGCTGTTTCAACATCGGCACCCTCAGCCCCGGTAGCACCCAATGCAGGCCCGAGCTATTCCCCTCCCGCTACCCGCGCCTCAGGCCAAGTTTCCAGTCGCTGAACTGGCGCTACCCGAAAGCTAAGCGGTTAGTGCGGCCACTACATAGTCAATCGAGGCAGTAAGCGCGCGTACATCAGAGGGTTCCACGGCAGGGAACAAACCAACACGCAGCTGATTGCGGCCAAGCTTGCGATAAGAATCGGTGTCAACAATTCCGTTCGCTCGAAGCACCGCCGAAACCACGTTGGCATCCACACCGTCGAGGTCAATCGTGGCCACGACTTTGGAACGGTCTTCGGGGTTCACAACGAAGGGGGTTGCAAACGCCGAAGCTTCTGCCCAGGTGTAGACCAACCCAGAAGATTCTGCACAGCGCTGGGCGGCCCACGTCAGTCCGCCATTGCCGTTGAGCCATTGCAACTGCTGATCAAGCAGAAAGATTGTGGCCAGAGCCGGCGTGTTGTACGTCTGGTTCTTGGTGGAATTGTCCACGGCGATCGCAAGGTCCATCGAAGCAGGAATCCAGCGGCCACTTTTGGAAATCTTTTCGATCCGCTCAAGGGCTGCGGGTGAGCACAGAGCAAACCAAAGGCCACCGTCGGACGCGAAACACTTTTGCGGGGCGAAGTAGTAGCAATCAAACTGGCTGGCATCGACGAACAATCCACCAGCCCCGGAAGTGGCATCAACCGCTACGAGTTGTCCGTTGGCGGCCGAAGTTCCTGCCGGGCGCTCAATGTTCATCGACACGCCGGTGGAAGTTTCGTTGTGGACCAAACAGTAGGTGTCGATACCTTCTTCAGCCACAGCGTGCGGGCGCGTACCCGGCGCGGATTCGATCACCGTGGGGTTGCCGAGGTGCGGTGCGGCCTTGGAGGCGTCGGCAAACTTGGATGAGAACTCACCGCACACCAAATGCTGGCTGCGATTCTCGATCAGGCCAAAGGTGGCGATGTCCCAAAACGCTGTGGATCCGCCATTGCCAAGAAGGACTTCGTAGCCATCGGGAAGTTTGAAGAAACTGCGGAACCCGTCACGCACGGAGCCAACCACGTTCTTCACCGTATTCTGGCGATGCGACGTACCCATATAGGTAGGCGCGGCGGCAGCAAGAGCAGCGATTGCTTCAGGGCGAACCTTTGAGGGGCCACAACCGAAACGACCATCGGCAGGTAGAAGGTTGGCGGGGATGGTGATGTCTGGCGTAGGCACAATGAAAACCTTAGAAGGCCCCGACGTTGACGCTTTGTGTGTTTTCGGCTTCACGGCCGGTTTTTGGAGGTGGAGCGTGGTGACCTAGGCCACAAGTTCTAGGTTGCAGGGCCAACGTGGTGAGGTGCACGGAGCTAAGTTGAGGTCAAATGTCGCCCACTAACGGCATTTCCAGCACTCGCTATGAGAAAAACGGCCGTAGTGGGCGACATCGCGAATCGGAAGTGTCGTGGTTGAGGGACAATTCCGTCAACGCAGGTTCGTCGACGTGGAAAACTTGACGGCGCTATGAGCCCTACATCACGTGTTTCCCGTCGTATCGGTGCCATTCAGGAATCGGCGACGCTCGCTATCGACGCCAAAGCCAAGGCCCTCAAGGCAGCCGGGGAACCGGTCATCGGCTTCGGCGCCGGTGAGCCAGATTTCCCCACGCCCGCCCACATCGTGGAAGCGGCGATTAAGGCTTGTTCGGATCCGTCGAATCACCGCTACACCCCAGCCGGTGGTTTGCCCGATCTGAAAGACGCCATTGTTTACAAGATCAAGCGTGATTCGGGCTACCTCATCACCCCGGGCCAGGTTTTGGTGACCAACGGAGGCAAGCAGGCCGTGTACAACACCTTCGCGGCGCTGTGCGATCCAGGTGACGAAGTGCTCGTGCAATCCCCCTACTGGGTGACCTATCCCGAGGCGATCGTTCTTGCCGGTGGCGTACCGGTGTATGTGGAGTCCACGATTGACACGGGTTTCAAGGTCACCGTTGCTGAGCTCGAAGCGAAGCGCACCGATCGCACCAAGATCTTGTTGTTCGTTTCCCCATCGAACCCCACCGGTGCGGTGTACTCAACCGAAGAAGTTCTTGCTATAGGCCAGTGGGCGGCGCAACATGGCCTGTGGGTTGTAACCGACGAAATCTATGAGCACTTATTGTATGGCGGACGAGAAATTTCCTCGATTGCTTCCCTGGTTCCCGAGCTAGGCGACCGCGTGGTCATTGTGCATGGCGTGGCGAAAACCTACGCCATGACGGGTTGGCGAGTGGGCTGGATGATCGGTGCCCCTGATGTGATCAAAGCCGCTACCAATCTGCAATCGCACGCCACCTCGAATGTGAACAACATCGCCCAGAAAGCTGCTGTTGCTGCACTTACCGGTGACCTGGTTGCGGTTGGTGAAATGCGCACAGCGTTTGATCGTCGGCGGCTCACGATTCAGCGCATGCTTTCGGAAATCCCCGGCTTCGTGTGCATCGAGCCAGAGGGCGCGTTCTACGCCTACCCATCGGTACAAGGTGTGATCGGCAAGACTGTTCGCGGTACACTGATCGATTCTTCGATAACCCTGGCCAACGTCATCCTCGAACACGCCAAGGTAGCGATTGTTCCCGGTGAAGCATTCGGCAGCCCCGGGTATGCCCGTCTTTCCTATGCCCTTGGTGATGCTGATCTCATCGAAGGTGTCAGCCGCATCAACTCCCTCCTCCGCGAGGGCTAGTCCCGTTTCTTGGGCAGCGAATCATTCACTAAACGCTTACTGGCGAATCATCAAGCAAAGTATCTCTATGCGACGTGTACTTACGATTATTTTCTCGCGACCGTTGGTTGCTGCGCTGATCGTGGGTTTGGTGAGTCTCGGCGGCCAGTTCTTAACCAACGGTGGTGCGAGCTGGGGCTCCCGAACCGGTAGTTCCTCTGCTGCAGCAACCGTTACTTATGTGCTTTTGCGGTTGGCGCCCGGAAGTCGCGCATCCCGTTGAGCCAGTTTGCCTCTTTCTGCCTCGGTTTCGGATTGGCTTAACCCAGGTCGGGTGAAGACGAACACCATTTCTGCTCCCGTGAGTCAAATGCTGTCTGTGTGTTGGATTGGTGACGCAGTATTTGGTCGCGCAGGCAGTATTTGGGCACGCGCTCGGAGTGGAGCGCGGGTGCCTGGTGTGTTGGCGTGAGTCAAATGCTGTCTGTGTTTTGGATTGGTGACGCAGTATTTGGTCGCGCAGGCAGTATTTGGGCACGCGCTCGGAGTGGAGCGCGGGTGCCTGGTGTGTTGGCGTGAGTCAAATGACGCAGTATTTGGTCGCGCAGGCGCTATTTGGTCACGCGCTCGGGAGTGGCTGGTTTTGCACACGGCCTTGTTTGGGTTGGCGGACTGGCCGAGCAGTCACGGACTGCGATGGTGGATTGGTCGTTTGAAGACCTGAGCTACTTGGTCGCGGCTGACAGTCGGTGTAACTCGTTGGCGATGAGGGTTTCGAGCCGGGCGATCTCACTTCTTGCGGTTTGGTCCTTCGTGTCAAGGGCCAGCATTTCATCGTCGAAGGCTTCGAGCTGTTTGACGAACCGTTTCCGTAGGCTGCTGTCATCGGTTGCGTCGAGTGACGACAGATTCTCTCGAGTGTCATTCATGCGTTCACGTACCTTTTCGCGATCCGCTTCACGTTCAATGGTTGCTTGCTCGATTGAGAAAATAGTGGCTTGCGTGGTGAGGATTCCCGAGAGTTCGTCGAAGAGTTTCCGATCAACCAAGCGATTGTCGAGATAGCTTTGCAGCCTTGCTCCGTCGACCCCTCGAACGTATTCATATCGTGACCGGTCGCGTTTCTCCACGACCAAAAAATCAACCGAGGTTCGCGGGTCAACCGGGCATTTGAAGCGCGCTTCCCCAACGCTCGATTCAATGGCAACGGTTTCCAGTTCGGCGTTGTAATGGCGTGGATGCTCAATGGTGACCACGCAACGCTCGGCCAGTTGTGAATCAACCGTGTACTTCGATTCGATGTACTCCACCGCGCCAACGAATAGGCTGCCATCGCGCACGGACACGCTGCGGGTCTCTTCTCGAGAACGCACCTCCGAGGAAACGGAAATTCCAAGTTCCACGGCGAAGGCCAGGATCACCTCAGTGCCCCCGGTAGTAAAGGGAATGACGGCCTCCCCGGCATACTCCCCGTTGTCAATCACCGTTGCCGGGCCCCGTTCCAATGTGAGGTCACCATTCTTGAATCGCACACTCGAGGCGGGATGGTTGGGGTTTTTGTTCGGGTTGTAGAGCAGTTCACGTTCACCCCGAGTCTTGACCGAGAGGATTGGCACCATGCCGCTTTCACCACGTCGCACGGTAACGGGGGCATCAATCTTGTAGGCGAACAGCGCGCCCCGGGCATCACCGCTCGCTTCAATTGGAGCGCTTTGCGCCATCGTGGCTGCAGAAATCTGGCTCCGTTCTCGCCGCATCTTCGGCGCGGATGCAGACATCATCATGGCCCCGGCTGGTTCGGCCATTTCGGCATCCACCGCATCGGCGTTACCTCCGCGCATGACTGCAAAATCCATAGGTGCGCTTATGACACGACTTTCATCTTGCAGAAAGGGGCGAGTTGGAGTCGTCGGCTGATGGAGGCCGTAGCGAAACGAAACTGGCATGCCAGCAGTCAGTGTGAGTTGCACATCTTCGAGGTCTTCTTCCAAGGTGTTGTCGAAGATTCCCCAACCTTGCAGGAAAACGTCGCGAATCTCGGAGTCATCAATGTGCTGCTCCGAGCCTGGAATGGTTCCAGGACCGGCAGCTGAAGCGGATGTTGCGGCTGATGTGGATTGTGCATCGGTGACTGCTGCCGTGATGACACGGTAAGAGACCCGCCAAGCCGGGGCCGGAGCAATGTAGTTCACCTGAACTTCCGACACATTGGAGAGTGTTACGCGCGCATAGGAACGCTCTTCATCCCTGCGCTTGCTTTCGAGAGCAAAGGCTAAATCGCCTTGGGTGGTGTCATCGAGTAGGGCGATGTTAGTGATCTTGCGGAGTGCTAAGAGTCGGATGCCTTCGTTGGTTTGCACAACAAGAAGCGCGCGTTCGAGGTGCTCCTCATCTTCGCGTTCCAGTCCAATCAGTTCGCCCTCGATCTCCTTGTCACCCAGCGAAACGCTCACTCGGCGTCCGGAGAAGGCGTCGACAACACTTGATAGAGGGCGCTCGGCATTGATGTGGAGCGGCTGGCGTTGAGCCTCGGGGTTGCGATCCGGCGGCGTCTCAAAGGCCACACCCGACACGGTTGCGTTAGCTGGCAAGACGGTCAGGCTTTTGAGCACATCGTCCATGGCTCGACGGGGAAACTCCAGGGTAAAGCTTGCTTCTGCTGAGCCGCCACGTTCAAAGAACCCCAGCCCGTGCTTGTAAAGAGTTAGCTGTTCAATGCGTAGAGCCATGGGCGACTGTACTCCAAACGGTTAGCTTCTCAACTGTCAGTGCCAAGTCTGCGCACCATCGGATCGACCATCTGAAAAGCTGCTCGGGCCAGGCCTGTGGATTGAGGCTCAACGCTGCAAGCCTCTACCCAACACCGGCTACAAGGTCCCTCTGCTCGTCTCCGCAATCAGGGATGCGCTCACCCAGGTGCAGCAGTCTTGATGGATTCGCTGGGCGGGTCGTAACCATTCGGTGCCAATGTGTGATCCGCAGTTGCATCTGAGTTTGCCGCTGATAGCCACGTGACGATTGACCGGCATCATGCAGCGGAATTTATGATCCGTTAAGAGGGTGGGCCCTTAATCTTGGGAGTTCTGAAATTAGGTGGTTCGCCAACCAGGCTGATCACCCACGAGCCGCACGGAGCATGACCATGGCACGCATCCTCGTCACCGAAACCATCGCCGATAAAGGCCTTGAACAACTGCGCAAGGCGGGCCACACCGTTGACGTGCAGGAGGGTTTGTCACCAGCTGAGCTGTTGTTAGCCGTCAAAGGTGCTCATGCGCTGATTATTCGCTCCGCCACCAAGGTCACTGCCGAAGTGTTTGAAGCGGCTGATGAGCTGATCGTGGTAGGTCGTGCGGGCATCGGTCTTGACAATGTCGACGTGCCTGCGGCAACCCGCAAAGGCGTGATGGTGGTCAATGCGCCGCAATCGAATGTGATTTCCGCTGCTGAGCAAGCTATGGCTCTGCTCCTCGCGACTGCCCGTAATGTGCCCCAAGCTCACGCTGCGCTGAAGAACGGCAAGTGGGAACGCGCAAAGTGGGAAGGCGTAGAACTGTTCGGCAAGACGGTGGGCATCGTTGGTCTTGGCCGCGTGGGTGCCATCGTGGCCAAGCAGTGTGTGGGGTTTGGAATGCGCGTGATCGCGTTTGATCCGTTCATCACCGCGGAACGTGCCGAAGCTATGGGTGCAGAGCTTCTCAGTCTTGAAGATGTTATGCGTGCATCGGATTTTATTTCGGTACACCTGCCAAAAACCAAAGAAACAAATGGCATTATTGGGGCAGCGATGTTCGCCCTGGCCAAGGCGGATCTGCGCATTATCAACACTTCGCGCGGCGGTATCGTCGACGAGAAGGCCCTGTTTGATGCCATCACCAGCGGACAAATTGCTGGCGCCGGGCTCGATGTGTTCGTTGAAGAGCCCTGCACCGATTCGCCCCTGTTTACCCTTCCTTCCGTTGTGGTGACCCCGCACCTTGGTGCCTCCACCCGAGAAGCGCAAGACAAAGCGGGCGACACAATTGCCGAAATGGTACAGCTGGCCTTGGCCAATGAATTTGTGCCCTTCGCGGTAAATGTGGATGCGGCTGAAGCTGCAGCAACGGTGCGTCCGTACTTGCCATTGGCTGAGCGCTTAGGCCGGTTGATCGCAGGAATTTGCGGTGGAGCCCCTGCCACACTCGAAGTCACCATTGCTGGCCAGATCGCCGATTACGACAGCCGTCTCTTGCGCCTCTCCGTACTCAAGGGCCTGCTCGGCTTTGATAATCCCATTCCGGTCACGTTTGTGAATGCGCCACAAATTGCTGAAGAACGTGGGCTTGTGCTGTCGCATATCAAAACGTCTGAATCCGAGGATTACCGTAACAAGATCACGCTACGTTCCTCGTGCGGACACTCTATCGCCGGCACGCTCGCGGGGCTTCGTGGAGAGCCAAGAATTGTGATGGTTGATGATCACGCGGTAGAAGTTCCGCCATCGCGGCACCTGCTCGTGGTGCGCAATGATGATCGCCCCGGCATGATTGGGATCGTGGGAACGACCTTGGCTAAACACAACGTGAACATATCGAATATGGCTCTAGGTAAAGCGCAGAACGGGAGCGCCGCCCTCATGGTTCTCGACACCGAAGGCGCAGTCCCCGCGGTATGTATCGATGAACTGCGCCTGGTTGGTGGCATCACCGGCGTAGACGCCATCGACGAGGCATAGACCTGCTTTCCTAGCTCGTTGTTCCTCGCCGTCTTTGCATGGACGTCGGCTGGATGGTCGTCCGTTGATGGTCATCGGTCTATTCGTGATCGGTTCACTCGTGATCGGTTCGACCGTGATCTTGGGTCATTTCGGCAACGGAGTCGGAAAGCGAGTTGAAACGCAGTGCAATGATTCGCGCCTCACCGCTGGCGAGTAGCTTCGAGGTGTGCGTTTTGGACTTGTAGCTTCGGATCTTGATGGCACTCTGCTGCGTAACGATGACACGTTAAGCCCGCGCACCAAAGCCGTGATTGACCTAGTGGTGGAGCGATCAATCTTCGTTATGGCGACAGGCCGGCCTCCTCGATGGGTGCATCCGGTCGCAGAGTTGCTGGGACATCGAGGCTTGGCAGTGTGTTCCAACGGAGCGGTCATTATGGATCTCACCGATGAGTCAATTGTTGATGCACAACTGTTGCAACCGGGTCACGCTCGGGCCGCGGTCGCGTTGATCCAATCGTTGCTGCCGGGTGCCGGCATTGCCGTTGACCGCCTGAGCGGTTTCGGTCACGATCCGTCCTACAAGTCCGCGTACACAATGCCGAAGGGCGCTCGTGTTGCCCCTATTGACGAACTGATTGCCGACGAGCCGATGTTGAAAGTGCTCTTTCGTCACCCGGATATGGATACCAATATTTTGGCTGCGTTGGTTGCCGCAATTGGTGAAGGTGGATCGGTTACCTACGGTGCGGCTGGCCCAACCAGTGGCATGGGTGCATCGGCCTACGACTCCACGTCACCACTTTCACTGGGTAACACGCTGATCGAGATTCAGGCGCCGGGAGTAACGAAGGCCGCTGCCCTAGCCCGCGTGTGTGACCGTTTCAATATTGACTACGCCTCGACGATTGCCTTTGGTGACATGCCCAATGACATCGAAATGCTCAGTTGGGTTTCCCACGGCGTCGCGATGGCCAATGCTCATATCGACGTAAAGGCGGTTGCCAACGAAATCACTGCCTCCAATGACGAAGACGGTGTAGCCGCCATCTTGGAGCGCGAACTCGCTGATTAGTTCCTTTGCCGCCGTCCACGGTCCGGGGACGATTGTCGGTGATTGTCAGCGATTGCGAGTGGTTTCGTGTGATTGGACTCGTGGGGCCGAGACGCAGTCCGTTTTTCTTTGCGTAAACATCGCTTGACGCCAGATTGCAACGGAGTAGTCCGAGGACGCGTAAACGGATGTTTACGATGCAAAAATGACTCAACCTTCGCCGCCATCCACGTTGCCGGAGATGACTGCCAGCGATTTTCCGTTGATCCTTCAACCGTGCCGAGGAATCGGCCCGAAGCAGTTCGAAGGAACTAAGCGGTAGGTGCCCAGGCGGGGCGGCGAGATTCGAAGCTGGTGATTTCGGCACCGTGGCGTAGGGATAGGCCGATGTCGTCGAGTCCGTTGAGGAGTCGGTACTGAGTGTGATCGTCGAGCGGGAACGTGGCCTCTACACCGATCTTCGGTGCGCTTAGGGTTCGGCGCTCAACATCGATGGTGATTTCTAGGGTGGGATCGGCTTCAACGGCGCGGAGCAATTGTTCGGCAACGTCGGCTGGGAGCTGCACGGGGAGCAATCCAACTTTGGTGGCGTTGTTGCGGAAGATATCCCCGAAACGTGGGGAAACGACGGCCTTGAATCCGTAGTCCTCCAGCGCCCAAACGGCGTGCTCGCGCGATGAGCCGGTACCGAAGTTTGGTCCGGCGATCAGGATGTTGGCACCAGCAAATTGGGGCTGGTTGAGCACGAAGTTGCGATCATCGCGCCATTCGGAGAAGAGACCCTTGCCGAAGCCGGTTCGCTCAATGCGCTTGAGCCAATCCGAAGGAATGATCTGGTCGGTGTCGACGTCGGAACGATCGAGAGGTACGGCGGTGCCGGTGATGACGCGAACTGCTTCCATGATGATTCTCCTGCGTGCTTAGTTTCTACTGCTCGTGGCTGGGTGTGGGTGCGGTGTCTATGGTTGATACGTTTGGTTGGGGGTTATCGAAGTTGGATTCAGTTGAGGTGTGATCCAACTTCCTGGCCGGAGGTTGCCTTCGTTCGGGGAGTCCTCGTCCTCCCGGGTCTACCTGATTGTAGGTGTGCATATTGAGCAGGATTTTGTGGGTTCTAAGCCGACAAAATTCCACCCAGTATGTGTACGTAGTTTGTGTACTAGGCCAGGTCGGCGGGGGTCGCGAAGTGTCCGGCGACGGCGGTGGCTGCGGCTACTTCAGGTGACACGAGGTGCGTGCGTCCACCGCGACCTTGACGACCTTCGAAGTTGCGATTCGAGGTAGACGCAGATCGCTCGCCGACAGCCAACTTGTCGGGGTTCATGGCGAGGCACATAGAGCAACCTGGTTCACGCCATTCGAAGCCAGCAGCCTTGAAGACCACATCGAGACCCTCGGCTTCCGCTTGATCCTTGACCCGGAATGAACCAGGCACGACCATGGCACGCATCCCGGCCTTCACCGTCCGCCCAGTAAGTACTCCGGCGGCTGCACGAAGATCTTCGATACGCGAGTTGGTGCATGAACCAATGAACACGGTGTCGACGGGAATGCTGCGAATTGTTTGCCCAGCAACGAGTCCCATGTATTCCAGGGCACGAGTAGCAGCATCGCGAGCGACGGGATCGGTGAAGGATTCCGGCGTAGGCAACAGCGCGGAAATCGGCAACGTTTGGCCCGGGTTGGTGCCCCAGGAAACGTGTGGCTCCAAGGTCGACGCGTCAATGTCAACGACCTTGTCGAAGGTGGCGTCGCTATCGGTAACGAGAGTCTTCCAATCGGCGACTGCAGCATCCCAGGCATCGCCGCTCGGTGCATGCTCACGGCCCTTGAGGTACGCGAACGTAGTTTCGTCGGGGGCGATGAGGCCGGCTTTGGCTCCGCCTTCGATACTCATGTTGCACACCGTCATGCGGCCTTCCATCGACATTTCGGCGAACACATTGCCGCGATATTCGATGACATGGCCCATACCGCCGCCGGTATCAATCTTGGCGATCACGGCGAGCACAACATCCTTCGGCGTAACGCCAGCGGGCAACACGCCATTCACATTCACGGCCATGGTCTTGGGCTTGGTTTGCGGCAAGGTTTGCGTGGCGAGAACATGCTCAACCTCGGAGGTGCCTATCCCGAATGCGAGCGCACCAAACGCGCCGTGGGTGGAGGTGTGGGAGTCGCCGCACACGATGGTCATGCCGGGCATGGTGAGACCAAGCTCAGGCCCAATCACGTGCACGATGCCCTGATTGGCGTGGCCCATGGGGAACAGCGTGATGCCGAACTCGTCGCAATTGCTGGCGAGCTTTTCCATCTGAGCGCGGCTTACCTCATCGGTCACCAATTCGGTGTTGGTCATATTGAGGCCGGGGATCGTCGTCGGCACATTGTGGTCCATTGTGGCCACGGTGAGATCCGGACGACGGACCTTACGATTGGCAATCCGCAACCCATCAAACGCCTGTGGCGAAGTGACCTCGTGGACCAGATGCAGGTCGATATAGAGAAGATCCGGCTCACCCGCAGCCTGGCGCACCAAGTGGCGGTCCCAAACTTTTTCGCTCAGTGTCTTTGGTGTGCTCATCTGATCCTCCACGAGGTTCGTAAAGCTCATCTCATATGGTGAGATACGCTTCTTGTGTGTCGAAACAGACTATCAGTGATGTTGGGGTACTCGATAAGGCTATGGCCATCGTCGACGCTGTGTCGCGCGGACCGCTTTCCCTGGCCGGTTTGGTCGACGCCACGAGCTATCACCGAGCCACTGCGCACCGTTTGGCCGTTGCCCTCGAAGCCCACGGCCTGCTGCAACGCGATCCCGCCGGCCGGTTCATGCTCGGCGGACGTTTCGTAGAGCTCGGTCGTGTCGCTGGCGTTGGTCTCCCTCTCGCCGATGCCGCCCGCCCCATCCTTGAACAACTGGTGCGGACGACGGGCGAAAGCGCGCAGCTCTACATTCGCAGTGGCGAAAACCGGGTCTGTATTCTGGCGGTCGATTCACCTCAGGGTCTACGGACGATCGTTCCCGTCGGTGCCACCCTCCCCCTTGATCGCGGCTCCGCCGGCAGAGTCCTCCTCGGCAACACGCCGCCCAAAGGTTGGGTCCAATCTGTCGGCGAACGCGAAGCCGGCGTAGCCTCAGTAAGCGCACCTATCATTGGTCGCGACGGCATCATCCGAGGAGCCGTATCCGTAAGCGGACCTATCGAACGAACCACCAAATCCCCCGGCACCCTCTACGGCCCCGCAGTAATCGAAGCCGCCCAATCCATAGCCCAATCCGCCGGCCTGTTGTAACACGGGCAAAGGCAAACCCCTTTTGGACAATCCGCGGCATCCGAACAGCTGCAGGGATTCGTTGTCCAAACGGTTCTTGAAGCACTATCGAAGTAAGGGTGTTGGCGGACTACGAGTATGTAGGTGTGTCGACCGATGAAACCGACGCAAGGAGGCGATTCACTCGTGAATGAAAAACTGTGTCGGTTTCACAAGAAGTTCAGCCCACTCATGTTCTCGAAATCCAGGATGTTTTCCGCCTTTCGGGTCGAGGTGCCGTTGCTCTTGGAATCATGCTGTCGGGACAAGTTCAGGTGGGCGATTATCTGGAGATCCTTGACGGAAAGCAAATGTTCTTGTGCTCAGGAATTGAGCTTGTACAAAAGCGTCCAAGGGTCGAAGGGCTCGTTGCACTTGTAGTCCGAACGCTGGACTAGGAGCCGGCCGATCCGAACTCTTTGAAAAGGGTGGATTTCTAAACATCACACCGAAGCCCAGATCGTCGGACTCAAGCTGACTTTGCGAACAAGTCGGGGTAAGCGTTGCGTGTTTGGTCATGCCGCGAAGAGGTCTTCGCTCGGCGGTAGGTGTTTTGCGAAAGGGGTGGATTTTGGTGGCTTGAGGCTGATTGGTAGTGGCCGGGCGTTTGAGGTGAGGGTGGTGCCGTCTTTGTAGGTGAACGTAATGGTTTGTTCGGGGTCACCGGTGATGGTGAAGAGGCCGTCGTGATGGTCTTGGTGGTCGCGGGTGCAAATGTTGATCATGTGTTGGACCGATGTGGTTCGATCAACTCGGTTTTCGAAGATGTGGTGGGCTTGGGTCTTCCCGATGCCTTGGCATTCGGGTATGCGGCAAGGCCCATCGCGGAAAGCAAGGTAGCGATCCTGTCGGAAATCGGAATGATGCGCGGTAGTGATGAGCCCGGTCGGTAGCCCGTTGACATCGCAGTGTTGGATATCGATCCGCGCATCGCAGAGAATTGCTTGAAGTCGAGGGTGGTCTATCGGCGGTCCGTTTTCGATGCTGAGTGAACCGGTCTGCGCATTCCAGTGAATGATCAATCGAGTATCCGCTCGGTGAACGACGACCGTAGGTGTTTCGCTCGACTCTGCGGATCTTGAATCGTCTCGCTCGTATTCAGTATCTTCGTGGTCCACAGCATCATGATTCTGAGCGAATAGGAAGTTCCTATCGCTGCCGGAAGCGATTTCGGGGAAGGGATCCTCGTCGTAGTCAATTACGGGACTTACCGGTCGACCTGAGCGAGATGGCACGCTCCGCAGTTTCGGCTCGTCCATCAAATCCGCTTCATTTGTCGACGGGCTTCCAGAGTTCGAAGGACTCACACCGTTCCGGGCAGACTGCTGATCCGATTCCATCATCAAATCTGCTTCATTTGTTGACGGGGTTCCGGAAGTGGAGCCAGAGGGATTCACGCTAGTTGGGATTGGCTGCCCTTTTGAACCCGTCGTCGATTTCGATGCAACCGTCGACCTGACTTCTCCATTTGAGCTTGGCGTGGCTGACACGGTTTGCAGTTTTGGTCGTGTCGTTGATTCCGACTTAGCTGCCGACGGGTTTCCCATGGGCGAAGATGCGCCGGTGCCAGTTCCCTGGGGTTTGTCGCGTTCAGATTGATCTGCGTGCAGATGATCATGCAGCGCGTGTGATGCGTTGGTTTTGGTAAGAATCAACAACGCGTCGGCCATGCGAGCGCTCGGTGACGGGCGTTCCTTATCGCAAAGGTTGAGCCGGTCGGCGATCTTGCGAAGCTGCAATTCGAGCTGTTGTGATTCAGCGAACGGCAGCCGCCCGTGTATCCGCACCGACTGTCCGCCTTCTTCAGGTTTGAATCCAAGGTAGCGATCAGCATGAGCTTTGCGACGCTCCTCAAACAGCTTGCCCCTGCTGACCGAAGCCCGTTGCTGCAGCTGCGAAGAGGTCGCAGATTTCGCAAACGCCAGAGCTTCCTCTTCTGAACTCGCCGAGGCAATCGCTGCAACTGCTTCGAGTTGACCGTTGCTGATCTCTCCGTTGGCATGCGCCTCAGCAAGTTTTGGTAACGCCGACACTTGCTTCGCCATCGCTAGTTCGCCAGCGGCTTGCTTGGGCGTACTTGCCGACAACCGCGCTACTCTGCTCGCAGTTTGACGTTCCGAAGCGCCATCCTCAGCATCAAGTTTCGCGATCTCATCAAGGATCGACAACCGCTTTGCTGTAAGCCGGCCAAGAGCTTTATCAACAGCACAAAGTTGCTCGCCAAGCACCTTCATCCGTGAAGCCCGTCCGCTATCCATACGCAAATTGTACCAAACAAACGTTCGACCTGTCAACTAAAATTGGAGTGTTTTCAAGGAGCAACGGGATCGGCGCTTTGGAGCCGAAAAAAAAGACACAGCTAATATGAAGGCGAAGAACCGGCTACTAGGAGGAGCAGGAGCTAGCTTCGGTCGATGGTTTTAGCAGTAGACATGATGCGGTCTGGGTACTTTCCAAAGGAACTTCCACCGGTTTTTTCAACGTCGCAATTCGCAGATTTTGCAAGATCTTGGGTCCCGACGGGCGTCACAAAATGGACGGAAGCAACGACCTATAACCTCGTTCGTTCTGGCGGTCTTCGTCGTCCCCTGTTGATCCCAAACCCAGATTCATTTTGGGCTATCGCAAAAGAGTGCGCTCGATCCTGGTGCGAAATATCCACGATCTGCGCAGATTCCACCTTTAGTGCGAGCAAGCCGGTGCTTGGTAGAGACGAAAGTCAGCGTGCGTTAACAGCTGACCTTCCTAACCGAAAACGGTGGATCAGAAGAATGGAGTTGATGTCCTCTTCGCGGTTTGTCGTAAGAACCGACGTGTCTCAGTTCTACCCCAGCGTCTACACCCACAGCATCCCTTGGGCGCTAGTAGGAAAGAGCGTGGCTAAGGCGAATAGGCGAAACGGGACACCTTCTTCAGGCGATGCCCTCGATACTGCGTTCCGAAACGCGCAACTTGGACAAACAATCGGAATTCCCATCGGACCCGACAGTTCGTTCCTTATTTCAGAACTCTTACTCTGTTCGATCGACCTTCGAATTTCCGCAAAGTTTCCAGGTCTGTCGGGCCTTCGGTACTTCGATGATTTTGAGGTCTTCTGCAAAAGCAGAACTGAGGCTGAAGAAATCCTTTTAGCTATCGAAGTTCTCCTCGGTGAATTCGGACTTCGTATCAACCCTACCAAGACTTCAATTCAGGAAGCCCCTCTGCATCTAGAGGCTGACTGGATAAATGAGTTGGAGCGATTTCGCTTCCGCTCCGGTGACAGGCAGCTGTCGAACGATATTGGGACCTTTTTCGAGTTAGCGACTTCACTGAGTCAAAAATTCCCGCAGGCCTCCGTGTTTTCTTACGCAATGCAAGTTGCACGAAGGCAAGAGGACCTGGGCGAACTGTCTTGGAAGGTACTTCAGTTCGCATCTCTTCAGGCGCTTCTTGGTGAACCAGCCTGTATCAGGCACGTTTACGTCGTATGGAGATCGGCGCTTCGGGCAGGTGTGCAGGTGCGTAAAGACCTTCTGGCGGCTGCACTGAACAACCTGGTGCGCTTTCATGCGCCGTTGCTGCACAGCGCCGAAGTTACTTGGGCCCTGTTCTTCATGGCTCGTTTTGAAATTCAGCTTTTGCATCCCCAAGCTGTTGCAGACAGCCTTGACACTGCAAGCTGTTTGTTATTGAGACTGTTGATTGATCGAGGACTCTCGGCGACCCCAGACTTTGCTAACTTCAACTCGGCGGTCGAAGAAGCAGATGTGCTAACAGGCCCGAATTGGCTACTTGCATACCAGTCGGCGATTTCTGGCTGGGGCACAACAGCGATCGTTGCTGGGGACATTAATTTCTCGGCTCTGTTGAACGCAAGTGTCTCGTTCTTGGATGACACACGCGCTCGAGCGCTTGTTCCGAGGGCGATTGCTCCTTGTGGATCAACCGTACCGAATCTAGCGACAGCTGTGATTAGCCCGCCCTTAGAACCAGATGAAATCGACTCTTCGCTGACGCAAAACGACGAGGATGTTGAACTGGATCAGCTGGATTTTTGGGATGATGGATATTGAGGCAAAATCGGCGGGAGTCGCAATCAACCGTAAGCGCCGTTTGCGAAAAGCAGATTGAGAGCGGTCTGCAAATCCCGTTCACGGGCGTAGCCACGAGCTTCGATTGAAGTAACAGCGATTTGGGCGGTCTCCCAGTCGGCATCAGTTGCAACTTCGCGGAGGGCTCGGAGGTCGTCGGCGTCGGTGGGCCGTTGGCGGTCGTCTCGGGCGAGGAGCTTCATGGCGATCAGATCGCCCACGGAAGCAACCGGCAAAATGAGTCCTGGGATCACGCTGATTCGAGTCGCCCGTGCAACGATCTCTTGCTCGATCCCTGATGAGGCGAACAGCAAATCGGTGATCACTGATCCTGTAGTTTCCAAGCGCACCGTGGACATTCGACCGGTTGCTTCTTGCTCTACAACGACGAGAACGGAATAGCCAAGGCGTTGCATAGCGAAGATCACCTGCTCGGCTTCTTGGTCGCTGTTCACAGCAATTGCCAAGTCGGCATCGCGAGTCATTCGCGGCTCTGCTCGTACCGACACAGCAAGGCCACCAACAACAGCAAATTTGGCGCCGATCTTGATCATGTCGCTTGCCGCCTTGCGCAACTGCTCTTCGACGGTACTCATCAGGTGTTGCTCATCGGTCAGATCTCATCTGCCGGTGCGCTTCGGGCGGGGCCACGGTACGACTCGACCGATTGCATCGCCGTTGGGTGCGCCGGGGCGGTCCACTTTCCAGGCTTGCACTACGGCCGCGACTTCGTCTTCGGTCGCTTCGGGGTGCTCGCGTCGGTGGCGTTCGCCGCGCATCAGGAGCGCAAGTTCTAACAGTTCGATCGCGACGGCCATCCCATTTTTGGGCTCCTCCTCTACCGTTGGCGACATACAAGAAACCTTATCGGATCATCGAAACGGAGGGGCGTTCGCGAACACAAAAGGTAGCAACCGAACCCGAGGGTGAACTCGATACAGAGCCTACGAACGCCCCCGATTGCGGTTCATCCAATCGACGGCAAAGTCAACCGATTCAACGAGAGAAAACCAACGACAAGCGGCAGCGCCAACCATGCCTTCAATCGTTGAATGCGCGTTGCAAAAAGCTTGACCAATCGCAGCAAAGTCGTCGTCATCAGTTGGCTCGTCGGTAATTGTCACCCACTCGCGAATGCCATCGACAAACACTGCGGCACCGTCATCCCGTAGCGGTGGTTTGCCCGGCCAGTTCGCGCGGTGCTCGGCTAGATGGAAGGCAGTGTTCGTGGCAAACGTCGTTCCGATATTCAGAATCGTTGCGTTCTTTTCATGCAAACGCGCAAGCGGTGAACGTTCACCAAACTGAGGCGCGAGTGGGTGAGGGTGGACGATCCAATCAGCGGCGGGGCCGATCGCTGCGAAGGAAACGGTGGGATGTGAACCGCGGACCGACCGCGCATCGTTGCGGAATGCTTCAACGATCCGGCCCATGCCACGCGTCTCAACTCGTGCCGGATCAAACGCTGGCATTTCTGCGCGGATAATCGGAAGCCAATGCTTAGGAACCGGTGGGTTGTTCCAATACGAAGGGTCGCTTCGATCACTGCTTTGTGTAGGAACAACAATCGTTGTATCTGCGCCAAAAGCTTCCACTAAAGACTCGACCACAATATGGGGGCCGCCCGCAACCCACCCAAGCGCAGAGAGCGACGAGTGCACCAACACTGGCCGCCCCGAAGCAATGTTGAGCTTCCGCAAATCGGCAACCAATCTCGACAACGTAACCGGACCGCCCAACGCAGCCTCAGCACGTGCGATCGCTACTGCTTCGCCTGATTTATCGGGCATGGTTAGATACTGCGAGAAGGGGGCGGCGGGAGAGGGCGGTGGTTGAGCGGAAGGTGTCGTGCAGGGAAGTGTCGGTGAGATGAACGTAACCCTGGAAGCAGTTGCATTCGAGGAGCGGACAGGGATTGTTCGTTCCCTCTGGAGCAAGAATGTTGCTCAAGTCATCGATGTAGAGATTGCCCAGCCGCCGTTTGGTGAAATGACAACGGGTCACCTCGCCGTCGCCGTCTATGGAGATCGTTGATGTGCCGGTGTCGCACGGCCGCCCGGCGCTGCGCTCACCAAGGAGGTCGTTAGCAAACCATGGATCAAGTTCAGCGAGCCGAGCAAGTTCAGCAGGGTAGTAGTAGTCCCTGGGTGTTCGGTAACCCCGCTTGTAGGCGTTGATCCATTGCAAGGAAGTGCCAATACCCAACAGCGCCTTCGCGAAATCGTCGACGAGATCTAAGTGCTCCTTGGTGGCAACAACCCCGATGGACAGTCCAACGCCGAGATCGAGAGCTCGCTGAACCCGGGAGATGAAACTTCGTACTGACGTTTCGGTTGGGTGACACGTTGCCCAGAGGCCAAGCTTTTCCAGGGCTGTGGCTGGAAGATCAGAAGACCAAGTGGGGGCAATTGAAAGATTCGTCTGTATGCCTACGAATGCAACGTGGGGCATCAAAGCAAGTGCACGTAGTGCCTTTTGATACCGAACTCGATGCAACGCCTCGCCCCAAGGAGTGAACAGAACCGAAAGTCTTTGTGTGGGCCCGAACGAACTAGAACTGAACGAACTAGAACCAAATTCAGTTCTTAGGGATCTATCGTTCTCGACTTGAGGCTCTTCGTTCTCGTTTGTCACGTTTGCTCCACTTCTTGCCACACCAAACAAGCTTTAACGACCTCCGAAACTACCGGCCTTTTCACCAAGGCTGATCACAGCTCTTTGCCGTCTGCGGCGAATCCACATCACAACGGGTCGCCGATCTTGGCGGCTACCGATCCTGTTCAGGCTCCCGTGGGACCGCAACGCCGATGAGACTCTCTCGTGTTACAAGTGTGCGGAGTTGTTCTTCGATCCACGAATCTGTGCCTGGCGGACGCTGCGGAAGCACCACGTAGCGAGTGTCTCCCGTGGTGTCCCAAACACGGATTTCGGTTTCGTCAGGTAGTACCAGGCCCATCTCCGCTAGAACATTTCGAGCTTCGCGGACGACACGGGATCGGTACGGTGCACTTTTGTACCAGTCCGGTGGTAGGCCGATCAAAGGCCAGGCGGTACAGGAACACTGCGTACACACAATCACGTTGTGGACCGTAGAAGTGTTTTCAACCGCCCGCATGCGTTTGCCTTCTGGTCCAGCGATGCCAAGCTCGGCTGAAGCACTCGTAGCATCGGCGACAAAGCGCCGGCGAAACGCCGGATCGACCCAGCAGCGAGCAACCACCGCGGCCCCGTTCTTCGCAGTGAGGACCTCGGTGAACTCGTGAACTACCTGGTCCAGCGCCTCAGCGGTCACCAGGTTGCGAGCCACAAGGGCATCTCGCAAGGCAGAAGCGCGCATGGCAACATCGGCTTCGCGGTCAATGCCACGGTGCTGAGTTTCCGTAACAGGAACTCCGGAAGTTCGAGGCTCACCCAATCCCGATGTCATGGCTGCAACTCTGCGCTGAGTTCGCTTACGTGCTGAGCAACAAACGGTTCAAGATACGACTCGAACACTTCGACGATAACGGTATGGTTGGTCGCTAAGGTGGAATCCTCGCGCCAAAGCTTGCCTGCATCAAAGATCACCGCATAGGTGTGCTCCCGATAGCGCGCAGAGCTATGTGCACGTACCTCGGGAACATAAGCCAACCCATAGACTTGTTCGATCTTCCCACGAGCATTCCGTAAGTACGCAGGGCAACGCGTGTGGCCAGGTGTTGGCCCGGCGACAACACGTACGAGATCACCTACGGCAAACTTGGCCTCTGTGCTTTCGAATTCGGAAAACTTCACGGCTTCCCGTTGAGTGTTTGGGGCTACAGGTCCGGAAAGGGGAACCCTGCCGCCAGCCAGTAGCTCAATCTCCGAACGCTCAACGATCCCATCTTCAACCAAAAGCGTCGTCACTCCGGTTAGTAGGCGTTCATAGTATGACCGGGAAAGGTATTGGGGAACTCGCTCCACGCTATGGCGGTATGTGTCGGCGTTATAGGCCCGAAGCCGCCCGATACTCACCATGTTCAGGGCGAAAGCCAAGCCCTCCCATGCATGATGAAACACCGGCTCACTTTGCTCAACTGTGACCGGCCCGTGCCCCATCACCCCACCAAGATCATGATCGCCATCCATAGAATTCCGCTTTCTCGTTCAACCGCTAGCTGCGTTTGCTATCGGGGTTTGGCAGTGACCGAAGCGAGAGCCAAAAGCAGGGCGGGGTTGAACAACTCGGGATTGTTGACCGCAGCTCGGTGATCCGCGTTTATCTCGAATGAGGTTGCACCACTGAGGGCCGCAGCGAGTTTGCGTTGACGCGGCGTCGACACGGTTTGGTCGTGCTGCATGATTACCACCGAAGCGGGGATGCCCGAAGAGCCTTCACTGCCAAGTTCGCCGATCCACGGGGTTGCATCGAATCGGCCAAGGGCCAAACCTGCCTGAACCACCAATGCCGGATCGGTTCGAGCGATCTCGTCGAGCATCCACTTGGGCGTACCCGGTTCTTTGCGGACGAGCAGAAACTTGCCGAGCAGGTTGGTGCGAAATCCTGCAGGCGTGAGCGTAAGCGCAGCGGCGGCGAGGCTCATGCTGGTATCCCAGAGCTTTCGTTCACGACCATTGGAACGAAACTTTTTCGACGTAGCACACAAGACCAAACCAGCAACACGAGCAGGATGTCGATGGGCAACTAACTGCGCCACAACGCCGCCCATGGAGTAACCAATCGGAATGATCTGATCGATACCCAAGGCTTCGGCCACGGCAACAACATCATCAGCGCAATCTTCAAGACGGAAGAACGCACGAGGCCGCAAACCGCGTCCGTGTCCACGCATATCAAACGCGATCACTCGGTACTTCTTGGCCAAGTCTTCGTACGTGCGGAAGAAATTCAGATCGACCGTGGCACCCCAGCCATGGAGCAACACCACCGTGGCAACTCCGCGCCGAGCCCCGGTATCACGCACGAACAATTGACCGCGGCCCGGTAGATCAAGCATCTTCCCAGCAGGAAGATTCGGACCATCTGGCCCAACATCAAACGAAGCCCATTGACTCTCAATGCTGGCGGGCCCCACCTCCGCTCCGCTTCGAGCCCCAGTGAGCCCTTTACCGACCGGCAAGCCGGATTGGGGACTCAGGCTCGAAGACTCCTCGGCGCTTTGGGCCACAACAGATGCTAACGACGTGCTCATCACTACTTCTTCGACTCGCAATCCGCGTGCGATTGAGGCTTTCTTCTGAATGCTCGTCGGCCTGGTCGATTCTTCAACGAGAGGAGCTAGTGCAGCGCTTTCAATGACTCGCATGCCTCTGCACGGATGTGGTGTTCCCGAAGTAGAACCCGCTCCCATGCACCAACGCTACAAGCCATCCGTCAACGCTAAATCACGCGTGTCAGCTCTTTGTTGACGATGATTGCGCCCGAGGTCGCCGGGGCCGGAGGTTCCGATAAAGGCATCATGCGGGTCTAGTTCAGCGTTGATTTGGTCGACGCTGATGCCGCAGCGTATTGCTTCTGCACTAAACGTGCCTGGGTGCCATAGGCATGTCGATCGTCTGGGGGCCTGAAGTGCGTGAACCCAAGGTATAGCTACTGGCAAGTTCCCGATGGGGTGCAGTAGTCAAAATCTGAGAAAACAATCTCTACGGGTTGGCCGTTGCTTGGAGCAAGTCCTTGGTGTTGCCAAAGGTTCATGCGTGCAGTCTCGCCTCCGGGTTTCGGAACATCCGGGCCAACGTAACTCCACGAGTGGACGGTGACGGATCCTTTGCGGACGAGGTAATCGATCCGTCCGGGAGCCCATGTGAACTGAAGCGTTGACGGGCCGCCAGGCGTTTGAACGAAGCGGCGGACGTGACCGGGGACGTCATAGGGCTGGACCACAAACTGGGCTTTGGTCGGATCGGTGGTGCTGCCCCACGCTGCAACTTCGATGTCGATTTCTCGGTTGGCATAGTCAGGCAAATCATTCCATGTAAACAAGCCAAGCACGACGTTGCGGTCAAGGTTGCTGAGATCTGTTACTGCTGTCCACCGGTAGGTGCCGTATCCGAGGGAGGTGGTGTTGATCACTTCCGATGAATACCAATTGCCGTCATTTTTGTCTTGTGTGATTTGCAAGTGAAGATTGCCTACAGCGTCGACGGTGGCATTCTCTGCTGCGAATTGATTGGGTCCAGGTCCAACCAATCCGTTGCTTGATTTTACCGCCCACACATGTCCACCGAAGCTCAGCTGGTTGGCTAGTCGCTTTGCAATTGTGGGAAAGATGGTTTCGGCAGTGTTCGATTTCGTCGGGGGGTTTGCGTCCAGAGGGCCGCTGTCGACTGGCGGGGCAAACGTCCCACCGAAATTGATCCCATCCGAAGTCCCGTTCGGAGTTACGGTGACAAGAATCGGTCTGTTTCCTCGCAACGAGGTTGTTTCGGTTCCGGGTGTTTGCTCTCCGGGGGCGGAAAGAACTCGTGGTGCTTCTACGACGGAGTACGTGCCTGCCAAGAGACCGGTTACCGAATAGTCACCATTAGAATCTGTAGTCGCTCCAGAAACATAAGCGCCCGTACTACTGCTGTAAACCATTATGGATGCACCAGGAACCGGCCGTTCCTCAGTGGAAAACAAACCGTTTTCGTCGAGATCCACAAACGCCTTGCCCGATACTCGCCCCGGGTTGGCCGCCGGGTTTAGTTCGCCGAAGTTCACCTCCGACCAGTAGCTGTACGGTGGGAGAATCAGGTTTTTGTGTTTGTCGGGAAGCGCAGACGCAATTCCGTTTCCGATTCGGTCGACCCCGTCGAGGTAACCTGCGGGCTGAGTTTCCGCCACGCTGTAGGTTCCGGGTGCGAGCGACATGAATGAGTAGTCGCCATTTGCATTGGTTGTAGTAGTTGCTACCAACTCGCCGAGTGCATTGAGCAACGTGACTGTTGCGCCTGCGATTCCTGATTCCTGGGTGTAACCGAAGGATGAGTCCTGTTTTCCGTTTGTAGAGATGACATCAGTGAAAACGGTTCCGAAGATGGACGAGTGCCCGGTGGCTGGTTCGCCCAAGTAGTTGC
>JAYSVF010000086.1:0-11605 GCA_043718695.1 Acidimicrobiia bacterium | reverse complement strand
TGAGACCGTTGCGGCGAGCCCTGATGCGACCAGGATGGCGAGTTTGGCGTTCGACTGCTCGCCCGGGTCGACCAGTGCGAGCTCAGTGATGAACAGCGCGACGGTGAAGCCGATACCAGCCGCTGTGCCAATTCCTACGACCTGTAACGGTCTCGCTTCCTCCGGGTTGTCGGCGAGTCCTGCCCTTATCGTTGCGCTGGTTGCAATCACGATGCCAAGTGGCTTGCCGAGTAGGAGTCCGAGCAGCACTCCCCAGGTGACCGCAGACCCAGTCGCGTTGCGGAGCCCTTCGATAGAGATCTCTATCCCGCTGTTGGCAAGTGCGAAAATCGGAACGATCACGAAGCTGGTCCACGGATGCAGCACATGCTGAAGCCATTCAACGACGGACACAGAACCTTTTGCCAGGGCGCTCGTATTCCTCGCATGATCCACATCCGAGAGATCCGTGAGTTCTTCACTATCGATCAACTCGGTAGCGAGTCTAGGAGTCGATGGTGCGAGGAGTCCCATGACGACCCCGGCAATAGTTGGATGAATACCAGCTTCGTGAAGCCCGAACCACACAACCCCACCGATAACGACGTACACCCAAGTCGCATGTACTCCCGCGTGACGGATAAGCACCGTCACAACTACCCCAACTATGGCGGCAGCTAGCCAACCGAAAGAGACTCCTGTCGAATAGACCGCTGCAATGATCACGATTGCGCCGATATCGTCAACGATGGCCAAACCAAGCAGGAACGCCCGCAACGACGAGGGGATACGACTCCCAGCGACGGCAAGAATGCCAACAGCGAGCGCGATGTCGGTGGCCATCGGGATCGCCCACCCTCGAGGTGCAGTGCCACCGGCGATCACCAGGTACACCACGGCAGGAACGACCATGCCCCCAAGGGCCGCGATGCCCGGCAAGATCGCAGCGCGGCGTGTCGAGAGGTGACCGTCGGTGAGTTCTCGTTTGATCTCAAGTCCAACGACAAAAAAGAATATCGCCATCAAGCCATCGTTGATCCAATGACGCAAATCGAGATCGAGACTATGGCCAGCAACACTGAACGACGCTCGACTAGTCCACAGGTTCTCGTACGACGCCGACCACGGCGAGTTCGCCCACACGAGCGCAGCAACCGCCGCAGCGGCCAATAGGACCGCGCCCGCAGCTTCCGTAGCAAGAAAATCGCGAAGTGGTAACAACACTCGCACAACAGGCGGGCGGGAACGACGAATAAAGCGAAGCACGGAAGTCTCCTGACATCGCCGACCAGACTTCCCGGCACACCTCGATTGTTGCCCTCGACCCTACTCCAGCCGCCATAATCTGGCCTCGCGTCCTGCCCCATAATGCTGAGTGAGCGTGCTCCGTCCCAGTGTTCTGTTCTAATGCACGGGATACTTCGTGAGCGATAAATGATGCGTTGTTTAGCGTTGCCCGGGTTCGTGCTGTGTGGTTGTCGAGCAGTTGATTGATGACATCACCGACACCGGCTCAGACAAAAACGCGGAGTTTCGTGGCCAGGGCTCACTCCCGGCTGACGGGCCAGTATGAATCAGCCCACTGAAGTCGGGCATGCGGGTTCGTGACTGTCCCGGCCCGTTCCGTTTGTATCAGTTAAGAGCTTGACAACGACGTTTCCGTAGACCGGGAGAGCGACGGTTCAGGTGTGGGCATCTAGCCAGGCTTTACTGGCAGAGTCGGCAGGGTAGAACGTTTCGAGAGCGAGTTCGGCGAGGCTAATGTCGAGTGGTGCACCGAAGGTGGTGATAGTGGAGATGAGGCGGACCGTTGTGGTTTCTGTGCCTTCGCCGACGGTGAGCTCAATGGGAAGCGCCAAACCTGCGGTCTCTTTTTCGGTCTGATGTTCGGCCGGTTTTGGTGCGAGGTGGCTGAACTCGGCGAGAAGGGCGTCGAGTTCGGGGGTGGGATGGTTGGTGGTGAGGCGTCGGAGTCTTTCGAGGATATGGGCGGCGTAATCGTGGAAATTGACGATTCGTGGGGCAAGGCCATTGGGGTGGAGGCTGAGCCGGATAACGTTGGTAGGGGGTTCGAGGAGGTGGCCGGCGACATTGTGGAGAAGGACTCCCATGGCTGGGTTGGCCGCGATGAGGTTCCAGTGTGCATCTACGGCAAATGCCGGATATCGAAAGCCACTCATCACCAAGTCGATGAGTTCGCGAAACTCCGTTGGAGCAGAATGAGCGTGGAGGGTTTCTTGGTAGCGGGGTGCGTGTCCAGCAGCGAGGAGTAGCGCGTTTCGTTCTCGTAGCGGGATGTCGAGGTGGATGCTGAGATGTTGGATCATTTCCGGGCTTGGTCGGCTGCGCCCGGTTTCCACGTAGCTGAGGTGTTTGGCGGACACGTCGGCGACTGCGGCGAGGTCGAGTTGGCTGAAGCGTCGTCGTTGGCGCCATTCGCGCAACATCACGCCTGCGTTGTTTGTGGCCATGACAAGACCTTACGGGTGGTTGATCCTGAAAGCCATCACCTGTGAGGTGATCGCTTTCGAACCGTATGTGTTCTGACAATGGTTGCATGAACGCTTCTTCGCCCAGAAACCCTGTCGCACCACTTGACCTTGTCGAAGCTCCAGTTGGTTCGGTGGTGGACGAGTTAACACCCATTCGTTCCTCAGCACAGCGGCTTCGCAATATCTTGCGGCTCAATGCCTTGTCATCGGCAACGGGCGGGTTTGTGTGCGTCGTGGCGGGGGGCTGGACCTCGACCATGCTTGGCACCGGACATGGCGGACTGGTTCGACTGGTTGGTTTTGGTCTCGTGGTGTTTGCCGTGGATGTTGCCGCAGTGGCGGGCTCTCGGATGTCGAAACTTCGTCGGTGGGTACCGGTGGTGAGTATTGCAGACGCCTTCTGGGTCGTGGCGACGGCGGGCACCGTTGCTGCCGGTTGGTATTCGCCCGTTGGGGTTGGCGTTGTTAGTGCGGTTGGTGTGATGGTTGGTGGGTTCGGCATCGGCCAGTTCCGGGCATGGCGTCACCTCCGCACGATCATTGCGAACCGTCCCGTGTCGATGTTCGACGAGGTGCCGCCAGTGGAAGTCGCCCATGTCGAGAGAACGGTTCAGGCTGACCGGGCGGTTGCCTGGGAGGTGGTCACTGATCACGAGTTGTATGGCCGTCTCGCCCCGAATTTGTCTGCGGTTCATGTGCAGTCTGGTGTGGGAGCGGGGATGGTGCGGGTGTGCTCGAACAATGGTGGCGAGGAGTGGTCTGAATCCTGCACGGTCTGGGACGAAGGTGACCGCTTCGAGGTCAACGTTCGAACCGATCGCTACCCGTATCCATTGGCCGTGATGCGCGGCTCATGGTGGGTGCGCTCCGACACGCCCGGGGGTTCGATGCATGGGGTTTCAGTGCATGGGCGTTCGGTGGTCGGGATGGACTTCCGGTATCAGCCGCTTCCTGGAGTCAAAGGCCGAGTGTTCGCGGCCTTGATGCAAGCCGGATTCCCGCCCGTGCTTCGCCGGATACTTCGTGGCTGGCAGTACGAAATCGAACATCGCAGCGCTAAGCCGGGCACGTCAACAAATCAAAAGTCAAACCAACAAACAACAATCCAAACGAAAGGCCACACCTCATGAAATTCGAATCGAAGATCGAGAGCGCAGTTGAGAAGTACTTCGCCATGTGGAACGAACACGATCCCGTCGCTCGGCGGGCGGTGATTGCTGAACTCTGGACCGAAGACGCGATTTCAGCGGACCCTATGAGTTCGGTGACTGGCCACAACGCAATCGATGCAATGGTCTCCGGGATACAAGCGAGCATGCCGCCGCATCGATTCGCCCAGGTCGGCGAGATCGCTACCCACAGCGACCGTGTTCTTTACTACTGGCAGATGATCGCCGACGACGAAACGGTCATGGTCGCCGGGCTCGACGCAGTGAAGATCGCCGCCGACGGACGGTTCGCCGATCTGGCCGGGTTCTTTGGGCCGACACCAACATGATGGCGGTATTGAAGGTGGTCTGCGTGTCGAGATTGGTCGGACCGTCGTGAAGATCGGTGTGATGATGCATGTGACGGACTCGACGGTCACTCCGGCAGTGTTGGCGGTCGAGTCTGAACAGCGGGGTTTCGAGTCGGTGTTCGTAACGGAACACACCCACATCCCAGTTCGTCCGTTCATTGCATGGCGGGGCGGCGAGGCGATGCCTGAGTTCTACAAACGCCTGTACGATCCGATCGTTGCGCTGGCGACGGCTGCATCGGTTACGTCGGCCATCATGCTCGGGACCGGGGTTCTCGTGCTTGGCCAACGCGAACCATTGGCCATCGCGAAGCAGCTTGCTTCGCTCGACGTTCTCAGCGGGGGACGGTTGATCTGTGGCGTCGGTTACGGCTGGGAACGCGAAGAACTCGCCCAACACGGGATCGAGTGGTCTGAGAGACGCAATGTGTTTCGTGAACATCTCGGTGCCGTTTGCGAACTCTGGACTGCAGACGAAGCAGCGTTTGAAGGCGAACGCGTCAAGTTCGGTGCATCTTGGTCGTACCCGAAACCGCTGCAACGACCACACCCACGAGTGTTGCTGGGCGCGGGAGGTTCACGCTCGACGTTGCTTGACGTCGTGGGATTCGCCGACGGTTGGATGCCGGTCGAGGGCACCGAACCAATCCCGCAGCGGTGGGAGGAGCTCCGAAACCTTGCCGAACAACACGATCGGGATCCGATGTCAATCGAACTGGTGATCTATGGGTCGTCAGGAGACCCGACAACGGTGGAAGGGCACCGCATCGTCGGAGCGTCCCGCGTTGTGGTGGGAATCGACGGCGGCGACGTCGACCATGTCCGACGCCAACTCGACCAACACGCAGCATTGCTCAGTTGATGCCAAGCTCGTCCGTTCACGTCTTTTGGGTATCAGTCGCCACGTAAGACTCGTTTCTAGGAGGTCTTCCGAAGAGCGTCGGCGGAGCGACGCAAATGAGTCCGTTCCAACGCTTGTCACTCAAAAGGGAGTTAGGCGTCACTGCGCCGAGTTTGGTGTCCTCAAAGAACGGGCACGCCGGGTCATCCGGTCGGCAGTGGATCAGATGTCAAGCGTTGCTCAGGGCGAGTTCCGATCGAACCACCCCTAGTTTGCTATTGGTTCCTAGCTTGTTGTGTGAGCGCGTATTTGCTCGATCGAAGGAATGGTAAGTGCACATGATATCGATGCTCGCTCGCCGCTGGTGAAATGATTAGCGCCATCGATCAGTAGTGTGGGGGATCCGAACATGCCGAAAGCTCGAGCCTCTTCGTCGGTTGTTAGTTCGACGGTTTCAATCTCTGCGGTACTGAGTGAGACAGCAGCCTGGACTCTGCCGACGATCACCGCAACGTTCGGGCAATCCGGTACGTGCAGAATTGTGAATTTCATCGCAACATGTTAACGCGACGGTACTCAAAGGTTGATTCCGTTTTCCGGTGGGCTCATCCCAGGCCGTGTCTAACTAGATTTGAATGCTCACACGTTCACTTCCCAGCATCATGTCGGTCCAGGGTCCCAAGGAGGCGCCGAAGCAGGTGCTCCCGATCCGGCTTGCCGTTCGGATAAGAGCACCGTCTGTCCTAGTTGACGAAGTGGGTCCATCAGAGTTTGAAGCAGGTGCGGATCCGTTGACCACGCGTCGAATAGTACGACTTCTGGAATGCCTGCTGCGTACCGGGAGGCAGGAGCGACGACCGCAGTGTCGTAGAGCGGTCCACTAATCGGGAGGAATTCGGGGAGTAAATCGATTGGAGACAGCACCCAGAGCCCAGCGAGCTCGATGGAGAGTCGGTTCTTACCGTTTACAGGCTGCCTCGTTCACCGCAATACCGAAACACAACTGTGTCATCTCGGTGGTTGCTCAGTAGATATGTGCGCGTACCAAATCACCGCAAGTGACGTCAACGTTGGAATCTTCGAGTGTGAACTACCAGCGGCAAACCAAGATTTCGGCTGTTGCCAGATGATTCGCCCAGGTCAGCATTAGAAACCCTCGAAACCGAAGCGACATGAAAGGCGATCTCTCTGCCAGGCAGCGTAAACGCGTTCTACGATCAAGAACGAAGAAACATTGATGACGCCAGCTTTTACCTCTGCAGTCTCTAACCCCTGGACTGCATCTCTCGTCAAACGACTCCGCTCGCGCGCATATTAGAGCGATGCTTCGGTATCGGCGACGAGAACATCGCCAACACTTTCCCTTCCATGTGTTCGCCGAGCTCGTTCGACGTGTAAAGGCGGATCTCATCACGATGGGCCTGTGTAAAGCAACGACGCACGGAAAGGCCCCAAGAAAAGCCCGCCGGGGCCACCCATGACCGGAACGATCCGGAGATGATCACGCACAGACTGGATGGTGTGCAACAAGCAACTGACTCGGCGTCAATAGCTCCGAAGGCGTTTACGGTCTTTGCGAGATAACCGCAAAACTCAAACAGGCTCTGAGCTGGGCAAACGCTAAAACGCAACACCCAGCGAACACCGCAAAATCATCCCAAAAACCATTGTTTCCATCGCGGATGTTCTCAATTTTGTTCTCAAACCGTGCATTCTCTACGTGTACGTAACACCCAAAATGCCCTTTGACCTGCACTTAGTCTGCGCGCTCGGAGAGACTCGAACTCCCAACCGTCTGATCCGAAGTCATCACCGAACCACAATCCACTGCTATCCGGCCGTGTCACCGAGTGTCCGTTGGAGACCGAGAACGGTGCGGCCATTAAGCGGCTGCTGCGATTTGAGTGACCGCTACTGTCCGATGGAAACCCTTGATGACTGAGCGTTTGTTCTCAGCTTTGTTCTCAATTTTGTCCTGGGCCGTAACCATCTTGTAACCCCAATTATGGGCCGTAACGGGTGGTGGAAGTGCCAACTCTGAATGCTCCATTCTGGCTGTTATGTGCGCGCAGGAAGACGGTTGCGTTGAGCGATATCGAGTGCGTTTCGGCACTCGTCTCGGTCCTGGTACCCCGAGGGGGATTATCGAACTGTTGGGCAGGGTCGGCGTTCACCGGGCACCGCAGCCGAGCGCGTCGGCGAGTCGGTCGCATGCTTCGTCGAGCCGTGAGGGGCGCAGCGCTGTGACTCTTCGGCGAAACGAGGACCTCGGAAGCGTGTGGAGGTTATCGAACGAAACAACGCATTCCCGTTTGAGTCCGTCGTGGGTGCCCAGTCGAAGTTCCGAGCTCAGTCCACGAATGGTGGTGGTCACATGAGCAACAACGACGGCGTCGATTCGATCAGCGACTGGATCGCGTGTGAGGACGAGAACGGGCCGATCGCCGCCGAATCCGACATCAGCAAACCAGATCTCGCCCCGTTTCACTCGCCGAACACCTCGGTCCAGTCGGTGTCATCGACGGGCCACGCTTCGTTGGGCCACGCCGCGGTCTCCGCTTGGGTCAGCGGCTGGAGCGCGTATCGCTCGCTGTCGCGTTCGCACCGACGGCGATAGAGGAGTTCGCGAACGGCCTGGTTCAGCAGGTCGCTGCGAGCGACGCCCGACTCGGCTGCTGCGGCATCGAGTTCTTGGGCGAGTGTTCCATCCGCCCGAAAGCTCAGGGTAGTCGTCATACAATGAGTATACGCAACGCATACGCCCGTTGGCAACGGCCCGGGCCTGGCCCGACGAGGTTCCGGCGACGCTAATTCGTAATCTTCCGTTTGACCGTTATATTCGTGTGCAACGACGCTCTAAAGGGACCAACAGGCGCTGCACTATGTGGGGGCGTTGTTTGGTCCAGTCGAGACACGACCCTGACCAACGGTCGTTTGAATGGGTTAGATCGAACCGATGCAAAATCGAGTTCAAGATTTTCGTGGAGCCACTTTGGAGCAAGGACCGTGGGCGCAAAGTTCGCGTCGATAACTCCAACATTGATGAGTAGGTCGCTCAGGTTCACTCCAAGCTCTGAAGCCTTCGCCACGGCCTAGGTCTTCTGGCTCCTCAGCTCAGCTTCGTAGTGGCCAATAACGTTACTAACGGGTATCAAACGGCAACGGCTCGCCAAGACGATCACAGAGGAGCCGAGTAAAACCGGTATCGATACCAGATGTCAACGATCGGACTGTATCTGATAAGATACAGCATATGTCGAGTGGTTCTCATCTCATTGCCGATGCACGGGGCAGGGCCGGGCTGTCGCAGGGTGAGTTAGCTGAGCGAGCCGGGACGTCGCGAACAGCTATTTGTGCATATGAGTCAGGTGCGAAAGATCCACGAGCCGAAACGGTTGAACGATTGCTACGGGCCAGTGGATTTGAGTTGGTTATCGAAGAGGTCCGAACTTGGCGGACAGTGGGGTCAGGACGAAAGACCATTTCGGTGCCATCGTCGTTGCCGAACTTGGAACCGGTGAGAGCTTTTGCTCGGGTGAAACTTCCGCATCATGTGGCATGGAGTGGTCAAGGTGATTTTGATCTTGGTCTCAGGTCGGAACGGGGAAAGGCCTATGAGATCCTGCTCACGGAAGGGCTACCTGAAGACATCACGAAGTTTGTCGACGGAGCACTGCTCGTCGACCTTTGGAGTGAATTGTTCCTACCTAGTCACGTTCAGGCCGCGTGGCAGCCACTGATCGACGCTGCTCGAAATGGCTGAACTTACCCACGCTCAGCTCGATGTCGCCGCTGCGTTCTTTGCACTTCACGAGTCTGAAGGTTTCGTTGTGGTTGGCGGTGCGGCGCTCATCACGCTCGAACTCGTAGACCGGCTCACCGAGGACCTCGACTTCTTCGTCTCAATTCCCGGACGCGTAACTCTGCATCCCAGGCGTTGTGTGCAGCCGTGGAACTTCGAGGTTGGTCGGTGGCCGTCCTTCGTGACACCGAGTCGTTTCAACGACTCGAAATTGCTTGCGATGAACGAATTGGTTCGAGTGGATTTGCGCTCGATTCAGCTGCACGCTTACCAATAATCAGATCACCAATCGGGCCAACTCCTGCGCCAACTGACCGATTTTCGTAACTACCCCTACGCTTTACCTGATGTCACGCGGAGGAATGTATACATTCCTCCGCGTCTAACTGGAATGATGGTGCAATAACGCAAGGCGTCTGACCAGCGAATCGGTTCGGGTGGTACCGGCAACGCCATCCATACAGAGCGGGCCGAGGGCTGTATAAATCGGCCTGCTTTGGGTGAATCGAAGTGCCGGGAACTAGCTAAGTTCACTAACCCTGGCCGTGTCGACGTGCTGTTGGAAGGCAACAACTTTGCCGCCACGAATGGTCAACACGTGGGCCATTTTCACCGATGCCGGCTGGCCGTTGCTTTTTCGTTTCCATGTGTAGTTTCCGAGCGCAACCACTGTGTCACCTTCGGCTACCAACTGCTCGGGTGCAACTCCGAACTCATCACCGATTTCTCCGAGTCGCATGAAAACGCCTTCGAGCACTGCCTTAGGACCGACGAACGTGCCCGTGATAGGGAATCCCTCGGCCTCGGTCCATCGAACGTCGTCGGCCATGGCACCAAGGACGGCTGGGATGTCGCCGGTGGCAAAGTTCGCATAGATGTTTTGGACGATTTCGGTGTTGGTTTGTGTGGCCATTTGGGTTCTCTCCCTGTGCGCTGAACGCGCCGATCGCGCTCTTGAACCCAAGTATCTGCCGTTTGCGTTTGGCAGACATCACCCGTTCAGGTATGGGTTCCAAAACAGCGGGTGAGTTCCCAGTGCCAAAGCCGGCCGATGCCACGTTGTTGATCAAGGCATCTCAACGACACAGGGGCAGTTTTGCGAGACGATCCAACGGCCGCGGTAGGTGTGGCGCAGTAGCTCAACGCTTGGCCGCAGCGAGGCCTTTGAGGATGCCGAGATAGCCTTCGATATCGGACGACATAGCGACAGCGACGCGGTGGTCATCGATGGAGAGACCCGGCGCTTCGAAGGGAAGGTGCTCACCCTTTGGGCATTGCTTTTCGAACCAAGCCGGAGGATTGAACGTTTGTGGTGCCGATGCCTGCACGACTGCCGCAGAAAGCACCGTGTCGAACGTTGGGGCTTGGGCAACCCGTGCGCCTAACGTCGAAAGAACAGAGCCAGGCGCGCCAGCCCATTCGAGAACAGTTCGAATCACTGAAGTGTGATCAAACGATGGGCCATCGGCAGGGGCGCGAAAGACGGTGCCGGGCACAACGAACGGCGACACCAAAATCGCGGGCACACGCGGTCCAAGACGAGTGAAATCGAAATGCACGGGAAAGTGACTATCAATACCATCGGGGTTCACCGTCGCAGGTGGAGCGACGTGATCAAACGTGCCGCCGTGTTCGTCGAAAACGATAATGAACAACATCTGGTTCCATTGTTTGCTGGCGCGCAAGGCAACGTACAACTCGTTGAGATCCCACTCTGCTGGCCCGAGCCACGTGGGCGCGTGATAGTCGTTGCCCTGGTATCCCACGTAGTCGTCACCGTCGGGCATTCCGATACCCCAACCCCATGCCGGTTCGATGTAACAAAACTCGGGCACGTCGTCGCCACCGCGGAGCTTTTCTAACAGCGATGAGACGTGGTCAATGCAGCCGGTGCTGTTGGCTGCCGAAAGTGCGGCCTGCACCTGCGTGAAACGACCCTGCGTGTAACAGACGGTGTCCTTTGGCTTGAACGCAGAGTGCTGGTCACCTTGATGGAAGATTCCCCAGGTCTTTCCGGGATACGAACCGTCGGGCGAAGGGTTCAATGCGTTGAAGATCGTCGGCTCGGTGAAAATCTTTGCGGGCAGTTCATACTCGTCACCCTGTGCGGTGCCGCAAAGAGAGAAGGCTCGGTTCGGGTCGGTCTCGGTTGGCACGGACCCAAACCATCGGTCTGACACCGCGAAGTTCTCGGCGAGTCCGTAAAGTACAGGCAGTTCGTCTCGGGTGTACCCGCCCATGACATCGCCAACGTCGTTGTCGTTGTGGGTTGGATAATCGTAGGCGAAGCCTTTCATTCGGGCATCGTTGCCCCATCCGCGGGCAGTGACCTCACCATCGCGGTCGCCGTACATCTGTACCTCGACGTTGGCCATTCCTTCCTTCGGATCCCATCGAGGTGACCGCCACTCCTGACGCGGGCCGAGCGAACTGAACCCCTCAGTAGGCGAATATGCGTTGTAAAAGTCTGAATGACGGCTCTTTCGGAAGTTCACGAATTCGGTCGAGAGACCATCGAAGTGTGGCGGGTTTGGATCCCCGACGATGCGGACGGGCTTGCCATCGCGATGTAACCAACCAAGCACGTTGTCGAGCGAGCGATTCTCCAGCATCAACATCACAACGGTCTTGACTTGGGGCATGGCTCTCATCCTCGAAGTCCATCACACTCAACTGGCCAGCGTTTAAGCGATTTGCCCGACAACAAGGTAGGTTCTTACTTGTCGCGAGCTGTTGTCTCGTGTGTGGATCTGTAGCACTGCGCACCGGAAGCATCTATGAGCCCAAACAACCTTCCCGTCCGTCTGTCGTCGTTTATCGGCCGAGAACACGAGGTAAAGGAACTCACGGGTTACCTCGCAGACCACAGACTCGTCACGATCGTTGGGTCCGGTGGTGCAGGCAAGACTCGCCTGGCCATCCAGACCGCCTCAGCGACACTTGACCAGTTTCCCGACGGAGTGTGGTGGCTT
>JAYSVF010000085.1:0-29135 GCA_043718695.1 Acidimicrobiia bacterium | reverse complement strand
CCAAGAGCGCCAGACCGGTCGCGGGCCTTCTTCTCCGAAAGTCTCTCGATGGCTAGGTGATATTCGTACATACTTTCCAGTTTCTGTTGTTCGGGTTATGCAACAAGACGCTATGGATCGACTTGGGCTAAAGCAGCTGCTTCTAGAAAAGGAAATGCTTGAGCATGTTGATCCCGATATCAACATGGTGTCAACAATTCTGTCGCTTCAGTCACTCATTCCTGAGGAGTCGCGAGCAACGGCCAGGATGGTAGTTCGCAAGTTGGTCAAAGAACTCGAAGACCGGCTTGCGTCTCCCACTCGCCAGGCGGTTTCGGGCGCACTCAACCGATCCACAAGAACCAACAACCCACGTCGTTTGGCCGATGTCGACTGGAATCGAACAATTCGGAAAAATCTTAAGCATTACCAAAGTGAGTACCGCACCATTATCCCCGAGCAGTTGGTCGGTTTCGGCCGTCGAAGCCAGCAGATTCAACGCGAGATCATTTTGTGCCTCGACCAGAGCGGTTCAATGATGGCCTCAACGGTGTACTCATCGGTGCTTGCTGCGGCGCTTGCCGGCATCAAGTCCGTAAAAACCTCATTGGTCGCGTATGACACGACGGTGATCGATCTCACCGAACTCTTGGCCGACCCGGTCGAGGTGCTCTTTGGAATCCAACTCGGTGGCGGAAACGATACGCCAGCAGCGTTGAGCTACTGCAACACGCTGATCGGCAATCCGTCAAACACGATTCTTGTTCTGATCAGCGATCTTTATGAAGGAGAACTAAGCGAGCAGATGATCCGTCAGGTGGGTGCCTTTGTTGCCTCGGGTGTTCAGGTTATCTGTCTGCTTGCACTGTCGGACAATGGGGCACCGGGCTTCGATACCAAGAATGCGGCAGCATTTGCCGAGCTTGGCGTACCGTCCTTTGCCTGCACCCCAGATCGTTTCCCCGACATGATGGCCTCGGCAATTGAACGCCGATCTATCAGTGAATGGGCCGCATCGCAAGGCATAACCGTCGCGGCCCCAATTGCGCAAGCATAAACAAGGCAAAATTAAGCAAAACAAGGCCAGGCAGTTCGGAGACGCTCCATGGAGGGCGGTCAATCCCATGATGAAATGAAGCCATGACCAATCATGTCGTTCTCAATGGTGCCTCGTTGGACCCTGAATCGCTGCACCAGATTGCACACGGGGCCACGGTTTCCATCTCGGGGAATGCGACCGCGAACATGGCGAAGGGCCGTGAGGTTGTTGATCGCTACGTTCGCGAGGCGATTCCGGCCTATGGCCTTACAACTGGGCTGGGAATGCGGGCCAGCCAAATGCTCTCCGCCGAAGCTGCAGCAGACTTCTCGTATCGCACCGTGCGCGGACGGGCCCAAGCAGTTGGTGAACTTCTTTCGCCGGTGCAGGTACGGGCAGTTATGGCTGTTCGCCTAAACACGCTCCTCTCTGGGGCGGCAGGCGCGAGCGCGGCAGTTGCACCGGCCCTCGTCACTGCGCTCAATATCCACCTAGTGCCAGCAATGCCGAGTATCGGTTCGATTGGTACTGGTGACTTGGTGGCGTTGGCGGCTCTGGCCCATGCATTGATTGGCGAAGGCGAAATGCTTGTGGATGGCGCTCGACGGCCAGCAGCGGTAGTTCTTGCCCAGGCCGGAATTGCGCCGCTCGCACTCCTTCCCAAAGACGGCGCAGTCCTGTGCAACAACACCGCGTTTTCGAGTGCGCTTTCGGCCCTCGCTGCGGTCTCTGCGAAAGACCTCCTCGGGGCATTACAGGTTGCAGCGGCTCTTTCGTTGGAAGGGTTTCAAGGCAACCTCTCCCCTTTCGCAGAAACGGTTCTTCAGTCTCGTCCTCAGCCCGGCCAAGTCGAGGCGGGGAATCAGATCCGAATGTTGCTCGATGGCGGTCCTCTTGCGCTTCGCGGTGAACCCCGGCGACTCCAAGACCCACTTTCGTTTCGTTGCGTGGCTCAGGTGCATGGCGCTGGGATTGCCGCTTTGGCCGATTTGCGACAAGAACTTATGGTTGATCTGAACGCCTCCTCAGACAACCCGGTAGTACTTACAAACGAAGGACTATGCGTGAGCAACGGGAACTTTCATCTTCCCCGCCTCACGCAAACCCTTGACAGCCTGGCTCGGTCGCTCGCCTGGTGCGCGACCGATTCCGTATCCCGTGTGCAGCGTCTCATGAATGCGCAGCACAGCGCACTGCCGCCGCTGTTGTCTTCCGAGTCCCCCGATACCGCAGGATTCGGGCCACTCCTCAAACCCCTAGAAGCTCTGCGCTCAGAGATTATTCATCTGGCGAATCCGGTACCCATTCTGCCCTCTCACAACGCCGATGGGATTGAAGACTCCGTCACGTTCTCAGCACTTGCCGCCACGAAACTCGACCAACTTTTGCAGCGACTTTCCCTACTCGTGGCCTTCGAACTTGTCGCAGCCTGCCAAGCAAACGATCTTCGCAACGGCGGTCCAACGATGCACCCACCGATCGCCCCACGGTTGCAAAACGTTTACGCCGCGATTCGGGACCGTTGTGCATTTCTTCACGAGGATCGACCAATCGGTCGAGAAATTGAAGCCATTGCCGAGCAACTTGTCACGAGTGGCCACATCCGCTCCTTAGCCCAGTTGCCTGAGTGACACTTCGCTTAACCGTGCAGCGAAGCCCGAATTGTTTGGCCCTATCAGCTGTTCGAGCGCCCGACCGGGACTTCGAGACCACTCCCGGAGCTGAAAACTAAACGAGCGTGTGCTGCTACGCGTACCGCAACGATTGGCCGATACCCATCGCCGTCGCTTTATCAAGCATCGCCGCCCCAAGCGCAATATCTGACAGCGATAAGCCACGATGCCAAAACAAGATGCGCTCCTCATCACTTTCGCGCCCGGGCTTATCACCCACAACAATTTGGCAGAGCTCAGCGTGAACCAACTCCTCGGTGAGAAGGCCAGCATTAATATGTGGACGTAGTGCACCGAAAGCACCGGCACGAAACTGGCCGAGATCGTCGACGACGACTTTGTTCATCACCGATGTCATCGAGAGCTCTAGCGCGCTAATCGTCCCGTAGGGGATCACGAGCACACCGGGCCGAACCCAAGCTGTTCGAAACAATTCCTCTCGTTCTTCGAGCCGGGATGCTTCAACCATGATGTCGGCACCCTCAAGACAGCTTTGCCAATCAGAAGTAACCGTGATTGGCTTGCCTAAATCTTCACTAAGGCGCGCGGCGAAAGCATCTCGACTTTCCGGGCGACGGGAGTGAATCCGGATCTCATCGAAATCAAACAGCCGATCGAGCAATCGTACGTTCCAATACGATGTCCCTCGTGCCCCGATATGGCCCAATATTTTTGCGTCGGCTCTTGCAAGTTGTTGCGCCCCTAATGCCGTTAACGCGCCTGTTCTCATATCGGTAATCGCCGTTGCATCCATGATGGCCCTGGGCATACCTGTCTGCGGGTCAAACAGATTCAGCAACGCCATTTCGGAAGGTAGATCACGTTTGTAGTTGTCGACATAGTCACCAACAATTTTGACTCCGGCCATGCCGAGCGGAGCAACATAGCCCCGCAAGATGTTGAAGTGACCGCGAATGTCAGCGCTAGGCACCAGATGCACCCGCGGCTCGATCACCGCCTGACCGGCCCCTTGGGCAACGAGACCCGCCTTTACTGCGCCAAGAATTTCCTCGTCGGTCATGGCAAGGCGGTTAACGTCGAGCCCGTTGAGATAGGTCAGATGAATTTCCTGCATGGCCCGACAATAACGGCGCTACTTACAAGGGTGGAACCCGAATCCCCGATTCAAGGTTTGTCTTCCCTCCATGACCCGGACTCGGCCAACCCAAAATGGATTGCGGACATGAACTGACCGCAATTGCGGGCAGAATAGGTCGCATGAGCCCTCCACATACGCATCTCAGCATTGAAGCGACCGGATTACGAAAGTCCTTCGGCAAAACCGTCGCCATTGATGATCTCGCCCTCGAATGCCAACCGGGGCAGGTCACCGCAATACTCGGTCCCAATGGCGCTGGGAAGTCCACCTTCGTACGAATGGTGGCCACGCTCGTTCGGCCTGATACGGGCCGTCTCCACGTGTGTGGGATCGACGCGGTTGCGAATCCCGCCGAAGTACGTCGAATGATTGGTTTGGCCGGGCAAAGCGCTGCGGTTGAACCAGCATTGACCGGGCGAGAAAACCTCATCATGGTCGCGAAACTGTTCGGTCATCGCTCGGGTGCCGCCAAGGCTGCCGCTGATTCGGTGCTTGGGGAAGTTGGGCTTAGCGATGATGGCGGCCGGTTAGTTCGTGAATACTCCGGTGGCATGCGCCGGCGCCTTGACCTTGCCGCGAGTCTGGTAGGGGCTCCACGGGTGTTGCTGCTCGATGAGCCAACTACCGGCCTCGACCCCCGAACTCGACTCGATCTTTGGGACTCGGTTCGTTCGCTCGTCGCATCGGGCACTGATGTTCTACTCACCACGCAGTACCTGGAAGAGGCAGACCGGCTCGCCGACCGAGTAGTCATCATCGATCACGGGCGGGTCATTGCCATCGGGTCACCCTCGGAGCTGAAATCGCAAAGTGGTCGAGACGTTGTGGTGCTCACATTGACCCACACCGATGATCTCTCGACAGCCGAATCACTGCTCGCTGCGGTGGGAACCGAAAGGCCACGCTTCGATCCAATCGCACGTGCACTTACCGTTCCTGTAGAGAATGGACCCGTTGCTTTAAGCCGAGCCCTCGCTGGCCTTGCCGACGCAACTGTTGGTATCGATGACATCACGCTGCGCCGCCCAACCCTCGATGAAGTATTTCTCAACTTGACCGGAGCAACCCGATGAGCACAACAACCACCAATCCCAACGCAATGCAAACCAACTTGCAGCAAACCGCCTCGAATCGAACCACAAACAAGCGGAGTATCGTCGCCCCCGAGTTGCCTCCAACGGCGATCACCACAGCAGCTACATACGCTGGCCGAACATTGCGACAGTACATCCGTACCCCGCAGCTGATTATCGTCAACTCCGTAACGTCGATCATGTTCTTGCTGATTTTCCGTTACGTTTTCGGCGGCGCAATCAACACCAACGGCGTCCCGTATGCGAACTTCCTTATTCCTTCCTTGGCTGCTGCTTCGGGTCTGTTTGCCGGGGGTGTCGTTGGGGTGGCCGAAGATGCCGAGTCGGGCTTCTTCGACCGCCTCCGGTCCCTGCCAGTGCCCCGGGCCGCAATCATGCTTGGCCGCTCGATGGCCGACACTGTGCTCATCACGTGGGGAACGGTTGTAACGATCGTGGTTGGTTTTGCCGTCGGGTTTCGTCCGAAGGGCGGTGCGACAGAACTGTTGTTGGCCTTTGCCCTATGCATTGTGTTTGCCGCAGCCTGGAGTTGGCTACAGATCTTCCTCGGTTTGGTCGCCGGAACGGCTCAAGCCGCACAGGGTTTATCTTTCAGCGTCTTCCCACTGATCTTCGTTTCGAGTGCTTATGTGCCGGTTCTCTCAATGCCCGGCTGGATGCAACCTATTGCTCGCCATCAACCCGTCACCGCAATGGTTGACGCCGTTCGGACGCTGGTAATCGGTGGCGATACCCAAGCCCTCTTCGGTGCATCGCAGGGAGCGCTTGTGCTCAAAGCGGTGGCGTGGTCAGTTGCCATTGCGGTGATATTCGCTGCACTATCGGTGCGCAATTTCAACCGGCGATGATCCACATAATTTCTAGGCGACACAGCCTGTTAGAAACTTGTCCGAGTAGCACTGCGCGCAATCAACGCCATGGCTGATACGAGCGTTCGCATGTTGCGCCTGTTGTCGCTCCTACAGCTTCATCGCCATTGGCCCGGCCCGGAACTCGCCGACCGACTTGAGGTTTCTGAACGAACGGTGCGCCGAGATATTGACCGCCTCCGATCCCTCGGCTACCCCGTCGAATCAGTCCCCGGCGCCACAGGGGGTTATCAGATGGCGGGTGGCTCTTCGCTCCCTCCGATGGTGTTCGATCACGAGGAAGCCGTTGCGTTGGCGATTGGACTCCGTGAGGTTGCACATGGGTCAGATCAAACCGCAGCAGAAGCATCCCTACGCGCGCTTGCAAAACTCACTGCCATGCTTCCACCTGCGGTCCGCAACCAGATCGACGTGATGAGCAGTGTCACCGAGACAAGCCCATCAGGCTGGTCTGCCCCCACTCCCGATGTCATCGTGCTCGGCACAATCGCCCAGGCATGCCGCGACACCGTAAGAGTCTCGTTTCACTACACCGCAAACGACGGAGCCGTGACCGAGCGGTATGTAGAACCGTATCGGCTGGTCATTCTTGGCAGGCGTTGGTATCTCGTTGCATACGATGCCAACCGTGATGACTGGCGAACCTTCCGAGTAGACCGCATCGGCAAGCCAATACCATCCCGAAACAGTTTCACCCCACGCCAATTACCCGATACCGACATGGCCAGCTACGTTCGCAAACGAATCCGGAATCTGAGGCCTTCCATTGAGGTTGAACTGGTGATTTACGCCCCCGTTGAACAAGTAGTGAAGCTATTCGGACAATGGGCCACCGTGTCTGCTGGCCCGAAACGAGGCAGTGCCCGAGTCAAAATGTCGGCTGATTCACTCGATTGGCCAACCATGGCATTGGCCAACCTTGACGCAAACTTCACGGTGATTTCCCCGCCCGAACTCACTGCGTACCTCGCCCGCTTTGCCACCCGCCTCAATTCCTCACACTAACGAAACCCACATGGTCACGAAGACCTTGCTTCAACGAACATTCACACCCGGCGCGGAAAGGCTGGGAAAGCTGACCGATTTTGAATCGAAGAATCGTTGGAGACTGAGGGACTGATTTGGTATGCACACCTTTTACCTCGGCGCAAAGTTGCAGGAATGCTCGCCGTGTAAAAGAATCGAACCATGGACCTCAACGGAACGCGTATCGTCATCACGGGTGGATCACGAGGAATTGGTGAGTCAATTGCCCGTGACCTTGCCGCGAAAGGAGCACGTTTGGCCCTGGTGGCCCGCAACACTGAGTTGCTTGAATCAGTGGCTGCATCACTTCAAAACGCCGTGGCGGTCACCGCAGACCTGAGTGACCGGGCGGCAATCGACGGCTTAATCGCTCGTTGTGAAGCCGCTCTGGGCGGACCAATCGATGTGCTCATCAACAACGCAGGCATCGATGAAGTTGGCTACTTCGCAGACACCACGGCCGACGACATTGTTCGAATCCATCAAATCAATTTGCTCACTCCGATCGAACTGTGCCGACAGGCCCTCGTGGGCATGCGCGATCGGGGCAAGGGACATATCGTGAACGTATCCTCAATGGCTGGCTCCGTTGGATTCACGGGGATGTCGCTGTACTGCTCAACCAAGGCCGGTCTGTCGAACTTCACCGGGATCTTGCGGAGAGAACTCCAAAAGACCGGTGTAGGCATCACCATCGTCGAACTGGGCCCGATCCCGACCGACATGCTCACGCACGTAAACACGTGCCCGCCAGTCGCAAAGTCGTTCGCCCGCTTTCGCCGGTTACAACTACTCCCGAATGTTCCGCGCGAACGCGTTGCCAAAGAGGTTGTGGCCGCAATCGAAAGCGGTCGACAGTGCGTCCGTCTCCCCAAGCGCGCCGCCCTCTTTCCCATCGCCAGAGCTTTCCCGCAACGAATGGTCAACCTCCTCATCCGCGGCATTGAATGACGCGTGTTTTCGCGTCAATTAAGTTCCCAAGCACATCACAAAAGCAGGTCACCGATAATGCGTGAAACGTGTGGCGTTAACGTGGTGTGAAGATGTCACTTCGCGCCGTCAAGGAAGCGTAAAGAGCCCTTCCACGAAACGAAGCATAGGAGTACAACAGATGCATGCAAAAAGCTCACGTCGCACCATTGCCAATGCAACAGAAGCCCGCCCAACCACTATGGCCAAAGGGAATGGTCCTAGCCGGTCCCGCCACCGCCATCCTGGTTGCCTGGCTTTGCTCACTCCCCCAAGACAACACCAATAACGGTCTGACGATAGCCAACGTCGCACTAATAATGGTGGTGGTAACGGTTGGATTTGCGGTGCTTGACTCTATTGCTGGCGTAACGACCTCGATTGTCGGGGCCCTCGCACTGAACTTCTTCCATACTGTTCCGTACCGGACATTGCGAATCACGGATCGCCGGGATGTCTACAGCGTCGTCCTGCTTGGATCACTTGGACTTGCCGTCAGTTCGATAAGTGCACTTAGAGTACGACGGGGTATTCGATCGGTACGACAGGCAACAGCCGAAAACCAGGGAAGGCAACTCGCTGAAATCCTTGCTTCCAAGCAGCCTGCCCCCCAGATTTGGGTGGCCGCTATCTCAGCGTCGTCGAGCGATCTGGCCCTAGTTACTGCGCAACTTGTTGCGAATCAACCTCACGGGATGGCGGTCGTGCGTAGGCGATTCCACGATGGTGATGACCCGATGTTTGGCTTGCCTTCCGATGGAGCAGCGCTGCACCTCGTTGTGCCCGGGGCGGGAAAACACGAAGCGGCTACAGCCTCGGGCAATCCCCCGTCGGAAGGCCGTTGGCTAATTGTGAGTCCGCGCTCCGGGCTCGGAGGGTTCGAGATCGACCGACGAGCGATCCTCGCCTTCGCTGACACTATTGAGCTTGGGCTCGAATCACCAAGCCTCGCCCACGCGAGCACTTAACACGATCGCTGTGTCTATAGAACCATCATTGTGTTGGTACGCCTGTGGCTATTTTGGCAACGGACCAACGATGGTTAAAGACCTCGAGACATACGTTATTCATTCATTTGGAAGACACCGTCGACTTCCGAGCGCCTCGTGATGCGCCGCGATGACCCCTACCCCGGAACATCCGTAGGCACCGATTGGGACTTACCCGTCGACCCGCTCTTCCTATCGGAGTGCCAGGTGAGGGTGACCGACCCGATGGCGCAATGGTTACGGCCACTCGAACGCAGCACCCGTCGCAGCTACACGACGGGCTAAAGCAGGGCAGGTAGTTTGCGGAGAGAGCGCGTTTGTCCGCTGATAGTTTGACGTAGATCGGCATCGGGAGCGAGACGAATTCGCGGGAATGCTTCAAACAGCAATTCTGAGCCCACGATTGCTTCGAGCCGAGCCAGTTCATAGCCCGGGCAAAAGTGTTTTCCAAGACCGAATGCGAGATGGCCAAACACATCGTTTTGGGCGTGTCCGCTTCGTAACTCTTTCGCTTTCCACAAATCGGATCGGTCAATTTCGAAACGCGATGGATCAGCGAAAATCGTCTCGTCGTAGTTGGCCGAACCAATAGTGAGTTGCACGCTTGACCCAGAAGGAATAGTTGTGCCGTGCCATGCAACATCACACGTGGTGAGCCTCACTTGATGCGTGACCGGGAACGAATCGCGCATCGTCTCACCGAAGGCATCATCGAAACGTTCCGGGTCGCAGCCACGGCCTCCATCTGCTCACGATCGGCCAGGAGATTGCTCCACATGCCCGAAATCGCGCCATCAGTTGTCTCACCACCGGCAACGAGAATCGCCGAAAGGAACGAGCACACCTCAGCATCGGTGAGCTTTTGCCCATCAGCTTCCGCGTGAATGATGCGCGAAATGAAATCCTCACCGGGATTAGCTCGACGCTCCACAATAATCGGCAAGCAGTAATCGGAAAACGAACGCACCGCAGCAAATGCTTCGCCTCTCTGCGAAGCGTTGCCAACGAAACCCACCATGATCGTTTGGTACCAAGAGTGGAATTGGGCCATATCTGCGGTTGGCAAACCGAGCATCCGACAGATCACGTTGACGGGCAGCCAGGTGGAAAACACCGCAACGAGATCGACGGCTTGCTCATCACGAAATTGATCGATGAGTAACGTGGCGGCATTCTCGATCATGGACCGGTAGCCCTCAAGGCGCTTCCCCATCATTTGCGGGGCGATCATGGTGCGACGTACAACGTGATCCCGACCGTCCATTTGGAGCAACGTGGGCCCGAACACTCGTCCCAAACTTGCCGCGTAGATTGAGTTCGAATACGCGTCAGAATCGCCGAATGCGGCAACAACATCGTGGTAGCGGGTGAGAATCCACGTCTTCGTTACCTCGTTATACCAAACCGGATGATCGTGGCGCAATTATTCCCAAACCGGAAACGGATCGGTTCGAAAATCCTCATGGCGTTTCGAACCCGGATCCAGCATTTCTCGAAGAGCATTGGCATCGAGATTCACCCTTGAAAACTACCCCAGGTTCGGTCGACCCACCCGGGCGATCAGGTGCTCGTCTTGAAAACGATGTTGTGTGGGCAACCTCTTTTGAAAGCGCCCACACACATTTACAAACCGTTTTGTGACTTCACTCCAAGTTTCTTGAGCGCGATATCCATTGGACAAAAACGAGTGAGTCCACTTTGAAACAGATTGAGGCCAACAAAAGCGGTGAACCACAACCAACTGGGTTTGCCAATATCAATGGTCTCGCTGAGGTGCGCCAATCCGAGCGACAAGACGATGAAGAGACCAGCGACGATACGGACAATTCTTTCTACGGTCATAACAGAATCAGATTTCTCGGGAGGTTAATGGGAAAAGTCGATATGGGGAAGACGCTTGTCGAGCCACGATGGAATGCTCCAGGCGCGTTCGCCCAACATTGCCAGCAATGACGGCACAAGCATCATGCGGATCACCGTTGCGTCAAGGAACACCGCAACGGCGAGCGTGACACCAAGCTCCGTTGGCGGGATAGGACCGGTGACCCCAAACGCTACGAACACCACGATCATGATGAGCGCAGCGTTGGTGATAGGTCTGCCGGTGCGGGCCATGCCCTCGCGGACCGCGAGTTGCGCATCACCGGTGGCATCTCGCCGCTCTTTGATGGCCGCAAGCAAGAACAGTTGATAATCCATCGACAGGCCAAAGAGAAGAGCAAAAAAGAACAGCGGTGCCCATGCGTCGACGAAACCTTGATGCTCGATCCCAATCAACTTCGCACCAATGCCGTGCTGAAACACGATGGTGGCAAAACCGAAGCTTGCTGCCACACTCACCAGGTTCAACAGCACCGAGGCAATGGCGATCATCAAGCTGCGGAACACGACGAGGAGCAATACAAAGGCCACCGCCATGATGGTTCCAATAGCTAACGGCGCCGTGCCGGTTAGCGCAGCGGTGAGGTCATGGTTTTGCGTGCCCGGCCCGCCCACCGAAGCGTTTGGAACCTCCCGATTGACCGAAGCACGCAGCCGTGCGACAAGATCAGAGGTGCGCTTATCATCGACTGCGGTTGCGGGAATCACTCGAACCACGGTGCGCCCACTCTTCGCTGGTTCGGCAACAATTTGCGCGGCAACAACACTGGGATCGGCGGAAGCAATCTTCACGACGGCGGACGCATCGGGGGCGTTGACCGTCACGAACATTGGAGCTGCGGCCCCCGGACCAAACGCCTCTACCACGGCATCGTACCCATCACGGCTTTGCTGTCCACGATCCACAACGCGTGCACCAGGCATGCCAAGGGTCATCCCCAACGAGGGCGCAGCGAGCAGCAACAACATGCCAAGCCCGGCGGCGAGTGTGATGCCAGGACGCCGCATCGCTGCTGCCGTCCACTTCGCCCAACGCCCCTCAGCTGCTCGATCTGCATTTTTTGCACCACGCGGACTGAGTACGCGATCCCCCAACGCAACAAGAATGGCGGGAAGGAGTGTGAGGGAAGCAGCAGCGGTGGCAACAACTGACAAGATCATGCCAAGCGCCATCGACCGGAACACCATCACCGGAACAAAAAACACCGCGGCAAGCGAAAACACAACGGTAAGTGCAGAAAGGAACACGGCCTTCCCTGCCGTGGCCAAGGTGGCAGCTATGCCATCAAGCGCGTCTTTACCTTCGGCACGTTCTTCCCGATAACGGGAGACAATGAACAACCCGTAGTCGATGCCCACGGCAAGGCCAATCATCATAGAAAAATTCATCGACCACACCGACATGGGAGTGACACCAGTCCCGAGATGCAACCCCGCAAATCCAACCGCGATACCGGCCACGGCCAGGATCAGTGGGATGCCCGCCGCAATGGCAGAACCAAACGCCACAAAGAGCAAGATGATCGTAGGGAGGCCAGAGAGCAACTCGGCCCGATGCAATGCCTTTTCGTTTTCATGATTGAAATCCGACCACACTGCCCACTCCCCGGTCGCGTTGGCCTCCGCACCTTTGGGCAGCACCACCTTGTCGACGGCTTGCATAACCCGTTTTGCCGCCGTTGGAAGATCGGCATCGGATTTGGACCGCAGGCTCACCGGGATAAGTGCAGTTTTGCCATCGCGTGAAACCAAGCCAGCTTCGGGAGGCACCGAAAGAGGGTCGATGACACCTGTCGCCACATCAACGGTTTTCAGGCCAGCGACAAGATCCTGAAGGCCAACTGGATTGGTAGCAATTGGTGTTTCCTGACGATACGCAACGATGACGGCTTCGGCACCCAATTGGGGAAAATCTCGTCGGATCTCGTCACGTACTCGTTGCGCAGTTGAACCTTGCGCCTCCCAGCCAGCGCCTGAAAGCGCAGAGAGCAAGGTGATGGCGAGCGGCGCGCTGGCCACAACAACTAGAGCCCAAATCGCCATCATGCGCCGAGGGTGACCTCCGGCTGATCTTCCGATTCGAGCCAGCAGCCCGGGGGCTTTCAAAGGGGCCGGGTCCATCGAGGGCTTCGAGCCCTTCGGAGGCTTTGCGGCCGGGGGAAGTGGCGGAGCAGCGGGTGTGGAACTCATGAAGAAACTCTTTTCAATCGGGTCAAAACGCGTCGAGGCGAACCTGGGTCACGGTTTGAGGCGGGAACTACTTTACTATGTATACATATTACTTGTAGGATGGACCGAACACGTTTGTGTAAGGACCCTTTGCCTGCGCAGCCATAAAGGCTGGGTCAGCCTTTAAGCCAGTTTGGTGAACATCTTTTGCACATCGGCCAACTCATAACCCTCAGCAGCAGAAAGCTCGGGGTTTTGAATACACCAAGTGAGCCCCGAAGCAACCAAGGTAAACCCGGCCTGCTCAAGCGCTTTGTTCGCCGCAGAGAGCTGCGTGACAATCTCACGGCAATCCCGACCCTCGGTGAGCATCTGCTGTACGCCGCGCACCTGACCTTCAACACGCCGAAGACGACGAATCAGATCGGCCACAGTCTCGTCAGAAAACTCCATAACCAAACCCTAGCATACCCACGGGGGTATACAACCGCTGGTTAGGCATTCATTGAGATGTCACCGTTGATGCCCGCTCCTCCATCGGCGGTGAGGAGTTCTCCGGTAATAAATGCCGATTCATCAGAGGCCAGCAACACTGCGGTGTAGGCAATGTCCATTGGGTTGCCAATCCTGGTGAGACGGCCGCCGGTAAGGCCTATGCCTACACCCGAATCACTACGTCCACTTACTACACGGCCTACGACAATGCAGTTACTGCGGATTCCATAGGGCGCACCTTCCACGGCAAGTACCCGAGTCGTGCTGTTCATTGCACCCTTTGCGGCCGCATACGCGCTGAACCCCGTGAACCCAGCCAGCGACTGTCCCGACGAAATGTTCACGATCGCCGCACCCTCTGCTGCTTGTAAATGTGGCCACGCATACTTCGACGCCCAAAACACATTGCCAGTGAGCGTGCCGAGGAGAATGTGATTCCATTCCTCCGTTGAGTATTCCGCCAAGGGTTTTACCGTGGTGGCCACGGCATCGGTTGGCGCCGCATTGTTGATCAAGGTCGTCAGTCCACCAAAACGCTCAACGGTTGCCTCGACAACGGAGCGCACGCTTTGCTCATCGTTTACATCGAGCTTGAAGAACTCTGCTTCCCCACCCAGTTCTTTGATGCGAGCAACCACCTTTGGCCACGATCCTCCGTGCGGCCCGTTACCGCAACCTTTGCTCCTTCGGAAGCAAACAACTCAGCCATTGACCGGCCTATACCCCGAGTGGATCCCGAAATTAGGGCAATCTTTCCAGCCATACGTGTTCCTGTAGCGCCCATGGATGTACTCCAAAACTTGTAACGGCACCGAGAAAACTGCCGGGTAGTTAGCTACCAGATGCAATCTTTGCGGGCTTTGCCCATCGCCGTCCAAACAGGCAAATCACCGGCATGGTGCACAGCAGAGGGCCAACAAAGGAAACGGGGCGAAACAGCCACCACTTCGCATCAGGCTGGCGCTTTTGGTAAAAACCCAAACGGGTACCGATATACAACGCAAGCACCAAACCCGTGGTGTGAAACAGAAACAACGGCATGGAAAATCTGCTCATCAAATCGCTGAATGAGGCCCAGCGTTCACGTTCCGTCAAGCGCTTGACCACCCAGGGGCGAAGCAACGCGGCAACGCCGGCCTGGAAAAGCACCAACGCGACGATGCACATCGTTGGCGGTCCCATGTTGGAGAACTTGTCACCGGGTACGCCAACCATGGACCCCGGATAGGTACCGGCATAGACGAGAGCAACCAAAGCGAACAATCCGGCCGACATCAAAATCCACGCCATGCGCTTTCCTCCAGCAACTATGAGCTCATAGTAAAAGCCCAGTTGGTGACAGAACCCCCAAACTAAAACCATGTTGGTGAAACCCAAACCGTTCATACCGTGCTTGAAACGGGTCACGTCAACCAGCCAGGCGAGGCCACCAAGCCACACAAGCACCAAGACATCCGCTTTTTCATGCAACCAAAGAAAGATAGGAAAGAGGGCAATAATTAGCATGTATGCCACGATGAACCACAGTGGGCTGATGACCAAAATGACGCCTTTTGCAGCCCAGTTCACATTGAACCGCCACACCGCCAGGGCACCAAGCACCGCCCAGGTTCCAGCCAACGCGATGGATGGAATCGCCAGCTGTTTTACCCGCCCCCATACAAACGTAGAAAGCGCACCACCGGTCGATTCTTTCTTCCGCCAGGCAACCAGGTTGGAAAACCCGCCGACGTAAAAGAACAGCGGCATCACCTGCAGCAACCACGTGATGGTCCACATTCCATCAGTGAAGCCGATGGGGTTCGTGGCATGAGGTCCATCGGATTTCCACAAGATAATGGTGAAACACCAATGCCACGCGATGACAATCAGCAACGAAAATCCTCGCATGAAGTCCACAAACGGATCTCGAGCTAGCTGCTTCCCCAAGCGGTTCGCTGAAGAATTCGCTGCCGGTGTTCGTGAAGCTGTTCGCGATGCTGTTGCCGCCTTGACGGTCCCGGCAGATTTGCTTTGTGTAGACACCGTCTGCACGCTAGGAGACCAAAGCACTCCAAGAGTGGACGCCCGACGTAAGGTCATAGGTGTGGAACCCGCGAACCTTGAGGATCCGGAACACCTCGAGCATGAAACCGTCGATATGGCGTTTAGCGAAAGCAGCAATATCGGGGAGTCGCGTTTCCCGCTCAGGACGCCAGGGTCCCACTGGCCGGTGATTGCCGCAGTTGCCCTTTTGATTGTTTCCAATGTGATGGCCAACCGGGTGCTCCCCGCAACGTGGTTCGTTCCATGGAACATGGCCATCACACTTGCCCTGCTTGGTCTCGCCACACGTCTTGATCACCTCACCTTTGAGGCCTTGGGGCTCGGACGCAGCACGCATCGCATGGGCCTGCATTGGGGCGCGGTGCTTTGTTTGGGCGCGGCGCTCGTATTTGGAATTGGGCTTGTTCTCCCCGCGACGCGAGAGTTGTTTCGTGACCGAAGAGCACTTGGCACCGGATGGGACACGTTGTACCGGATCTTCATTTCGGTCCCGCTTGGCACGGTAGCCGTGGAAGAAATCGCCTTTCGGGCCGTGTTGCCAGCCATGTTGGAACGTCGCACCAAACGCCTCAACGCGATCTTCTTCTCGTCGTTCCTGTTTGGGGTTTGGCACATCTTGCCTTCCAGCAATCTAAACCGCAACAATGCCGTGGTACGCGATTCACTCAGCGGCCCGATCGGCAGAACTATCGCCATTAGCGCAGCGGTGCTGAGCACGACCATTGTTGGGCTTTTCTTCTGCTGGTTGCGCTATCGGTCGCGCAGCCTTCTCACCCCGTTGATCCTTCACTGCACAACCAACAGCCTGGCCTATGCGGGCGCTTGGTATGTCCTCAGCAAGTAGATCGGGACCATTTTCGATCTCACCACACACCCGTACCAGTTAGGCAAATGGGCAACGAAGACGCCGCACTCTAGGATCGCCAGATGCGAGTTGTTGACCTTTTTGAGCAATCCACGTCAACCATCATTCTTCCCGACAACACTCGGTGCACGACCGCCGACATCACGCAATCCGGTTGCCAACTTGCGGCACGGTTCCAGGCGGCTGGGTACCTGCCGGGCGACCGAGTAGCCGTCTGCCTGCCCAACGGCCGTTTGTATTTGGAATTGCTTGTAGCTACATCGATTGCGCGGTTAGTGCTTGTCTCGGTCAATACCCGGTACAGCCCAACTGAAGCTGGTGACCTCGTTACCCGTTCCGGCGCACGACTCCTCATCAACAACGCAAACGTGCTCGCCGATGCCATCCCCCAGCTCGAAATCGGAGCCGTCAACGATCAGGCAAAGGCCGCTGCTGCGGGTTCATCTGAGATGGCAAACCCAGAAGACCCTTTCCTCATATTCACCACTTCCGGCACCACCAGCAAACCAAAAATGGTGCTCCACAAACAGCGTTCAATCGCGGTTCACGGCGGACATGCCGCTGCTGCGTTCTGCTACAACGAGCAAGACACCGCCCTGTTGGTGATGCCGTTCTGCGGGACCTTTGGCATGTCAAGCCTCACCGCAGCCTTGGCCGCCAACTGCACCATCGTGGTGACCAATCACTTTGAAGCCCAGGCAACGGGTGCGTTGCTAAAGGAGCACGGGGTAACGGTTCTTAACGGAAGTGATGACATGTTTCATCGGCTCGTTGAGGCTGGTATCGATATCTCTGGGGTCCGCCTCGGCGGCTATGCCCGTTTCAACTCCAGCCTCGACGGCATTGTTGAACGGACCGAACAAGCAGGCGCGCATATCTCTGGCCTCTATGGCATGAGCGAAGTGCAAGCACTGTTTTCACTTCGTAACCCTACAGGCGATGCCAGGCAGCGGGCCCGGGCCGGTGGAACGTTGGTAAGCGCCGAGGCCTCATACCGAATCGTGGACGGGGAACTGCAATTACGTGGACCCAGCATGTTCGCAGGATACCTAGCAGAAGGAGGCAGCGAAATCGATGCAGTGTTAACGGCCAAAAACTTCGACGATGGCTGGTTCAAAACCGGCGACGCAGCCGATTCCGAAACTGATAGTACGTTCACGTACCACACCCGAATTGGGGACGTTCTGCGCCTCGGTGGATTCCTGGTTTCCCCTGCCGACATCGAAGCAGTGCTGCTTGAAGTGTCGGCAGTTCACGAAGCCCAAGTGGTTACGGTTGATCTCCCAACCGGCACGCGGCCCGTCGCGTTTGTCGTGGCCGACGAACATTTCAACGAAGAGGCGACCATCTCCCATTGCCGAGAACGCATGGCAAGATACAAGGTACCCATACGAGTTATTCCCCTGGACACGTTTCCTGTCACGCCAAGTGCCAACGGCAACAAGATCCAAGTGGTGAAGTTACGCGAGTTGGCCGCCTCCACGATCAAAAAAACCGAACAAGGCGAGCAAACGGAACAACACCAACCCGCCGAGCAAGAGGCGAGCGTGTCATGACCCTGCAAATTGGCCTATGCCTAGCCTCCGATATTTCCGACGTTGACTATGCCGTTCTCGCCGAGGAACTGGGTTACGAAGATTTGTGGTTCGCCGACAGCCAAATGATCTGGTCGGATTGTTACGCCACTATGGCCTTAGCTGCGGTGGCCACAAGCCGTATTCGAATCGGAACGGGAGTCGCGGTCGCTGGAACCCGAACCGCGCCCGTAACGGCCAGTTCCCACGCCACCATCAACCGCATCGCACCTGGGCGTGTCTTTTGCGGAATCGGTACCGGCAACACGGCCATGCGAGTAATGGGCCACAAGCCAATGCCGATCGCTGAGTTTGAATCATACATTGAGACACTCAAGCCGCTCCTGGCCGGGAAAGAAGCAGAACTGACGTGGCGAGGACGAAGCGCGCCAATCAAACATTTGATGCCCGACGTCGGCTTTGTGAATTTCGCCGATCACATTCCGCTCTACATTTCCGGTTTCGGCCCGCGAGCCATGGCTCTCGCCGCCAAACATGGCGACGGGCTCGTCATGTCAATCCCCCCGCACCCGAGTGCCGTAGAGCGAGTCTGGACCCGCCTTAGCGCCACCGCGCAAGCTGTCGGACGAGACATCAATCCGACAAACTTTCTCACCACCACTTTAACAACGGCCTTCGTGTTAGCCGAGGGAGAATCAATAGATAGCCCTCGAGTTCGCGAGGGGGTCGGCGCGTTTGCGATTTCAGGTTTGCACTACTCCTACGAGCAATGGCGCGAAGCCGGCAAACCCGACACTCCCCCGCGTTTTTCCTTTTGGGACGAATACGTAGCCATGCTCAGCGATGTCGATCCGGCTCGGATCCATCAACGAGTCCACCAGGGTCACAACTGTTGGGTGCTCCCTGAGGAAGAACAATTCGTCACCAAAGAGTTAATCGAAGCCACCTGTTTAGTGGGGACCGCGCCGCAAATCGCCGACCGTATGCGCGCATTAGAAGCCGCTGGACTTTCACAAATCATGCTCCTGCCCCCACTCGCTCCGAAAGAACAGATCCTTACCGACATCGCGACAAAAGTGATGCCCCTCCTAAAGCCGTAGACAACATTTGGGATCCGACACCGCGATTCCACAATTCCACAGGCAACCACCAGACTCAACAACATCACATTGCCAGTGCTTGAGCCGTATTCTCTTGAGCACCAACCTTGAAATAAACGTGACACCAACAGTTCCAACATCGAAGAGGAAACCATGACCTTGCTCAATCTTTCAGCTGAAGAACTTCTCAGCACCACTCGCGCCGTACGGAAGCGACTCGATTTTGATCGGGAAGTTCCGAAGGAGTTGATCCGAGAGTGTGTGGCTGCGGCGCTCCAAGCACCATCGGGCTCAAACAACATCACCATGCAGTTTGTTGTGGTTACCGATGCTGCGAAGCGTCAAGCCATTGCCGATGAGTACGCAAGAGGTTGGGCCCTCTATGCAAACGCTCCCGCGTTTGCCGGCGCAATCGTCAAAGATACCGACGCCGAAAAGGCTCAACAGGGCCGAGTTGTTGACTCCGCCACCTTTCTGGCCGAGAACATGGGCAAAGTGCCAGCTTTGGTTGTGTGCTGCAACAAGGGTCCGCGTCTTGACAACCTGCCGGCCATGGCTAGCGCCTCCTTGCTCGGTAATATCCTTCCCGCCACGTGGAGTTTCATGCTCGCCGCCCGCAACCGTGGACTGGGAACCGCCTGGACCACAATCCACCTCATGCACGAAAAAGCCGTTGGAGAAATTCTCGGAATTCCGTACGACACCGTGCAGCAGGTCTGCCTCACCCCACTCGCCTACACTCTCGGCACCGATTTCAAACCGGCTCTGCGGCCCGATCCTGAAACAATCATGCATTGGGACACCTGGTAGAGAACCCGCGCACGTTTAGCCTGAGCCTGAGCAACAGCTAGACGTTCACGCTGCCCGAAACTAGGCATGCCGTTGTGCGTGGTTGTATGGGTCTGCGCTATGCCTTGAGCTTGCCTCACGCACAGCGAAGTAAATGCGAACCACGTACCGCCGATCTTCCACTAACCTCTTCCCCGCTGGTACACAACACTGGCGGAATGGCAGAGTGGTCATGCAGGGGCCTGCAAAGCCCCGTACCCCAGTTCAATTCTGGGTTCCGCCTCAAGAAGCAAAGCGTTCGCTCCCACCAGTGGGGCGAACGTTTTTGCTTGCAGCATCCATGTAGATCGAAACCGGGTTAGACGAAAGCCTTCGGGTAGCTGGTGCGTGTTCTCGCAGGGAATTGCGCGCCCTGCGCCAGTGACCTGATTCAGAAATTCGCTGCAGAATTATCGGCCAATTTCGCCTGTCGCTGCGTCCTCGTCGTTCTGGGTGGGCAGGGCAGGCAGTGCCTCCTGCGTTCTTGCGACAAACGAACCGTGGCTCACCAATTCTACTACCGACTCCTGATCAGGTCACTAGTCCATCTGGAGAAATTCGACCCAGTTACCATCGGGGTCTTCCACAATGGCAATTCGGGTACCCGCACGAACTTCGGTCACCGGAACCGGGAGCGCGTAACCACCGGAAATGCATTTGGCAACGATCTCATCAAGATTACGAACCCAGAAGGTGAAGTAACGAATACCTACGGCTGTACTCGCACCACCCGGAGGGTTTTTCGCTGCAGGGACTTTGTTGTGCTGCGAGAGTTTCAACGTCACATCGCCCGCCTGAACCCGGTGCATGGTTCCGCCATCACCCAAAGGAAACGGCATATCCATCACGTGCGCAAAACCAAGCGTTTCGCAATAGAACTTCTTGGTTGCCTCCCAATCGGAAATGATGATCCCAAGATCAACCGAGGTCTTTTTCGGATCTATTTCTACAGTCACTGTGTCCCCTTCAGAACGAACCAATACTTCATGCCGCAACAACTGCTGCGGTCCCACTCCAACCATACGGTTGGAAGCACGCTCAGACTAGGCCTGGCCGGCTTGTTCGCCCCAACCAACGGTGGTCAATGCAATGGCAACCCGTACTGGGAGCACCCACGGCTTCGCTCGTTACGCCAACCTACTAACTGGTGAAGTCATAACCCTTTGGAATGACCACCACACCATTGTCGGAGATGGTAAATCCTCGATCGCGATCTTCATCGAGGTTCACTCCAATTTGCATGCCTGGTGGTATGCGCACGTTCTTGTCAACAATGGCCCTGCGCACAATCGCACCAGCACCAATCTCGGCTTCCTGCATAATGATCGAATCGCTAACCACGGCATGATCATCAACGTAAACACCTTGGCTAATCACCGAGCGTTCAACATGTCCACCAGAAATGATCGATCCTTGGCACAACAACGATGACACCGCGGAACCAGGAGCCCATGATGGACCGGCTACGAGTTTGGCCGGAGGTAGCGGGGACTGGCCCGCAAACACTGGCCACTTCATGTTGTATAGATCAAACATGGGTTCTTGGGAAATCAGGTCCATGTTGGCGTCGTAATAGGCATCGAGGGTGCCCACATCTCGCCAATAACCCCGGCCCTGCTTTGAGGCCCCCGGAATCACATTGGTATCGAAATCGTAGAAGTTGGCGATACCTTCACGAGTGAGGTTGGGAATGATGTTTGAACCAAGATCATGAATGGAGGTTTCATCGTCGGCGTCTTCAGCAATAGCTCGAAGCAGCACATCAGTATCGAACACGTAGTTCCCCATCGAGGCCAAACACACATCATCTCGGCCGGGCATCGTTGGCGGTGTCGGCGACTTTTCGTGGAAAGCCTTAATTTTTGTTCCCGCCACTTCCATGACACCAAAATCAGTGGCCTCGTGTTTCGGCACAGGAATTCCAGCCACCGTCACACCCCCACCGACGGCAATGTGATGATCAACCATTTGCCGGGGGTCCATCCGGTAAATGTGATCGGCACCAAACACACAGACAATGTCGGGCTGCTCATCGGCGATCAGATTGAAGTTCTGGTAAATCGCATCGGCAGAGCCCACAAACCAGCGTTGACCGCGGCGCATCTGGGCCGGTACCGGGGTGACGTAATTTCCGAGCAGGGTAGAAAATCGCCATGTTGTGGAGATGTGGCGGTCGAGGCTGTGGCTCTTGTACTGGGTGAGCACCACAATCTGCAGGTACCGCGCATTGGCAAAGTTCGAAAGGACAAAATCAACCAGACGATAGGTGCCACCAAAAGGCACGGCTGGCTTGGCACGATCAGCCGTTAACGGGTGAAGTCGTTTTCCTTCCCCACCAGCGAGCACCATCACGAGAACTTTCGGTTCAGCCATGGAGCGACATTAAACCGAACTCAGGCCATTTGCAGATTCTGGAACGAACTTCTCTCGTTTGGGAACTAATTCTTTGACTTGGCCGCCACCAGCGATTTGTACAAATCGACGTACTGTTTCGCGGGGCCGGCCCAAGACCAATCGGTGGACATCCCATTGCGAATGATCTGTGCCCGCCGTTTCTTCACCAACCACGAACGTGTGGCCCGGTGCAGTGCATCCACCAGCCCGGCGGCTGAGATATGCGCGCTTACGAAACCGTTGCCTTGTTCGGGGTATGCATCGGCATCAAGCACGGTGTCATGCAAGCCACCAACATCGGTCACCACGGGGATCGTCCCGTAGGCCATTGCTTGCATTTGCGCCAAACCGCACGGTTCAAACCTGCTTGGCATGGCGTACAAATCACAGCCGGCAAAAATGCGGTGAGCAAGACCCAAATCGAACGCTTCACGGAAGGCCACTCTCTCCGGATGGGATGCTTGAAGTTGCCGCAACGATGTGGAAAGTGACGCATCACCCGCCCCAAGAACAACGAGTTGTGCATCGATGCCACCCAAATAACGAGCGGCCTTGATCACAAAATCGACACCCTTTTGATCAACCAGACGAGTAACAAATCCAATCAGCGGACCTTCGACCTGAGGAAGACCAAGCTCTGCCCGCAACGCTCGACGGCAGTTCGCCTTGCCGGTTGAATCGCCACTTCGCAAATCGGGCTGGCGATAGTTCGCAGGGATCAGCGGATCAGTAAGGGGTGACCAAGCGCCAACATCGATGCCGTTGAGAATTCCTGTCACCGAATCCTTCCGAGCCTGCAAAATGTCATCAAGGCCCGCAGCGTTTTCCTTCGTCAAAATCTCTGCCGCGTAATTCGGGCTCACCGCAACAATCGCATCAGCCAACAGCAATCCCCCGGCCAAGGGATTGCACTCCCCATGGCGGGCAAACGCTTGCGCCCGGGCATCACCGTGAACACCCAACACATCAAGCCAGCCAATGTGGCACTGCCCCTGATAAGCAAGGTTATGCAGACTCAACACCGTGGCAACCTTCGGAGCAACAAGGGCAAGCGTAGGCGCCGTGTGCCAATCGTTGCAATGCACAAGATCCGCACCTCGGGCTTCCACTATCGCGGCCACGGCCGCTGAGAAGGCAAAGAATCTGCGGTCATTGTCGTGCCAGCCTGCCGACCCGGGTTCTCCATAGGGATTGCTGCGCTGAATGCCGGGAACCGCAACCAACGTGATGTCACCAAACCCGGCAAGATGACCACGACGAGCCCAGGCTCCACCAACCCATTCGGGCACGTCGAGATACTCGATTGTTTCATCGGCCAGTTCTGGATGCCCCTCGCCGCCATAATCCGGCACCACGACTTCAACATCGACGCCCGCACTGCGCAAGGCATAGGTCAAACCGCCTGCGGCTTCAGCCAAACCTCCCACACGGACCAGTGGCGCTAACTCGGCGGAGGCAAACACAACTCGCATACCCATAAACCTATCGGGGGCAGCCTGTTCATGCCGGATGCCTTACAGAACACAACGTCACTACCCAGGGCGGCAACCGGGCGTCAACTCGGGAACGGCCGGATGCCTCGAACTAACTCGAACTGATTGGACCTTGCCCCGAACGAAGGCTCTGCGCGGTGCGATTGCGCTGATGGGCAACAATTTCAGCGACGATGGCAAGAGCCGTCTCTTCTGGCGTTCGAGAACCAATATCGAGCCCTACCGGCCCGTGAATAGCCGACAAGTCATCACTCGACCACCCGTTGACCGCCGAGAGCCTTTCTGCCCGGGCCGCTTGGGTATGGCGTGATCCCAACGCGCCGAGGTAGGGGCGACCCAAACTTTGTCTGGCCGCTGCATGCAACGCCCCGCATGAAGCCTCCAGGTCATGACTGAGCACCACCAGAGCATCAGTGGTTCCCAATGACTGAGCCAAAGCCAGGCAATCCGCTAAACCTGTCTCGGTTCGCTCATCGATCACGGTCGTCGTCCAGCCCAAGAGATTTGCTTGGTTTCCGATTGCTGTAGCCAGTCCAGAAATTCCAATCACCCCGATATGGGGCATTGTCGCAACCACTTCACAGAACCACCGCTTGCCCTCAGACTCGATTATCTGTGCGCGTACGGTTCCCTTCCTCAGTTGCTCGTCAATAGCTTTTGCTGCCTCGCCTGATGCATCAAGAGGCGCATCAAGGGGTTTTTCGAGCAGGTGATCCCGGAATACCTCGCCAATAACCTTGCACCGGCTCGCTTCCCGGAGCAATGGGGAGTCTGGATCGTTTGGGAGTAAGGAAAGCAATCCAATATGAGACCGCGCTGCCACAGAAACCCAGAACGATAAGGGGACGGCGAACAATGGCTCCACAAGAATTTCTGCGATTCCCCCGCAGGCCAAACCAGCACGCACTGCTTCATCATCCGCGATAGGCGCGCTTAAGGTTGTTGCACCCCAGTCGCCCGATGTTGCACTCCTCGCAACGGCAAGCAATCGACTATCTGCACTTCCACCAAGCAGCGAGCCAACGACGACAAATTTGCCCGGTTGGCCACTATCGGGGCAAACCAGAACCGCCTCACCATCGCGTCGGCCACCAAAGCCCGACACCGAAATAACGCGACACAAAAAGCTGGCGAGGCGTTCCGATTCAGTCATCCCCAAAACAACGGAAGCAACGCGAGCTAACGGCAAAATATCAGAAGACATAAATCCATCTTGCACCTCGCCGAGAACCGAACCGTATTTTCGGCGGGTCGGGGTTTGGGTTCTCTGGCACCAAACAACGCAAACTTGCAAGTACCTAGCCCGGCAAGCGAAGGTTGAGCTGTGGCTACCGTTCCTTTCCTCGACACCGATCAACAACTTGGGCAACTTGGGCAGACTGGGCGCTGTGTCGCGCTCATTGGCACGGATAGCGGGCGATATCCCTACGGCAACTCCCTCATGGTTGTTGGCACCAGTGAAACGGTCCTGATTGACCCGTCACTTGCCGTTGCCGAGCGAGGCGGCGCCCCCGCACCTATTGATCGCATGCTGATCTCTCATGCCCACGAGGATCACACTGCGGGCGTTGCTACCTTCCCCCACGCCGAGGTCCACTCCCACCACGACGACCTTTTGGCCCTCCACAGCCTTGAGGGATACCTGCAGGTTTACGGCATGCCCGAAGAAATGGCGGCAGAGTGGGGACCCAAGGTGGTTGAAGAGTTCCACTACAAGCCACGCGTTGATGCCACAGGGTTCGCCGACGGACACCAATTTGATCTCGGTGGAGGCATGCGGATCGAGGTTGTTCACCTTCCCGGTCATACCCGAGGGCACTGCGGATTTATGATTGAACCCGATGGCGTGTTTTTCGTCGCCGATATTGACCTTTCTGCCTTTGGGCCTTACTACGGTGACCATTGGAGTGACTTGGAAGATTTCGAGCGGGCGATCGAACGCTGCGCGACCATCGACGCCAAGCACTACGTGACGTTCCATCACAAAGGGATCGTGCACGGCCGTGAAGACTTCCTTACCCAACTCGATGCCTTTCGAGGGGTGATCGCAAAACGCGAACAACGACTGCTCGACTACTTAGCTGAGCCGCGGACGTTGGAGGAAATGATTGCCTACCGAATCATCTATCGACCGAACGTCGAACTCTTGTTCGCCAACCACGTAGAGCGAACCTCGATAGGACACCATCTTCGCCGAATGACTCGACTCGGCTCAGTACTTGAAATCGAACCGGGGCGCTACCGGGCCATGTAAACCATCGGTTGGGGTGGAGTTTGACGAGGCGGGGAGTTGTAGGTGAACGGGATTCCGCCGAAACCGAACCATCCGCTGGTAAGTTCTGCCTTCCTCGGGCAAAGCCCGGCACGGCGCGCATACCCCGATGCACGCACGACCGAAAGGACCAAATCAATGACGCTTCCTGCATTGTCCGACTATCGGACTCAGGCCATCGCTGCTCAGACCAAAAAGCCCGGAGCAATACTGCTTGCCATAGCCCTTGGCGCAGCAACCCTAAGCGTTGCGTTGCCTGCCGATGCTTCAGTAGCCAAGCTCAATGGGCTTTGCACCAAATCTGAACTTGGCAAACGGACTACCAAGCTGATTTGTGCAAAATCCGGTACCCGTTTTCGCTGGTTCAAACGAGCCACCAGCACTTCGACAGCCGCAACATCAAATAGCCTGGGAGGCATCGCTCAACCAGTTGTCGGTCTACCCGGAGCCGGCGCGAGCCCTGCCAACATCGGCGTAGCTGTTCTTCCTTTTGGAACAATCCCAGCGGGCGCAACCACCAAAGTTGATCTCAATTGTGCAGGACTTCCAGCAACACCCAACACTGCCTCGCAGTCGCTTTCATTCCCCGCAGCAGGCGGATCAAACCAACTCACGTTTACGGTTTCTCCCCCGTCGAGCGCCAACCCAACCGGCAGCACCTGCACGGCCGTGGCAACGGCGAGCGTGGCGGCCAAAGTGAGCATCTTGATCGACGGCACGCCAGTTGCCGTTCCCACACCGACAACCGTCACCAGCCAAGGATTCACCGCGGTTGAAGGCACGAAGGTCACCGTCTTGGTGGACTACAACAGCGCCCCGGCAGTTACCGTCGCCCCTACGGTTGCACCGATCGCAACCCTTCCCTCGACAACTCTTGCTCCGCTTCTGAGCAGCACCACAAGCACTCCGTCCTCAACGATTTCTCCTTTCCCCGTCGTGCTTCCCGCATCAGGAAAAACCGAAGTTGCTACCAAGGTTCTCACGCAGGTGCCCCTTAACTTCGCTGGCGTAACCGCCGAACTGCTCTGCTCTCCGGGGGCTTTTGGACAGGGCTACCAAAGCCAAACTCTGCGATTCGATCGACCCAGCGCTACGTTGTTGCCAAGCGTTCTCCTCGGTGCGGTATCCCCTGGCTTCGGTGGAACTGCCTGCCAAGTTGATTTTGCGCTCCAAGGCGAAGGACTGACGGGAACCTCGTTGCGTTTGATCCTCAATGGCCAAATTCAAACCAACACCCTGACTGGTGCCACGATCAAGTCAAACAGCTTCGATGCCACCAAGGCGTTCAACTTGACGTTGGAAATTTCTTTCCCAGGCTTGCCCGTGGTCGCCACGTCAAGCGTTGGAGTAGCTCTCACCGGCACGGCAACCACAACCACCATTGCTGGAGCAATTACCGGCACCGTGAGTGGGGCAACAACCACTACTACTGCCGCACCGGTGGTGAATCCCACACAAGCCACAGTCACGTTGACCCGAAGCGCAACCGGTAATCCTGCACCGGTAAACTTGACGGGCTATACCGTGACGGTTTCGTGTACCAATGCGATTGTGAACGGAGCAACCCTCGCGTCGGCAGATTGGGTGGCAACCTATCCAACAACCGGCGGAACTGCACCAGTCTCGCTCGGGCTGACCGCAACTTCGGTCTGCAACACCACGGTTGTCTCGGCCGTAGCGGCAGGCACGGCAGCTATCGCCATTGGCACCTTCGCCATATCGGTCGCTGGCACTACCCGAGGCAGCAGCACCAACGGCAGTGTGACCAGTGGGCCAATTGCTTCGCCGACACCCTTCACCGCTGTGGTCAATATCGGGTACTGAGTATTTCAGAGTCGCTGACTCGATAATCAAACGTAACTGAGACGATGCGTCGACCGATTGGTCGGCGCATCGTCGCGTTCTGTCAGGAACGCTGACCGGACCGGACCTGACCTGGCCTGACCTGAACCAACCTGGGCCGAGCTAGACCTGAGCTAGACCGGAACCGAAACCGACCCGGCATCGGTGGGCATCGCAAGAGGCAAACGGGAGGCCTTGTCGAGAAAATACGACCGAAGTTCGCCGCTGATCGTGGCATCACCGCTCGAAGCATCGAGCCCAAAACCGTCATCATCAGGAACTACCGTTCCTTCGATATGTACGCCGATCATCAGCTCACTTACGGCACCTTCAGGTCGGTTATTGGCCACCTGCACCAACACGGGGAGGTCCACTACAAATCGGCCCAACCCAAGAGCGGCAATGTCAAAATCGACGGCAATTTCCACAAAAATCGTCGTATCCGAGCCAATTTCAAACGAATCCCCCTCAGATGTTTGCGCCGCCGTGGCTACGAACCGAGTTGGGGCCACGACGATTGAGTTGGCCGGGAAACTCCGGGAGGCATTGCTGTCATCGCTAGAGGCAATGGCTGAGGATCGCATGTTTTGTGAAGCAACAAGCCCGGGCTTGACCGTGATGATTCTCCGAAGTGGCGCCTGGTTACAAACCAAACTCATCGTGAACCGCACCTGATCACCGACGTGAAAAATCACCGTATCAACGGGATCTTCCAATCCAGGAATCGACCAGGTTCCCCCGGCAGCACCGAGTTGCGGCACCGGGAAGGCTTCATCGAACCGGTCACGCAGCTGAAATACATAGGTGCCCGTGCTGGCCCGTAAACCTTGAGCGGAAAGCTCGGCAACTCGGACCATCGCTTCTGCTTGGGCCCTCGCGGCGTCGGCCAGGCCAAGAAGTTCTCCACCGGCGATGCCCGTGGTTTGGGCATTGTTTTGAGCGTCGAGGCTCCGTTGGCGTTCAGTTTCGTTTGCACGGTCGGTGAGGCGTTGCACGGCAGATCGGGCCGACCACGCAAACACTCCTGCTCCCCCGGCGAAGCCCAACGAACCCAGGGCACCAAGAGTCAGCAACGTTTCGCTCATAGGTTCTTGTCGGCAGATCCAGCCCATCAGTTGAGCTTCTTGACGCCAAAGCTACGTTCGACGCAATGTCAGCCCGGGTTTGCTGTAGTTCGGACCCCACACGTACAAGCTCAAAGCTACTGAACAGGGATCCGGCGTTTCAAGCCTGCTGAGGCGGGCTCAGAAGCGCTAGAGCCGCTCGGAGCTCAGGAGGCATTCTGGTTGGGCGCCCTTCTGCGTTGGTGCAGCCGGCACGAACCTCGGCGGTACAGAGGATCGTGGGCGAGCCGGGTTCCGCATCATTGGGTCGAGTGATCCTCTGCGACCAGGCACTCCGAGCACCACCGATTTCACTCACCCACGTTTCCACCGTCACGTTATCGCCGGCCTTGCCAGGAACCTTGTACTGGACCG
>JAYSVF010000084.1:0-4785 GCA_043718695.1 Acidimicrobiia bacterium | reverse complement strand
GCCCCGAGGACTTTGAACCGTCAACATGGGGACTGGGTGAGATGGCCGACCGTTACAGCGGCCTCGACCTCTTGAGGGCTCAAGCGGCTCAGACCAAGCTTCGGCGAGACTCGGCGATGTGGTGGCATCCAACTGCCGATGGTGGAGCGGGTTTCGATCTGTTGCTCTCGCCAACCATGGCTGTCCAGCCACCACCTCTCGGGCAACTGTTGTCGACGCCCGCCGATCCTATGCAGCCATTGCGAGGATCTGCTCCGGTGGCGACATTTACCGGGGCTTGGAATGCGACCGGGCAGCCTGCGATCTCACTGCCCTTTGCTATGAGCTCAACTGGTTTGCCGATTGGGGTGCAACTTGTTGCTGCCTATGGCCGTGACGATTTGTTGCTCCGGGTTGGTTCGGCGATGGAGGCCGATATCCGTTGGGATTTACGTCGAGCCCCAGTTCACGCCTCAACTGCAGCATGATCCGCAGGTATTCGCGATGAAGCTCACGGACATCAAAACTTTTGTTGTCGGCAATCCGCCACCGCATTTTGGTGGCCAGTATTTTGTGTTCGTCAAACTGACTACTGACAGCGGCGTTTCCGGTATTGGCGAGGCCTATTGCGTTCCGTTTGAGCCGCATCTTGTAGCCAAGATGATCGAGGATGTGTTCGCTCGTTACGCAGCCGGTAATGACCCGCACGATATCGAGACACTGTGGCGTCGTGTCTATTCGAGCGGTTTTACCCAACACCCCGATCTCACCTTGATGGGGGTACTAAGCGCGCTTGAGATGGCGTGTTGGGACATCATTGGCAAAGAAGCAAACAAGCCGGTCTACAAACTGCTTGGCGGACAGGTCCACGAACGTCTGCGCGCTTACACCTACATCTATCCCCGTCCGGGCGATTTGACCGACGTATACCGCGATCCTGATCTTGCTGCGCAACGGGCGACTGAATACCTGGCAGAAGGATTTACCGCACTGAAGTTTGATCCCGTCGGCCCGTACTCTGCTTTTGATGGACGCCAACTCTCTCTAGAAGCGCTCGACATGTCTGAGCGTTTTGCTCGGCAGTTGCGTGAGGCTGTGGGCTCCAAGGCCGATCTTCTGTTTGGCACCCATGGCCAGATGACGGCAGCAGGGGCGATCCGGCTAGCCAAGCGGTTGGAACCCTATGACCCGCTGTGGCTAGAAGAGCCAGTGCCACCCGATGCTCCCGACGAAATGGCCAAGGTCGCCCGAGCCACCTCAATTCCCATTGCGACGGGGGAGCGGCTCACCACCAAATACGATTTTGCACGCTTGCTCCAAGCTGGGGCTGCTGCGATTCTCCAAATGAACCTCGGACGCGTGGGCGGGATTCTTGAGGCGAAGAAGATCGCAGGAATGGCCGAAGTCCATCACGTTCAAATTGCACCGCACCTGTATTGCGGGCCAATTGTCGGCGCTGCGAATATTCAGATCGCCACGTGCTCGCCTAATTTTCTGATCCTTGAAAGCATCGAACAATGGGGCGGCTTCCACAGCGAAATTCTCAAGCGCCCGATCCAGTTCGAAGACGGCCACGTGATCCCACCAACAACGCCGGGTCTTGGCGTCGAACTGAACGAAGAAGTCGCATTGGCTAACCCCTACACCGGCACCGCGCTCCACCTAGAAATGGCCCAACACCCTGTCAGCTAACAAGTACGTTTGCGTACCTTTTTGGATGGCGTCAGCCAAAACCATCCGACTTTCCCTTAGACCTCCCAACACTTGAGGCCAGTGCGGGTATCGAGGATGCTGTCGTCGGGGGCGGGGAAGTCGGAGTTGCCGCTGGCGTTCGACTGAACCGTGTTTCTTGGCCGTGTCGCTTCCAGGCTTAGCTCGCGGTCACAGATTTCATTGGTCATTACATACTTTCGAATTCACGGAATACAAATTCTGCCGGTTAGCTATCCTGCTGGCATGGTTCAACGCACAACCGTCGAATTCGACTCTGAGCAGCTAGCAGAGGTGAGAAAGCTGCTCGGTACTACGGGAATACAGGACACGATCGATGCAGCCTTTGATCAGATTGTGCGTCAGGCGCGCCGGTTAGCTTTGCTCGATCAGCTCAGAGACCCAGAAAAGTTTGAGTTAACCTCCGAAATGTTCCGCCAAGCACGCCCACAGGCCCCGTGAGGTATCTAGCGGATACGAGCGTTCTGGGGCCACAATTTCCGCCTTCTATAGCGAATTATAGAAGCGCTCTCTATAATTGCCTATAATCTCTGCAGGTGCTGCCGTTCACGTCGTTGGATGTGTTGCTAAGCCGTGCAATTGTTCGTTTTTCTACGCTCCCATGCTGACTGTCACCGCTGATCAGACTATGGCTGTTTGCCTTCGGCTTGGCTCGTGACGAGACTTGCATAGTGGAGAACTTTCTGATCGCTCGGAACCCCGATCCGGATTCGGTCCTTCCGTTTTTGCTTCGAATTCCTCTTGCCGGGGGAGCGCTCGTGGTTCGGGCCAAAGACTCGTGGCCGCGAACTTCAAAGATCTATTGCCATCCAGGCGATGATTGGCCTGCTGAACCGGATCTCATCGAAACCGTGCCTGTCACGTCTTGTGTCCGACGGGGCAGCGCCATTGATCTGATTTTGAATCGAAGTCGCGAGAATCGGTCGATGTTTGTCTTTGCCAAGGCCCGCGGCCGAGACGTCATCTTTTGGCAATCTGCCCGAACCGCAAAACAAGCCCGCCCCAACGTCACCCTGCCGACCGCTCGCCCCTTCGGCCAATCCATGACAATCATTGTTGACTCCCACGAACGGTACGCGTGGAAGTTCTCGAGCCAACAAGCAGGCACCGTGGTACGTGCACTTACCGTTGGCGACTATGCCATTGAAATCGATTCAGAGGTGATCGCTGTCGTTGAACGGAAGAGCCTCGCTGATCTAGTAGGCACACTTACCAGTGGAAAACTGCGCTACCTAATGGCGGCGCTCGCCACGCACAGCCACGCAGCGCTGGTCGTCGAATGCCGCTACTCGGAGGTCTTCAAACTCGACCGCATCCGGCCCGCCGTGGTAGCCGACGCGCTAGCTGAAGCTCAGATCCGGTTCCCCTCAGTACCCATCATTTTTGCCGAGACCCGCCCGTTAGCTCAGGAGTGGACCTACCGATTCTTCGGTGCCGCTTTGCAAAACCACGCCGAAGGAGGTTGAGGGATTCGTTTGTCTTGCAAGAGCATTTGCGTGGAATATTTTGCCGGCTGTCGGAATCGATATGGACTGCGAGGCCAGCCAAGTTGGCGGCGACAAAAGAACTGGACCCACGGGCGTAGGCAAAGTCGGGGTTGGTCGACCCGCTAAAATTTTTTGCGTGTCGACTGTCAAGAGCAAGAATCGTGCAGACGAGATTTGCGGAATGAAGTTGTTCTGCGACTATTCGCTGGTCGGTCGGTCGATGGAGTTTCCCGTGATTGTGACGAAGCTTAAGCGCGAAGAACTACGCTTCGGCTCGCTCGTTTGCATGACTGGCGACGGGATACGAAACCGCCAGGGTGTCGTCGTGAAGTTGGCATCAAACTCGGTGGTTGTGCGTTTGGACGAAGTCTAGTTTTCGTCGTTCGAGAACGGGTTACGTTCCTGCCGGACATCAACTCGGGCCAGAACCAAGAGAAGGGAAATCAAGGTTCAGTAGATCTCGATCCGGCAACTTGCGCGAAGCTCCGTCAACGCTGGATTCCTGGTTAGCAGGGGAGCGTCGAGACTTTCGGCGATGGCAACACACCACGCGTCGGATGGGTGACAGGGAAGTGCGGCGATCCGAGGTACATCCCAAGGCCATAGCGGACGAAGCTCTACGCCCGATTCGCAAACCAACATTGCGAGCCGCGTTGCATCGACGGGGCTGATAAACCCTCTGTTCGACAGCGTTTGCAACATTCGGTATGACCGAAGGAATTCACAACTCGGAGCAACGAGGGTGGTGGCATCACGTAGTCTCTGATCAAGCTCAGGTACTTCGGCAGCCGGACCAACGCCTGCCGATACCAGGTAGACCAAAATCCTTGCGTCTACAACCAGTTCACTCATTCCGTTTCGTCGCCGGTGAGGGTCCGAATCGCTTCTTGCCCTTCGGGGGAAAGACCCCGGTAACTCGCTGATCGATGGGAGTTGTTCACCATCTGACGCCACTCGCCATACGACTTGGCCCGCACCTGCGCCAACAATGCCCCAATAGCAAACGAATTCAATGACTGACCCTGGGCCTCAGAGGCCGAAGTGGCGAGTTCATGCAGGTCATTAGGCACGCGAAGGGTAATTTGACGCATAGCATCATGATAGCATCACTAACACGCATCACCTTGCGGCAGGAAACACGATGGATGTCGATGTACCTCGTTGCTGACTCAGGAATTCATTTGCCGCTGGTCGTACCAACGGCGTACCATGGCATTATGTCCTCCGTCGTGAAACGATCCATATCTCTGCCAACAGAGCTCTTTGAAGCGCTGGGAGTCGAGGCGGCGCAAGACGGACGGACGGTTTCGGCGACGTTGGCCGATGCGGCTGACCTGTGGCTGTCGACGAGGAGGGGACTTCGATCGGTTCGCGCCTGGGAGCGAGACAATGGTGCGCTCACGGCGCACGAACTGGCTGAAGCCGACCGGATTCTTGATCTTGCTGGCGTCGGCTCGTTCAAGGCTGCTGAGGGCCAGGCTTAGATGGGGGAGTCACGACCTGGGGCTTCGGTCGGTCTGGTCTATGACAGCGGCGCGCTCATCGCGGCTGATCGGGACGATCGACGTGTGTGGGCAATCCATACCCG
>JAYSVF010000083.1:0-4793 GCA_043718695.1 Acidimicrobiia bacterium | reverse complement strand
GGCCCAAAACTCTCGTCGCGCCATGGCGTTCTCGAAGGTCATCCCCGACGCAATCGGCGCAGTTTCGCCAGCCGCTAGCAAGGTTGCTGGTTTTCCGTCGACACCGAGTCCAAAACGGGCTGGCCATGGACGCAGCAAGAGCAATGCCGCCGGGATCGTTCCCACGACGTAGACCACGGCAATACGCGAGGTTGCCGTTTGCAGCGAAAGCTCAGCCAACCACCGCCGAGCCAACGGTGTGAGCAGCACACCGCCCAGCGAAAGCCCCGTAGAGGCAATCGACAAAGCCACCGCGCGTTGCCGCTCGAACCAACGCGAAACCAACGTGGTTGATATCACCAATCCATTACACCCGTAGCCGATACCAAACACCATGTAGACGAGATACACCTGCCACAGTTGGGTCACTCGACCTAGGGAGAACAGCGCCCCACCGGCGACAAGCCCCCCAATCGCGACGATCGGTCTTGGGTCAAACGTGCGGAGCAACCTCGCCACTCCAACCCCAGCGAGCCCGGCCGTTATGAAGAACAACGCCGTGGCCCCCGACATCGCCGAAACCGAAAACCCCAGCTGCTTATTCAGCGTGGAGATGTACAACCCGAGGGCGTAGAACCCGAAGCCGGTGGTGACCATCAACATCACGCAAATCCCCGCAACGACCGTCCAACCTCGCCAGGCATTCGCAGCTTTTTCATGTACGGCATCGGACTGAATTGCGGGTGACACGGTTTGCTCTTGGTTCATGAATTCCTAGTTCAGCGACGCTTGGTAACAGTCGCCGAACCTTGACCCTACGCGTTGAACCCGCCACAGCGCCATCTAGTGCAGGGAATCGCAGTTTGGGAGCGTGTGTCCGAAGCGCATTTCTCCAGCTGACTGAATATTTTTACAGAAGGGCGCACGCGCCCGAACTTCGAGAACATGCACCGGAGACTGCTGAATAAATGCGACTGGAGTACTCATTTGGCTTTGTTTTCGCAGTTTGCGACTCGTCTAGGTCGCATTATTCAGCACTCTCCTAGGCAGCACGATGACCTCATCAGTCCGCACATGGTGCATAGATGAACCGCCGGCGCTGGTGCGAGCACCTGTTGGGTGTGGTCAACTACTTGGCCATGTTTTCGTTGCGCCGAGGATTGTCCCGCTACTTCGCGGCCCAACAGCTGATGACCCGTTTGCGATGCCCCTCATGGACGGCGCATTCGCCCGAAGACCTCGCCTGCTCGACGGTGTACTTCCCGATGGTGGGTGTGGTGGTTGGTGGGATCGCCGCTGGTGTTGTGGCTTTGCTCGGCGGCGCGATTGGGCATGTGGCATCCGTCGGCGCCGTTCTTGGCGTAGCCCTGAGTGCGGTCGTGACTGGCGGATTCCATGAAGATGCCTTCGCTGATGTGTGCGACGCCTTTGGCGGAATGACCCAACAACGCCGACGAGAAATCATGCGCGACTCGTTAGTGGGATCATTCGGTGCTTCAGGCGTCGCGCTGCTGCTCGTGGCAAAAGTGTTGGCGTTGGCTGGCGTTGGTTCTTGGAAGGCCACAGCGGCGGTTCTGGTCGTCGCCCACGTGTTGGCCCGATGGACGTCGGTCGTGATGATTCGGCTTACCTCCTATGTGGAGGATCCCGAATCGTTGGCCAAGCCCTATGCCGGCACCGTGACCAATACGAGATTATTCGTAGCCACGCTCATTCCTTCGGCCCCCGTCGCCCTCTGGGTGTTTGGCGTTGGTGTAGGCGCAGGTTTGCTGGCCGGACTGGTTATCCTCTGTGTACTTAGCAGTGTGTTTTTCAAACGATGGCTTGGTGGCATTACCGGTGATTGTCTGGGCGCAGTAAACCAGCTCGGCGAACTGTGTGTCTATGTTGTTGCGGCGCACCCTCACGTCGCCGCGACGCTCGCCCGTCATATTGGCTGAGTCGCCCGAGTAAGGTCGACGGGCCATGCATGAGCCAGCTATCCCATCCACGAGCGCGCACGTACTGGTTTGTGTCGACGGGCGTTGCGCAGTGCGAGGAAGCCAAGAACTCCACCGTGCACTGTGGCAGGCCATGGAAGATGAACGCCTTGCCTACTACCGCAGCGGAGGATCAGTACGCATGACCTCATCGGGGTGTTTAGGCGCGTGTGATCACGGGCCAACCGTTGCGGTTTACGCGACCGATTCCCAAGGAGGGATCACGCCCAAATGGTACGGATCCATGACCCTGCCCGAAACCCTCGAAGTAGTACGCGAACTGAACAAACCATCGATCTAGGCTAGTTGAACAACTACTACGAACCAGGCTGGGTCTTGGCTCGATTGACCACAGCCTCACGGTTCGCCACCAACGTTTCGCTAGTGGCACCCCCGTAACCGTTCTCCGCAGCAAAACGCGAGTGAGACTTGTGTGCCTCGCGGAACGGAAGATACGTCGTGGCTTCCCAATCCTGGCGGACATGGGCCACCATCTCAGGAACCTGCTCGGCAATTGCGGCCGCCAACGCTAAAGCCGTTGGCAACAATTCTTCTTCGGCGACCAAATGATTTAACAAACCAATACGCAGTGCCGTTTCGGCATCCACGAAATTGCCGGTCAGCGTCATCTCCTTGGCCCGGGCAATACCAACCCGCCGGGGGAGATCAACCAGCACCGGCCCGGGGTACACCCGAACACGAAGATGAGTATCGGCGAAGCGCGCACGAGGGGAACCAACCATGAAATCCGCAGCTAGGGCCAACTCAAACCCCCCGGTCACCGCCGCACCGTTCACCGCGGCAATCACCGGAATTTTGGAATCGCGGACGGCATTCAAAAACAACGGCAAATCCATCAAGCGATCCGTGCCCAGGTTGCGAAGATCCAGCCCCGCACAAAAGGCTGAACCATTCCCCGTCAATACAATGGCTTTCGCGTCGGCACACGCCGCCAGGGCATTCACGATTCCCTGCGCCAACGCCACGTTCACCGCATTGCGAGCGTCGGGCCGATTAAGCGTAATTACCGCTACATCACCGACCCGCTCAGTCAAAACCGGATTGGTATCGGCACTGGAATCCTCGGTACTTGGGTCGCTGTTCATCGTTGGACCGTCTCACGTTCCGGTCACAAAATGCAAACCCAACCAATGTGCCGCGGCCGGAGCGAGCGGAGCTAGCGTTTAGGCATGGCTGATGGCATGGACATTCTCGACGTTGACCTTTTACGCTTTGAAAACGGTGACGCACCCGCACGCAAAGCGGTGGTTGATGGCGTTATGCGCAGCCTGGGAACTGGGTTCGTCTTTACCGCGCATGACGTTCCGAGCGGCATGCTCGATGAGGCCTACGGCCTGCTCAAAACCTTCTTTGATCAGACCCCGGCCATAAAACAGTCCTTTGTGGCACCGGGGACCCACGGTCAAACCGGATACACGGGTCTGCTCGTGGAAACCGCAGCGAACTCAGAGGTGCCGGATTGGAAAGAGATGCTCAACTGGGGTGTGGAGATTCCTGTTGGACATCCTCTGCAGCGGAGATTTCCGCACTCGTACCCAAAACAGGTTCTTCCCGAATCCGCCGTGCCTGGGATCACGAAAGTTCTGAACGAGTTTCATCGCAGAATCCACGACACCCAACAACGATTCCTGCGGATCATCGCCCTTGGTTTGCGTTGTCATGAACACCTCTTCGATGACATGCTGTGTGACGGCGCCACGCTCACCCGGGCCATCCACTACCCGTCGATGAAAGGAGCGCCTGGGGCCGATCATATTTGGGCGGGGGCACACGCCGATATCAACCTCATCACTGCCCTTCCACGGGCGAGCACTCGCGGCCTACAGGTGCAATTGGGCGACGGGACCTGGGTTGACGCAATCGCTCCCGAAGGCCAAATGATCATTAACTCCGGCATGATGCTTGAGCATCTCTCCAATGGTGTGGTGCAGCCAGGGATCCACCGTGTGATCGCCTCGCCGGATCAAACCGAAGACCGGTACTCCGTTGTGCAGTTTTGTCACCCAACGCCGTGGACAATCCTGCAACCCCTACCCTCGTGTGTTTCCGAAGCCACACCGCAACGCTTCGGTGCTATTGCGGCCAGCGACAAACTGGATCGCGTGATTTATGAAATCAACTTGGTAGAGGACGCCCGTCGAGTGAGCTGAAACTTTTATTTGCTGGTAGGGAACTCTGGCAAACCAAAGCGCTGAACGATGCGATCTGGGTGCGCGGTGGTGAGTTCATAGAGCGCCAGTGCTCCGGCTGTTGCCACATTGAGCGAATCAACGTGCGCGGTCATTGGTATGCGCGCTTGGTAGGTTGCGTTTGCGATTGTTTGATCAGAAAGCCCGGGGGCCTCGGCGCCCAACAACAAGGCCACACGATCACTAGGTCGTAGTGCATCCACCACTGAGCGCAACGTGGGTGCGTCACGCCGGGGTGTGAGGGCAACGGTGACAAATCCTCCATCGTGCAACGTAGGCAAAAGCGATTCGCGGGTGTCCAATCGTGAATAGGAAACTTCCAACACCCAACCCATCGATGCTCGTACCGATTTTCGATAGAGCGGATCTCCGGCATTGGCGCTCAACACCACACCATCGGCTCCGAACCCTGCAACGTGGCGAAAAATCGAACCCAGATTGTCAGGATCAACCACATCGTCGAGCACCACGATGGTTTTCGCTCGGCTCAACAGCGTTTCTGTTGCGGGTAACTCACGCCGGTAACCAATAGCTAAGCAGCCGCGGTGGAGGGGAAAGCCCACAATGGCTTCAAAGGTGGGTTGGCTACAAACGAACACCTCAAACGCTGGCGCCCCAAACACCG
>JAYSVF010000082.1:0-11704 GCA_043718695.1 Acidimicrobiia bacterium | reverse complement strand
CCCAGCTGTTCAAATACCCTTCAAAGAAATTGCTCATCGCACCCCAAACAGTTCGGTGGGTCCAAACTCACCTCTGACGCTAGCTGGGCCCACATCAGAGCATTCAAACGGTCCACAAGCGATCCGAGTCAAAGTGTGCTTGACGCCTGAGTCCGTCGAAGTGTTTCTCCAAATCATGGCCTTGTACCTTTCGGCCATGGCTGCGACGCATACGTCACGAGCCGATACCACCTAGGACAGGTGCGGCTCTGCACGGTAGAGCCGCATGTGGAAAGCTAACGAAATGAGGCCACCTATTTTCCCTCGAAGTTTCCTTCGCTTTCGCCATTTCCGGATCGCCCTTGCCGCGGGGTTGTTCTTTACGATGGCATCGATAGTAAGGGTGCATAACTCAGAGGCACAGACAACCTCCATTGTTCCAACCGAAGTGCCACCCACCCCGAAGGTCTTTCCGCCCCTAAAGCGGCTTGCGTTGCAGACCTTGGCGACCGGTCTCATCCAACCCCTTGATGTCGCTGCGCCGCTCGATGACGGTCTGCTTTTCGTGCTGGAACGCTCAGGCACTGCGCGCGTCGTCGAGAACGGGCGGGTGTTGAAACAGCACTTCATGAACCTTAAAGGTTTCGTGAAGTCAAACAGCATCGAGCAGGGGCTGCTCGGTATCGCGTTCCATCCAAAGTACCCGGTCGATCGTCGCGTCTTCGTGTTTCACACTCGAAAGGACAACGACAACCTGCTCGTTTCTTACACGGTTGCGCCCGATGGTCGCCGTGTCGACCCAGCGAGCCGCTTGGAGCTGCTGCGTATCGACAAGGCCCCCACTGCGGTGCGGCACAACGCCGGTGCCCTTCGGTTCGGTCCTGACGGCCTTCTCTACATCGCAGTCGGCGACGGTGCCCGACCCAAGGAAAACGGTCAGAATCCCAAAACCCTGCTTGCTTCCATTCTCCGCATCGATATCAACACCACTCCCTACGCGATACCGGCTGGCAATCCCTTCGCTGATGGGCAGAACGGGCGCCCCGAGGTTTGGTGGTACGGGTTTCGCAATCCGTGGCGGTTCAGCATTGATACGAAATCTGGGCTCGCGTACATTGGCGACGTGGGCCAGGAGACTATCGAGGAGATCGATGTAGTGAAGCTCGATTCTCCGGGATTGAACTTTGGCTGGCCGCTTATGCAGGGCTCAAAACCGTATCTGAAGGGCACTCCAGCGACACCGCTGGTGGCACCCGTTCTTGAAGTTCGTCACAACGATGTCGACAAAGGTTGCTCCATCGTTGGCGGTGAGGTTTACCGGGGCGCGGCCATCCCCGAAGTCGATGGCCATTACTTCTACGCCGATTGGTGTTTCGGGTGGATCCGCAGCTTCCGCTACAACGGGACGAGTGTCGTGGACCGAAGAGACTGGAGCACAGAACTCCCCGTCGAGATGATCTCGTCGTTTGGCCTCGATGCCAAGGGTGAACTGCTCGTGGTTGACTACGAGGCCGGCACGCTCTCCCGGGTTGTGGCCGTCCGCTGACCGTTCAACCAGCGAGTTCTGCCCGAACGATCTCGGCCGCGGCGACCATAGAAGAAAGCTTTGCTTTCGCCACTTCTCTTGGTAGGTATTTCATGCCGCAATCGGGCGAGAGGGCCAGGCGATCGGGCGAAATGTGGGTGAGGGCGATTCGTATGCGCGCAGCAATATCTTCGGGACGTTCAACCTCGTTACTCCCAAGATTGAGCACTCCGAGCACAACGGCGCGAGGGGAAAGCGAAGTAACGATGGCCGGATCGAGGTTTGGTTGTGCGGTTTCAACGGCAATCCAATCGACGGGAATCGCCGCTAACTCTTCCAAGAACGGGTAGCCGCTGTTTTTGTTTTTCACGTAAGCGGCATACCCGTAACACGTATGCAGCGTTGTAGTTCCGGTAATGCCATCAAAGGCGGCCGTGAGTGCTTCCACAGCGAAGGTTTTGGCGGCTTCGGGGTTGGCTTGCAGATACGGTTCGTCGAGCTGCACGACGTCGATACCTGCCGCCACGAGATCACGCAACTCTTCGTTCACCACGGCGGCATAGGCCATCGCCAAACTCCGTTGATCGGGATAGTACGTGTTCTCGGCAAGCTGACTCAACGTGAACGGTCCGGGCACCGTCACCTTGGTTTGTCGTTTTGTATGGCGACGGAGAAATTGTGCTGCCTCCAACTCAACGGGTGCCATACGGCGGATTGGGCCGGTCACTAGCGGTACCGGTGAGGTTCCTCCGAGCCGGTTTGCCGCCGAACCGATGCGGTCTTGATCAACCCCGCTAAGGGAATTAGCGAAGTGGTTGAAGTACGACTCTCGCCCTACTTCCCCGTCGGTAATGATGTCAACGCCTGCGTCTTCCTGATCGGCAATGGCCATGAGCGAGGCTGCTTGAATCGCCTCTTTCAGAAACGCCGGATCAACTCGCCACACTTCAGAAGTGCGTACCCGAGCGACCGAGTCGGCAAGGAGACGGTCTGGATCGATGAGCCATCCCGGTTGGGGGTAGCTGCCCATGACGGTGGTGCGCAGGAGTTGCGCGTTGTTCGCTCCAGTGGCGGCGCTCACCGGTAGTTGTTGTTCGACGTATGGTCGCCGGCAAGCCAACGTTTCAGCGTGTCGTGGGCATCGAGACGGCGCGCTTCGTTGATGGATGCGGCAGCCGGGGCATCGACGGTGAACTCAACCAGCATGCCGTTGGGATCGGTTGCATACAGCGAGCGACAGTACCCATGTTCCAATACGAAACTGCCCTCCCAGTGGTTGGCTTCGAGTCGTTGTTCGAGATCGGCCTGCGCTGCTGCGTCGACCTTCAAAGCAATATGTCGGAAGGGAGAAGGAACCAATTCCGGGTCGAACAGGTCTTGATCTTCTTTGTTGGCGAACTGGAAGAACGCCAACGCGCTGCCATCGGCGAGACCAAAGAAAGTGTGGCAGTACACCCGTTCCGCGCCAAAGAGTTCGTCAACTTCTGACCAGGTTGCGATCAAGGGAAACCCGAGGACATCTTCATAGAAGGCCCGAGTTGCCTCTTGGTCTTTCGTGACGTAGGCGGTGTGATGGAGTCGCTGCGCAATAGCCATGCTTCGTTTTACCACTCCTGGTTGGTGGTCCCTAAATCCCGCCGAGACCAGGTCAAACCACGGCGATGCTCCACCGTCCACAATGAATCCACCCCTACCGCTTCTGTTCTCTGCGCCAACGCGATGGCTCCGGCCGTGGAGGTGTACAAGGCAGTGTTGGCAAAGGCGATCCCAAATTTCATGTCGTGCAACTTGGTGCGAACCAGTCGGCAACCGCCAAAGGGTCATGACCCACAACAGGCCTGCACCGGCCCGGGTTAAGAAACACGCGTGGCAGTTGTCTCAAGATCCGACATTGAACGACATGTCAATGTCGTTTTCACTACGGTGCGAGCGTGCCTTCACACAATCCCAGCTGGCGACTCGAAGTTCAACCTCGCGACGCAAAACTACTCGGGGAACGTTTGGCGGCTCGGGCCCGTTCAGTTCTTGGAGAAGCGGTTGTGGGATTGGTGGGCGTTGAGGAAACAACGCTGTATGTCGTTGATCGTGACCTTGCTCCAGCAGAAAGGGACGCTTTAGCCAAAGCCGTTGTTGATGCTCACACCCAGGTACATCTTTGGCGTTCAAGCGGTGAAGCTACCTGCGAAGGGTCCTTTGTCGAGGTCGCGCTTCGCACGGGTGTGACTGATCCAACGGGCGAAGCGTTTGCACGAGCAGCACAGGTTCTTGGGTTCCCCGCCATTTCGGCACGGTCGGGCAAACGTTTCTCGTTTCGATGTGAACCTGGAGCTCCTGCGCCTCAAATCCAAGCGGTGGTCACTGCCGCATTGCTCCACAACGACATTGTGGATGACGTTGCTTTTGATGCTCACGTTGACGTTCGATTTGCTACCGATGCTGCTTCTGATCACGTTGAAATCGTGCCCGTGCGACTGCTCTCTGAAATCGAGTTGGACGCGCTCTGCAAGGCACGGGGATTGGCCCTTGATCCTGCAGAGCTATTGGCCGTGCAGGCGTTCTACGTTTCCATTGATCGCGACCCCACCGATGCCGAGCTGGAATCGATCGGCCAAACTTGGAGCGAGCACTGCGCCCACAAAACTTTCCGCGCGCAAATTTCTTGGGACGATGGAACGGCCATCACTCCCCTACTTCGCCAACTACGGAACTCAACGGATACCCTGGCCAAGCCATGGGTTGTTTCGGCCTTTGTGGACAATGCCGGAATCATTTCATTCGATGATGCCTATGACGTTGCCATCAAGGTGGAAACCCATAATCATCCCTCCGCCATTGAACCCTTCGGCGGAGCCAATACCGGCGTAGGTGGAGTCATTCGCGATGTGCTCGGTGTTGCCGCTGATGCGATTGCCGTTACCAACATTCTGTGTTTCGGGCCAACTGATACGCGTACGGAGGATCTTCCTCAGGGTGTTCTGCATCCGCAACGGATTCGCGATGGCGTGATTGCCGGTATTGCCGATTACGGGAACAAGATTGGTTTGCCCACGGTAGCTGGAGCGATTGTGCACCAAGAGGGTTTTACGGCCAATCCGCTGGTGTTCGCTGGCTGTATTGGTTTGCGTCCGAAGGGCCTTGTTCTGCGTGGCCCTATTCCTGGCGATCGCATTATTGCTATCGGTGGAGCTACCGGGCGTGACGGCATCCGAGGGGCCACGTTCTCGTCCCTCACGATGGATGCAACGACCGGCGATGTGGCTGGAGCAAGTGTGCAAATTGGTGATCCAATCATCGAGAAGCTTGTTTCCGATGTCCTCACCGAAGCTCGTGATGCTGGCTTGTTTGTGGGCATCACCGATTGTGGTGCGGGTGGTTTCTCCTCCGCTATCGGTGAGATCGCCGCTGAACTTGGAGCCGATGTCAACCTTGATGCTGCGCCGTTGAAGTACCCCGGTTTAGCTCCGTGGGAAGTATGGCTTTCCGAGGCTCAGGAACGCATGGTTCTCGCTGTCCCATCAGTTTCAGTTGAAGCGTTACAAGCTATTTGTAGTGCCCATGAAGTATCGCTGGCCGATCTTGGTGCGTTCCGATCTGATGGTCAATTGATTGTTCGTTATGCCGGAAAGACGCTGCTTGATCTCCCCGGTTCTTTTCTGCATGATGGGCGCCCGGCGCGTCAGATGACGGCTTCTCGTCCAGTGCCTCCAGCAACCACCGGGGAGCGTGATTGTGCGGCGATCATGAACGATGCAACGGGGATTCTGCACCGGGTGCTAGCGCATCCTGATGTGCGGTCCAACGAGTCCGTTGTCCGTGGGTATGACCACGAAATTCTCGGCGGAACCATTGGTCGACCATTCGTAGGTGTACAGAACGATGGTCCTGCTGATGCTGCGGTGATCTCACCGCTCAAGGCACCATCGGGTCGCGGGTTAGCGATTGGTATTGGCATGAACTGTCGAACCGGCGTGATTGATGCCAAGCGGATGGCTGGGGCTTCGATCGATGAGGCCATTCGTAATGCGGTAGCCGTGGGGGCTGATCCTCGCCAGGTTGCTTTGCTCGACAACTTCTCGTGGGGTGATCCCCGTAAACCAGCGACGCTCGGCCAATTAGTAGAAGCGGTCGAAGCATGTTGCGAGGGTGCCGCATCATTTAGCGCTCCGTTTGTTTCGGGCAAGGATTCGCTCAACAACGAGTACCTCACTACAAGCGGCGAACGGCGAGCTATTCCACCAACGTTGGTCATCACCGCACTTGGCATTTTGCAGCAAGGTGAAAAGCTGATCACCAGCGACGCGAAGGCGCCAGGAAATGCCCTAGTGCTCGTTGGTCCGGCGGGAACCGATTTGCGTGGTTCGGTGCTTGACGCCGTCCTTGGAATCGATGCCGCAGGAACTGTGCCGGGAGCAGATACCGAATCACCAGCCCGGTATCTTGCCGTGCATCGAGCAATGGTCGATGGGCTCGTTCTCTCTGCGCACGATTGCAGCGATGGTGGTTTGCTTACGACGGTTGCTGAGATGGCAATCGGCGGTCGACTCGGGGCCAGCGTGGTGCTGCGATCATCCAATGCGGGAGTGGTCGTGGGCGAGTTGTTTGGTGAAACTTCAGGGCGTTTGGTTCTAGAAACCACAGAAGCCAACGTGCAGGAACTCTGCACTCGTACCGGTGGTTCGGTAATTGGTCATCTCCACGCGGAGCCAGTACTCAGCGTTACCGCGTTGAACGGAACTGAAATCGTGCATACCACCATTGATTCGATGCGCTCAGCCTGGCAGTGTCAAACCCAAAGCCAAACCGAACGTGGGGGCCTTGGGGCTGAGGCCGGGCTTCACGCAAGCGCTGGCGCACATTCGAAGGGAGCAAAAGCATGAGCAAACCAGTCGCCCTAGTGGTCCGTTCTCCCGGGACCAACCGCGATCATGATGTCGCCTACGCCTTGGAATTGGCCGGCGCTTCGGCGAAGCGCGTGTCACTCAACGAGTTGCGTGATGCTCCAAGCGCAATTCATCAGGCGCAAATGGTTGTCTTGGCCGGTGGGTTTTCGAACGCCGATGCTCTTGGCGCGGGAACCCTTGCTGCACTGCAAATATCCACCCACCTGGGCGACACGCTGCGCGAGTTTTTGGCCAATGGCAATCCGATTTTGGGTATTTGCAATGGCTTTCAAATGCTCGTCCGCTCAGGTTTACTTCCCGGTTCGCTTACCCATAACGCCTCAGGTGCCTTTAGCTGTCGTTGGGTGACACTCGAAACCTCGAACGCCTCTTCGATTTGGACTTCAGGGATTACCGAGCCAATCGAGTGCCCCGTTGCGCACGGCGAAGGTCGATACCTGGCGGACCCCGATATTCTAAGCATGCATAGCGCTTTAACGTATGCCGACGGTACCAACCCCAATGGCTCTGCTGCGAATATCGCCGGTGTTGCCGATGCGAGCGGTTTGGTGCTTGGGCTCATGCCGCACCCAGAGAATCATGTGTTGGCTCGTCAGCATCCCCAGTTCAGTCGTCGTCGTTCCGGTGAATCCGTCGCCCGATCAGGTCTTGGGCTGCCGTTGTTCACTAGCGGAGTGAACTATGTGAAGGCCCGCGGATGACTACCGGTGCGGCAGCACACACTGAAGCTGCAGGCTCTTCGAGTTTGGTGCTTGATCACATCGAGTTGCCGCTTACCGGTCGACGCGAAGGCAAGATTCGAATTAGTTACGACCTACCCGCATCCTCGGGCACGCCTGAGCGACGATTGTTTATCACAACGGATCGCCTTTCAGCCTTTGATCGAGTGCTTGCCTGTGTTCCCGGCAAAGGTCAGGTGCTCAACGAGTTGGCGTGGTGGTGGTTTGGCGAATTGGCCGACATTGTTCCCAACCACGCGTTAAGCCTTCCCGATCCCAACGTGCTGATCGCAACCGCGGCAGATCCTCTTCCCGTCGAAGTGATCGTCCGCCATGCCATTACTGGGGTCACCAACACCTCACTGTGGCAACGGTACGCTGCGGGTCAGCGTTTAATCGATGGGCACACACTCCCCGATGGTCTCCACAAAAACGAGTTGCTACCTACGCCGATAATCACGCCGACGACGAAGGCCGAAGCCGGCGGACATGATGAACCGTTAAGTGTCGCCGACGTCGAAGCTCGGGGTCTTGTCGCACCAGCGCTCTGGGAAAGAGTTTGTACTGCCGCGCTGGCCATCTTCGAGCGAGGCTCACAACGGGCACAGGCCGCAGGTTTGATTCTCGCTGACACGAAATACGAATTCGGTCTGGCTCCCGATGGCACGCTGTTGCTGATTGATGAGGTCCATACTCCCGATAGCTCTCGGTTCTGGGAGGGCGCAACGTATGCGTCACGGCTGAGCGCAGGCCACGAGCCCGAGAGCATGGACAAAGAGATTGTCCGTCGGGCCTATGCGGATTTGGGTTACCGCGGTGATGGACCCACTCCAACGCTTGATCCCGCGGTATGGACTGCTGCTGCAACTGGTTATCAGCGCGCGTATGAACGACTAACTGGCCGTTCCTTCGTTGCCGCAGAACAACCCGCCGCGGCGCGTATTCATCGTTCGTTGCAAGCTGCTGGACTGCTCCGTTCAAACCCTGGCGACGGAAACACTGCGAACGCAAGCTCTGCGAATTCAAGCGTTGCGGATTCAAATTCACGCTCTGCAAACCCACGCTCCACAAACCCAAGCAAGGATCTGTAGCCATGTGCGGAATTCTCGGACTTACTCTGCCTGAGGGCGGCGATCCCCACGCTGCGGCCCGTCACAGTTTCTTTGGCCTGTTTGCGCTGCAGCACCGAGGCCAGGAGGGTGCAGGTTTGGCCACAGCCGATGGGACCGGCGCTCGGCTCCACAAGGACACTGGGTTGGTCACGCAACTTCTTACCGAGGAGAGACTCCGTCAACTTCCCGGCCGTCATGCCATTGGCCATACTCGCTACTCCACGACTGGCTCTTCCGTAGCTCGCAATGCCCAACCGTTCTTAGTAGAAACCCGCCACGGCCCGCTCGGGTTGGTCCACAACGGGAACCTCACCAACGCTGCAGAATTACGTGAAGAGCTTCTTGATCGAGGTTTTCCGCTCGCGGCCACCTCCGATAGCGAAGTCATTTTGTTGATGTTGGCCAGTGCTGGTGGCAGTACCTGGGAAGCTCGTATTGAGCGGACTATGCCTTCTTGGAAGGGTGCGTTCTCTCTAGTGGTGCTGGCATCGGATGGGATCATTGCCGTTCGTGATCCGTGGGGGTTCCGTCCGCTTTCGATCGGCCGTATGCCCGGTGGTGGATGGATGGCCGCCTCGGAGACTTGTGCGCTTACCACCTTGGGTTGCAGTGAAATCCGAGAGGTTGAGCCTGGGGAAATCGTTTCGATGAGCGGCGACTCGATTAGTTCAACCCACTCCTCAATTCGGGTTCCCAGCCTGGCTCGTTGCTCATTTGAGCACGTCTACTTCTCCCGCCCGGATAGCAACTGGGATTCCACCAGCGTGCACCACGTTCGGCAGCGCCTCGGTGAATTGTTGGCCCAGGAGAGCGGTGTTCAGGCCGATGTTGTGGTGCCGGTTCCCGATTCTTCGATCCCCGCCGCAATTGGGTACTCACGGTTCTCGGGCATTCCAATCAACGACGGGTTTATCAAGAACCGCTACATCGGGCGTACCTTCATTCAGCCAACCCAAGCCATGCGCGAGCAGGGTGTCTCGATGAAATTTAACGTACTCGCCGAAAATCTCGTGGGCCGACGAGTCATCATGATTGACGATTCGATCGTGCGAGGTACGACCGCCGGGCCGTTAGTCAAGATGCTCCGCGATGCTGGGGCCACCGAAGTACACGTGCGAATCACGTGCCCTCCAATTGCGCACCCTTGCCACATGGGCCTTGATATGGGTACCTATGATGAGCTGATTTCGCATCGAGTGCAACCATCAGATCTGGCTGAACTCATCGGGGCTGATTCGTTGGCCTTTCTCTCGCTTGATTCGCTGATGAAGGCAATCGGACGCGACGACGGCTATTGCAATGCTTGTTTCACTGGGGTCTATCCCGTTCCGGTGCCGGTAACCATCGGCCGCACGAAAGAGTCCTTTGAAGGAGTGTTGCGATGAACACAACCCCAAAGGATTCAACAGCTGCGGCGCTCACCACGCGTAACACTGACCCATCCGGTGACCTAAGCGCTTCTGTTCAAACAGAAGCAGAAAAAGCGGCGGTCCAGCAACTCGCCGACGAGATGAAACAACGTGAATCGTTCCAAGACCAAGCAAAAGAGGCACCAGCAATTATGAAACGCAACGTTTTGGTTCTTGGCTCGGGCGGCAGGGAGCATGCACTTGCTTGGGCGGCAAGTCGCTCACCACTGTGTGCCGATCTCGTTGTAGCCCCCGGCAACGGAGGGACACCAGGCCGACGTGAATCTGTTCAGGTCGATGACCCTCAAGCCGTATGCGCGCTGGCTAAGCGGTTGGGTAGCGATCTAGTCATCGTCGGCCCGGATGCGGCGATTGCGGCGGGGGTAATCGATGCGTTAACTGCGGCGGGAATTCGGGCATTTGGACCTACACAGGCAGCTTCGGAGTTGGAGTGGTCCAAGGTTGCCGCTCGACAGTTTTGTGAACGAAACGGGATTGCGTCTCCAGCGTCGGCCAGTTTTGATGCCAGCGAACTCGATGCCGCCATTGCCTATGTGCAAGCCGCAGGAGCGCCAATGGTGGTCAAAGCCGATGGTCTCGCTGCAGGAAAAGGTGTTGTTGTAGCGGCTTCTGTTGAAGAAACCATCATGGCGATTCGTGACATGTTGGTCGGTGGAGCCCACGGGGCGGCGGGCAACCGTGTCGTTCTTGAAGAGGTTCTTACCGGTGAAGAAGTTTCGCTCCTGGCTTTTTGCGATGGGACCACGGTTTCGGTTATGCCACCGGCGCAGGATCACAAAACCATTGGTGAAGGTGACCGTGGCGCGAACACTGGAGGTATGGGTGCCTATGCTCCCGCACCGATTTGTCCTCCTGCCCTTGTTGGCGAGCTAACGCAATCGGTTTTGCAAAAAGCGATTACTGCTTCAGCAGTTGAGGGACGTCCGTTTGTGGGCATTCTGTATGCCGGGCTCATGTTCACCCCAAGTGGTCCAAAGGTTCTCGAATTCAACTGCCGATTTGGTGATCCCGAAGCGCAGGTTTTGCTGCCGCTACTGGAAACCGATCTCATCGAAGTTGTCGAGGCATGCATTGATGGACGACTAGCCGATCTTGACGTGCAGTGGAATCCTGGCGCGGCTTGCACCGTAGTGTTGGCTACGCCCGGCTATCCCGCAGCCCCCGTCACCGGTGGCACCATTACTGGCGAATTCGATGAGTGGGCTGGCACGTTTGCCGCTCCGGTTGGCCGTTCTGTCTTGTTTCATGCTGGCACCGATCGGGCTGAAGATGGCACACTCAAAACCACCGGCGGCCGAGTGTTTGCCGCAACCGGTGTGGGTGTAACCGTTGCTGAGGCTCGTGCGCATGCTTACGAAGAAGCAGCCACGGTTGGTTTCGAGGGCGCACAGATGCGTCGAGATATTGCCTGGCGCGCCCTTGCTCGAACTACCGGCGGCTACGCAGCTTCGGGTGTCAACATTGATGAAGGTACGCGCGCCGTTGATCTACTGAAAGAGTCCGTCGAAAAAACACACGGCTCAGCAGTACTGGCCGGTATTGGTTCGTTCGGTGGCGCCTTCGATGCTCGGGCGCTAAAGAACATGGAGTACCCGGTGTTAGTGGCCTCAACTGATGGTGTGGGCACCAAGGTCATGTTGGCTACCCAAGCGAAACGCCTCAAGGGCGTAGGTATTGACCTGGTGAATCACTGTGTGAATGACGTGTTGGTGCAAAACGCCCGCCCAATGTTCTTCCTCGATTACTTCGCTTCGTCAAAAGTGATTGCCGAAGATGTCGCCGAAGTGGTGAAGGGCATGAGCGAAGCCTGTGCCGATAATGATTGTGCGCTGCTTGGTGGCGAAACGGCAGAAATGCCCGGCGTCTATCACGACGGCCATCTTGATCTCGCGGGAACCTTGGTGGGCGTGGTCGATAAAGCCGATCTCCTCCCCCGCACGAATGCCGATGGCTCCAGCGCAATCAATGCTGGCGACGTGATGATTGGTATTGGTTCCTCAGGTCCCCATACCAGTGGCTACTCGCTCCTGCGTCGAAT
>JAYSVF010000081.1:0-29416 GCA_043718695.1 Acidimicrobiia bacterium | reverse complement strand
CCTTGTAGACTCCTTGACATGGCAGTTGTGACCTTTCGTGTGTCCGATCGTGGCCAAATGGCCCTTCCCGCTGAGACCCGACGTCGATGGAACCTTTCAGAAGGCGGATCGGTTGATGTGGCAGACCTAGGAACTGCCCTCGTGATTGTGCCTGCTGATCGTGGCGGGCTACGAGGCCTTCTCCAAACGGCCATCGAAGAAGCCGGTGGATACACAGCCTTAGTCGGCAAGGTTACGAGCGACGAACCAGATCTCGCTTGAACTCCACGGTTGTTGTAGACGACCACATTTTGCTGCAGATCCTCCTGGGCCAAGAACCGTCCTCACTCCGGCCCCATGGCGCCATCGTCGCTACGACCGGACTTTGGTATCACCGTCTCTGCCGTGCCCTCGCTGACGACACCGTTACCGGCGTGATGTCACGTCAACTCGGTAATGCCAACATGACGTTGGCGAGCGCCGCCATCGGATCCGTTATCGAACTTCCCGAATCGATCCAACTGGTTTCGCTTCGCTCACTCGCGTGGCCGATGGCGGAGATTCTCACCAGCGGCGTGCGACTCAATTTGTTGTCCCTCGAAGCTCTCGCTGCCACTGAAAACCTGCAGGCTGAGCTTTGCCTGGCCGAACAAGACGACAATCCGCCGTTGCGCGAAGCTGCCGCTCGCCGCGGGGTAAACATTCGACTGATCACAGGTTAAAAGACCAAACACCTTGTCGATGCGTTCATCAAAGAACGCAACTGTGATGCATGCCACGAGCGTTGTGTGATCGTGATCACGGAGTGGCCTGACGCCAAATGGTCCGATGTATCTGACAGCAAGGCAGAGCGCCTGCATGAAAAGGGAGATGCATCATGTTTGATCGAGACACCGTTGGAACCATGCTCGCCGCCACCTCACCCTTCGCCAACTTTTCAAAAAGCGAACTCAAAACGATCGGCCAGAAGACCGAGCACCGCAAACTCGAAACCGGTGAAATGCTGACGAGGCAAGGACAGTTCGGCACCGAATTAATCGTTGTGTTAAAAGGAACCGCATCGGTCGACATCAGCGGAACGCTCGTGGCCGAACTCGGTGCTGGCGAAGTGATCGGCGAAATGGCGCTTCTCGACCACGGCCCGCGAACCGCGACCATCACTGCCACGTCACCAATGGAGGTCGCCGCCTTGAGCATCAAGGCATTCGACGATCTCACCACGCACTCCCCCGCCCTCTGGCGCGCAATTGCCACCGGGCTCGCCCGCCGCCTCCGCGAAGAAGACCGCAGCTACCACAACTAGGAGACTGGTGAACAAATGCGACTGGATGCCGAATTTGGCTCTGTTTTCGCAGTTCGTGACTAATCTAGGTCGCATTGTTCACCACTCTCCTAGTTCCCAGAGTAGGGAAACCCAAGAAGCCCAGTCGATTGCGTTGTGTTGTCCGCTCGTTTCTCTGCGCCGCTGCTGATAGCCGCGAAAACGACTAACAAAAATCTGAGTACAGACCGCTGACAGCACAAAGCATCCATTCGCACCAACGCAGCACGAATCGGTTTAATTGGACCCGAGTTACACCGCTTGCGTGGCGTAGTCTCGACGGCCGTGCGTGTGCTTCGAGACTTCTCCCTGTCGACCATAACTGCTGGCTTCGTGGCCTCACTAGTGGGGCTGACCAGTTCCATGGCCATTGTGTTCACCGCAGCACGAGCACTCGGAGCCAACGATGCGGAACTCACCTCGTGGGTTTGGGCAATCTGCATCGGTATGGGCGTGATGAGCATCGCGGGATCGCTCTGGTTACGCATGCCCGTAATGATTGCCTACTCAACCCCTGGGGCCGCGATCCTCGCCACCATGAAACCCGGCGAGTTCACCATGGCTCAAGGGGTCGGCGCATTTATACTCTGCGCTCTGGTAATTACCGTCGTGGGCTTCAGCGGCATCTTCGAAAAACTCATGGATCGCATACCCGTAGCGTTAGCCAGTGCACTGTTAGCCGGGGCGCTAACCCGGTTTGCGCTCAACGGATTTTCCGATGCCAAAACCGCACCATGGCTCGTAGTCATTACTACGTTGACTTACGTTCTCATGCGATGGCTTGCCCCACGATACGCGGTTATGGCCGTCCTGGCCGTTGGAATCGTTACGGCAGTTGTGTCCAATACGTTCAAGACCGATGAACTTCGATGGTCAATCGCCAAACCGATCTATACCGCACCAAGCTTCACCCTGTCGGCCCTCGTCAGCATTGCCATACCGTTGTTTATCGTGACGATGGCCGGACAAAACCTTCCCGGAGTCGCAGCTATTCGCAACGCCAAGTACGACATTCCAATCTCGAAAGCCATCGGTTCTACGGGTGTTGGCACGATGATCCTCGCGCCGTTTGGAGCCTACGCATTGAACCTCTCCGCTATCACGGCAGCAATCTGTATGGAACCCGCATCACACGAAGACCCCAAGCGCCGGTACACCGCGGCCATCAGTAACGGAGGGTTCTACTTACTAGCTGGCATTTTTGGGACTTCCATCACCGGCGCCCTCAAAGCCTTTCCACCAGAACTCGTGCACATCATTGCTGCCCTTGCTCTGTTACCAACCATCGGCGCCAACCTCTCCAGTGCGACTCGCGATGAAAACCGACGAGAGGCTGCAATGTTGACCTTTCTCATCACCCTGTCTGGCGTAACCGTGGCCAAAATTGGCGCACCCTTCTGGGGAGTCGTCGCAGGCATCCTCGCAACAATCATCCTGTCTCCCCGCTTCGCACGCCGATAGATTTCGCGTTGAACCCACGGAAAGCGACGTCGCATCATTGTCCGACCCAAACTCACCGTTTCAGCGTCCGTCAGGTAGCTCACGGAACGAATGGTCAACTAGCCGCGGCCCAGCATGCCACCAGCGATTGAGATGGTTTGGAAGTCCCGCACACAACGAGGTGCCAGATGGGAGCGAACAACGCCAAGCGCTTGATCGGCCGCTGCGGCATTGGTTCCGCCACTTCGTTGCAAGACGTCGAGATCGCTAAATGTCGCTTCCAACGCTCGACTCAATTCGCTATGTGCACTTGCAACCGCAACCTTGTCAAGAGGCGTTGGAAGATCGGGAAGTACGCCGAGAACGGTCGCTCGGTCTCTAATCCTGCCGGCTTCTAAACCCTCAACACCGTCGAGGTGCGCTGCGGCAGAACGCAAGGTGGCGGTCATCGCGTTGTGCTCGTCGACAAGATAGTGGTCTTAGACAGGAATCGTTTGACGCACTCCTTGGAGAATTGCCTGCATCATGGCTGCTGTGGCCTGGGCCTTTTCGTTGGACAGAAAGGGCATGAGTTCGTTTTGAATGCCGACGATTACTCCTTCGAGGAGTCCATCAATACCGGGTGATGTGTTCATGAGGTCGCTCCTGGATAGCCGAGAAGTTGAGTGAACGCAACGAGCGTGGCTGAGCTTGGTTGCATGAGATACAAAGGCATGAATTGCTGGTGCTCTCCGTCGACCCGCCCCTTAACAGCCGCGGTGACCGGGATTCCGATGTTGCACGTTCCGAACAACACGAAATAGCCAAGTTCTTCGGGCGTAATGTTCCATCCCGTCAGCTTGTTGTAATAGGCAAGAAAACCGCCTTCATCGCGTGGATGGGACATCACCGCTGTGTTGCTCATATTGTCCATGGCCACCATCCAGCCAAGATCCTCTCGAGGGTCACCGACACGCGAATTCTCCCAGTCAATCAACGCAGTCACCCGCCCGTCTTCATACAGAAAGTTCGCTGGATTGAAGTCGCCATGCACGAGAGCCAATTGAAGCGGTCGAGGCTTGTTCCTGCGTAACGTGAGCGCAGCGTCAAGCAGGATCATGGTCGATGGATCGAAAGCAACGGAGGGGTAGGTCGAGATGTAGTACTCGAAGGTGGAGTCCATATAGGAATCCCACGAGGAGATATCGATGCCTACGCCCCGCGGATCACTCAGCTGTTGATCCACGTTCAGTTTTACGATATCGGTCGTATGCAGCTCAACCATCAGCTCACAAAGATGCCGCACGACATCATCGACCTGACCAGCATCCACGCCGCCGTTGAACAGATCCGACGTGTGCCCGCTCCCATGCATCCGCTGGATGACCATGACAGGTTCGCCAAACGTTGCCGGATTCATCTCGTAGCCGTAACTTTCACTGACGGGCACATTCGTATGTGCACGGATGGCTTCGATCAGGTCGTGCTCCACCTTACGACTCGTCTGCAGAATCGAAGCGGCACTTGGCGGATCCTTTCGCAGAATGAGTGGCATCACCTCCTCGGTGCCATTGCGGGATACGCGCGCATCAAATCGATAGGTCTCCCGTGAGTATCCGCCGGGTATCGGCGAAAAGCCTTCAATCGTCACGTGATCAACATCGGTGAGGGTCTGCCGCAGAAATTGAACCAATTGCTCTTCCATCGAGTCCTCGTGTTCCTTTTCGTTCATTGTCGCTTGTGAAATCTGTTCCTTGAAATTTGTTCGTTGAAATCTGTTCGTTGAAATCTACAGATGGGATTTCTACCTCATTGGACCATGGCCATGTCGAGTCCTTTGTAACTCAGATCGCACAACCAAGATGCCTTTCGCCACGCAGCTACCTCCAGCTGGGCCCATCCTAGAGATGAAGGCTGGCGCTGAGACCGGCGACGTCGAGTTCACCTGCACGGGTTTGGCCGCCACGTTCAAGGAACGTGCGCATACGATCCGAAGCAAGCGGATCTCGGAGCGTCTGCTGAAATGCATGGGCCTCATCGAGTAACACGTCGGTTGGATCAGCAAGAGCGTTCAGAACCGAGGCCTTCGCCAAACGAACCGCCGTAGGAGGGAACGACGCTATGCGGTTCGCGAGAAATGCGACGTAGACATCGAGTTCTTCAGCCGAGGCGAATGCTCGATTGAGCCAACCCCACGCCACGGCCGTTTGCGCATCAACGTCGATTCCACCGAGAATCATTTCCAAGGCACGCCCACGTCCCACAAGCAACGGCAATCGCTGCGTCCCCGTCCCACCCGGAAGAATCCCAAGCGGCACTTCCATCTGGTTCACGACCGTACGCCCGATCACACCAAAGCGCATATCCATCGAGGCTGCCAACTCTGCTCCCCCTCCACCGACACGACCGTTTACTTTGGCGATGGTCGCCTTCGGCATGGTTCGGAACGTCTCACACATGCGGTGGAACGAACTCAGTTCCCCCGCACGCGTGGGCACGCCATCCACCGGGAATTTGAGGATCGCCTCCACATCGAAGTGGGCAATGAAGAAATCGGGATCTGCACTCTCCAACACCAGAACGCTAACCCCGTCATCGGCCGCAACTTCGTTGGCCAACTTGATCAAGTCCAGCAACAACGGGATCGTCATGACATTCACTGGCGGAGCGTCAATCGTCGCCCAGCAGACCCGATCCGCGACGACCACCGACACATGCAAAAATTCAGCCTCGAGAACACTCATGGCCTTATCTTGCACCACCGGCGCACCAAGGTGGAAGTGAAGCCTGGCGGGTCGATCAAAAAGATCGGCCCGCCATGAAGATCACTTTGCGTTGACGTGCTCCATACCCTTCAGAATTCCGGGCATCGCACTGTCGAGATCAAGCACGATATTGGAAGTGAATTCCAAAAACTCGCCCAAGGCGAGAGACTGCTCAAGCTCAAGCACGGCGAAGGCATCGGGATCTTTGACCTTCGCCACCGTTACGCCTCCGGTCCCATCGCTGTTGATAAACCAACACACCCGATCGCCAGCGGGACTCGATGCCAATGAGGCTTCAAGCTTTCCCCACGTTGCCATCATCCGGTTTCCCTGCTCGGGCGTAAGTGCCCGTAATTTCCAAGTGGTACAGACAAACATTATGTTTCCTCCTCTGGAGCGCCGGGAGTGACGCTTAGAAGAAGCCTGTGCCTCAGCGCACCAACGGTCTGTGATCGGGATCACAAAGTATTGGTGTCGTTGGTCATGAGTACCCTAAGGTTCGCCAATGCGCTTCGCCATTTCAACCTCGCCACAACTCTGCACCTGGAAAGAAATGCATGATGTTTGGAAGGCTGCCGACGACATCGACGTGTTCGATTCGGGCTGGACCTTTGATCACTTTGAACCGATCATGGGTGCACCTCGTAGCGGCGACTGCATGGAAGGGTGGATAACGCTCACCGCACTCCTGCATTCCACCAAACGCCTGCGTGGAGGCGTGCTGGTGAGCGGCATGCTCTATCGCAACCCAGCCGTTCTCGCCAACATGGCAGCCACGCTCGACATCACGTCAGGCGGCCGCTTAGAACTCGGGCTTGGTGCCGGTTGGAATCTCGAAGAAAGCAGGGCCTACGGAATCGATCTTGGCACTATAAAAGAGCGCTGCGATCGCTTCGCCGAAGGCCTTGAGGTCATCAAGCTGCTCCTCAGCCAGCCACAATCAACCTTCAAAGGCACGCACTATCAACTGGAGGACGCTTACTGCAACCCAAAACCACTCCAAGGGCACTTACAATCTGCATCGGGGGAAGCGGCGAAAAACGAACGCTACCGCTAGTTGCTAAGTATGCAGATCATTGGAACTTCGGAACGGCAGCAAAAGACCCGATTGCGGAGTTGCGACGCAAGCGCGAAGTCCTAGAAGAACACTGTGCCGCGATCGGTCGTAATCCTGAAGAGATCTCGATTTCGGCACTCCTCTTTGGCCCATCGATGACCTTCGAGCAAATCATCGAACTGGCGCATCGCTACGATCAGGAAGGCGTTTCGCTCGGCATTCTTCCCCTGCCCAGGCCCTTCTCCCCCGCCGACGTTGAACGTTTCGCCGAAGCGCTACGCCCGCTCCAAACGCCCTAAAAGCAACAGCTCAGATACGAAGTCGAGAGCGAGCCTGCGGCTGAGAATCTAGCGACTCAACGAAAGGTGCACAATGTAGCGACTGCGGGCCTACTCGGAAGGCGAAGACGCTTCACCGTTGGTTGCCAGCGGTTGAAGCAATGCACCGGATGGGTGGGATGTCCGTTACGCCTCACCCAAAATATGACGCGCTTCGGCAACATCGTTTTGCATCTGTTCAACGAGGGATTCAATCGACGCGAACTTCATTTCCGCCCGCAAGCGCTTGACGAAGTGAACCTTGGCTGGCTCATCGTACAGATCGCCTGACCAATCAATCACGAACGCTTCAAGCAACGAATATGGCTGCGCTTCATAGAAGGTAGGTCGTCGCCCCAAGTTGATTGCCGTAGGCAGGACCTCCCCTGAAGGCCGCACATACCAGCCCGCATAAATACCATCGGCAGGTAAACAGATCTCCGTAGGTACCACCACGTTGGCGGTAGGGAACCCGAGTGTGCGACCCCGCGCATCGCCATGGGCCACCACGCCACGAACTTCATAGTTTCGACCCAACAGGAGCGAAGCTGCTTCGGTCTCTCCTTCTCGCAGCAACCGCCGAATCTCGGTACTGGAAACCTTCGTTCCGCCACTCGTATCACTGGCATCATCAACCAATTCGATCCCGTCAACGGTAAACCCATACTCTTCACCGAGCATCTTGAGCATCGCAACATTGCCCCGTCGATCTTTCCCGAAATGAAAATCGCCGCCAACAACCACATGGCGAACCCCAAGGCGTTCAACGAGGACCTCGCGCACAAAATGCTCCGCAGGTTCGGTAGACCGGGCGGAATCAAACGGCACGATACAGGTGGCATCGATCCCTGTTGAGGCCAGCAGTTCTAGTTTTTGGCTCGAATCGGTAAGCAGCTTGGGCGCCGATTGCGGACGCACCACCTCGGCCGGATGGCGATCAAAGGTAACTACCACCGATCGTGCGCTCAGTAGTTCAGCTTGGCGGCAGACTTCGCCGATAACGGCCCGGTGCCCAAGATGCACCCCGTCATAGGCGCCAATGGTGACAACGGCCCCCTCCGGAAACGGTTTAAGGGCATCGAGATCGCGGAACACCTGCACCCCTCCAACTTACCGGCCCTCACCGGGTATCTCGTCATCGAAGCGCACAATGTGTCGAACAAACCTCTTCCCCCCTCAGAAGAGCCCCGCAATCCGTTTCAACGCCTTCACCACCTTCGTCGAGTCTGTCGAATAGTCAGTCGTTGACCAATGATCGAGGGGTCGGAAGGTGCACGGTCATAAAAGTACACGGTCGGGTGGTGCGCGGTCAGGAGGTGCACGGTTCGCTGGTTCAGAGCCCGATGTGCAGAACCCGGATGCTGCAGCACTATCGCGGATATTGCCGAATCGGAGGCGTCTGGGCACATCAGTAGACCTCAGTGTCCAAACTGTCCCGCTTAATCTGTTGCACAATCAGTCTTCGAAACGTGCGACGACAACTGCTGGCTTGGCCTGATCATCGCGAAACCGTTGATACGTGGCAAGAACCTCGGCACTCCTTGACAGCACTAGCCAATCCTTTTGCGGCGCTTCACCTTCACCCGTCCATACTTGCCCAATCGGCAAAACCCTTCCGTTACGGACGAACACTTCGGTCTTTTTATCCACCGAACACGATGGGTAATCACGCATCGCTTGGGCCGCGGTGAGTAACGTTTGGGTGCCAATAGCCTCATCGAGCAACACCCCGTCGCCCGCTGCGAATGATCCAATTTGTGTGCGGCGGAGGTTCCGCAAATGCGCCCCGCCACCCAGCGCCGTTCCAATATCGGCAGCGAGGGTACGAATGTAGGTTCCTGAAGACACGGTGGCGGTAATGGCAAACACTCCGGGCTCCACCTCACCATCGACACGCAAGCTATAGATGGTCACCGTCCGAGCTTGGCGCTCCACTTCAATGCCTTGGCGAGCCAGCGTATGCAAACGCACACCGTCAATGGACAGCGCTGACACCATAGGTGGAACTTGGAGTATCTCACCGACAAAGTTCGTGGCCGCGTTGAGGACATCAGCCAAAACTACCTTCGACATATCGTAGGTGTGCGTAACATCACCGGAGGAATCAAGGGTTGACGTTTCGGTACCCAAAACGATTTCGCCCGTATAGGTCTTGGGAAGGATCGTAAGGTAGTTGAGCAGCTTGGTAACTCGACCGAACCCAATCAGCAAAACCCCCGTCGCATCAGGATCAAGTGTGCCGGAATGCCCGGCTCTGCGTTGCCCAAACGCCCAACGACATTTCGCCACCACATCATGCGACGTCCACCCGGCGGGCTTGTCAACAATCAACAGCCCGTCGATACCCGAGTCTTTGGTCTTTCGTCCCATCAGAAAATCCTACGCCGAAGGGGCTTGGCCACAGAGTCACTTCCTTGGACACGGACTGTTGAGTTCCCGGCGAGATACTCAATTAACTGAACGTCGACGGTGAGGTACTCGGCTCGCCTCCGTGCAGGCGTTGGCGATCAAGCTCGCGAACCACAGCGGCACGAACCTCATCAACTGATGCGCGCATAGTAAATCCGGCAGCCAACCGATGCCCACCTCCACCTAACGCTGCAGCAATTGCACCAACATCAACGTGCTCCACGGAGCGAAGCGAAACCCGAAAACCTTCAGGAGACTCCTTTAGCACGCATGCGACTTCGGCCTCGGCGGTGCTGCGAACCCAATCAATCAGGCCTTCCGCCTCCTCGTACCCCACATCAAAACGGGCAAGATCAGCCAATGACACCGACGTAGACACAAACCCCCGCTTCTCATCCAGATCAGCTCGCGATAAGGCGTCGGCAGCTAAGCGTACATAGGCAAACCGGTGCTCATCGAAAAGTTCCCGCGAAATGCGGGCCAACGGCAACCCAAACGACGCCAATTCTTCAGCCAAGCCAAACACCGCAGGGGTAACGGATTGATATTGGAACTTACCCGTATCGGTTACTAAGCCCACATAGAGACACCAAGCCGCGGAGTAGTTGAGTTCCCACCCCAGTTCCCGCGCCAATTCCCGAACCACAACCGCCGTGGCAGCCGCCGTCGGGCTGATAGCGTTTATGGAACCATAGGCGTCGTTACTAACGTGATGATCCAAGACGATAAGTTCGCCGTGAGAAGCGGCATGTTGCGCTGCGGGTTTCAATTCGACAAGGCGACCGAGCGAGCCGCAATCGAAGGTCACCATCACCTCAGGTTCTGCGGGAAACTCACGTGAGGCAACTCCACGATCCAATCCTGGAATCGAACGATAGTGATGCGCTACCGCATGCGGATCGGGCCAAGCGCTCACCGTTGCGAGCCCGGCGGCATCAGCGAGGTGGACAAAGCCGAGCAACGAGCCCAGTGCATCCCCGTCGGGGCTCACGTGACAGGCCAAAGCCAACGATTCGCCAGCATTGACTACCGCCCGAACCGCATTGGCGGCCCTGGTTAGCTCGCCTGGGTACGCGGCCGCCAGATCAGCAGGAATCAGGCTCACGATCGAAACCGCTCAGCTAGCCAAGTCACGCTCGGACGCCATACTTGCGTTCGTCCCCGTCACCGTCTTCAACGACCCGAACAAACACTTCGTTGTCGTCCTTGTCGTCATCGTCGTCATCGTCGTCATCGTCGTCATCGTCGTCATCGTCGTCATCATCCTCAACTTCGTCATCATCCGACCCGTTGAGCTCTTCGTCTAGATCATCGGAGAACCCGTCCTCCGCTTCAAGCCCATCAGATTCCGACTCGGGGGCACGAGGAGGCAGATCCCGAATGATCGATTCAATCTTTTGACCATTCAAAATGGCTGGATCTGCAGCAAAGGAAAGTAACGGTGTGCGCTTTAGGCGAACCTGTCGGCCAATCGCGCCTTGCAACGCCACTCGGTTCTCCGCAAACGCCTCGGCAATCATCGCCTCATCACCCTCGCGAGCCAGAGCCGAAAACCACACCGTGGCCCGGCCAAAATCAGAATCCACCGTGATGCCCGTAACGGTCACCAAATGCAACCGGTCATCACCAATGCGCTCGAGTTCCTCGGCGATGATCTCGCGCAACGACTCATTGACCCGGGAAGTTCTGGCATAACCCCGGCTCCCACCCCGGCCGCCAGAACCACGACCGCTTCCCGAACTGTTCCGACCCGACCCACTACGCGCACGCTGACTCACCCGACCAGTCTCCCACGCCACGCTGACCACCCGCCCAAAGTATGAAGCTGCTGCAAACGTGCAGCGCAACATCGGTGCATTGCGATGGCCTTTGTTAATCCGATTCAAGCCATTGCGTTTGCGATGAGGTCACGGTGATCTCCGGAAAACTCCAAACGAAGCGATCACACTCATCAATTACGTCCTGCGCATGCGATGCCGAAGACGCCACCACGCCAATGCCAATTTCGCAGCGCTGCCAAAGATCTTGAAAATCCGTTTCCGCAACGCTCACGTTGAATCGGTTTTTCAACCCGTCGATCACTGGCTTGATGACCCCACGCTTTTCCTTCAGCGAGTGCACAACCGGAATGTGAAACTCAACCCGAAACACCACCGCAAACAAACCCATACACCAGCAAACCACGAACAAGGGCATCCATCGGCTCAATTCGTCAAGAAGACGAAGGCCCCAAAACAAACAACCCGCCACCTTTCGGGTGACGGGTCGTTTCGAACAAATGCTCCGAACGAAAGTTACGCTCGGACGATCTCTTTTTCTTCGTACGTTTCGATAACGTCGCCCGGCTTGAGATCCTTGAAATCGGTAAGGCCGATACCGCACTCGAAACCGGTGGCAACTTCACGAACATCGTCTTTAAAGCGGCGCAACGAAGCAATCGCACCGGTCCAAATGATGGTGCCGTCACGAAGGAAGCGAACCTTGGAGTTACGGGTAATGACACCGTTGCGCACCATACAACCGGCAATTGCACCAATCTTGGGCACGCTGAAGACCTCACGGACTTCGGCATCACCAGTAACGATTTCTTCAAACTCAGGCTTAAGCAAGCCAACCATGGCGGCCTGCATGTCTTCGATGACCTTGTAGATGATTTGGTACGTGCGAACCTGAACGTCCATCTCTTCGGCCATGGTGCGGCTCTTGCGATCCGGACGCACGTTGAAGGCAATGATCGTTGAACCCGTAGTTGACGCCAACTGAATGTCGTTCTCGGTAACTGCACCAACGGCACGGTGAACAAAGGCGATCTTCACTTCTGGACGCTCAAGCTTCTTCAAGCTCTCCGTAAGCGCCTCGAGGGTACCTTGCACATCAGCCTTGATAATGAGGTTGAGTGTGGCCTGTTCACCCTTTTGGATCTGCTCAAAGATGTCTTCGAGCTTGACGCCACCACCAACAGCCGACGATGAACCACGCAGGCCAATCGAGCGGAATCGTTGTTCACGAGCCTCAGCAACCGTTTTCGCTGTCTTGAGCTGCTTGGCCACACGGAACTCATCACCAGCGCCAGGCACGGCCGAAAGACCAAGCACCTGGACAGGCATTGATGGACCAGCTTCTTTGATTTGCTTGCCGGTATCATCGATAAGTGCACGTACGGTACCCCAGGCTCCACCGGCAACCATAGGATCGCCAACACGCAGTGTTCCGCGCTCAACGAGCACCGTAGCAACCGGGCCTCGACCAATATCAAGGTTGGCTTCAAGCACAACACCGCGGCCGGGGCCATCAGGGTTGGCACGAAGATCCTCAAGATCGGCGACCAAGAGCAATTGCTCCAACAAGTCATCGATACCAAGACGTTGCAAGGCCGACACTTCAACCATGATCGTGTCGCCACCCCAAGCTTCAGGGACAAGCTCGTACTCGGTGAGCTGCTGCATAACACGATTTGGATCGGAATCCGGGATGTCGATCTTGTTGATAGCAACAATGATCGGCACATCGGCGGCCTTGGCATGGCTCAACGCTTCAATGGTTTGGGGCATAACACCGTCATTGGCAGCGACCACCAACACGACAATGTCCGTAGCGCCAGCACCACGAGCACGCATGGCGGTAAACGCTTCGTGTCCAGGTGTGTCAATGAAGGAGATCTTGCGACCATCTTTGGTGATTTGGTAAGCACCAATATGTTGCGTGATACCGCCAGCTTCACCAGCAATAACGTTGGTTTCGCGGATGCGGTCAAGCAGTAGGGTCTTGCCGTGGTCAACGTGGCCCATGATCGTGATGATCGGCGGACGGGTGACTTCCAACTCTGGATCGTCATCATCATCAAACAACTGTTGAAGTTCGGCTTCTTGCTGCTGGCCTGGATCAACCAACAACAGTTGGCCACCCACTTCCAAAGCGAAAAGCTCGATCATTTCATCGGTCAACGAAGCCGTACCGGTAACCATTTCGCCCTGTCCCATAAGAAACTTGACGACATCGGCTGCGGTGCGATTGAAACGTGGACCAATTTCTTGGGCCGACATTCCGCGTTCAACGATGATTTCCCCGGTTGGAACCTGGGCATCGGAACGCGAATAGTTCATCATCCGCGTTGGCTCTAGCTCTTCAAACGCCTTCCGACGCTTCGATCGGCTTTGGCGCTGCTGAGGACGAGCGCCCCCTCCTCCACGACCGCCACCAGGTCCACCACGACCGGGACCACCAGGTCCACCGCCGCCACCAGGGGCTGAGCGAGGAACACCGGCACCCGGTACCGAAGTACGGGCAAAGTTGCCACCACCTGGACGACCAGGAAGGTAATTAGGACGAGCACCTGGGGCGCCGCCGGGAGCACCGGGAGCACCTGGGGCACCAGGAGCACCGGGAGGGCCAGCCGGACCACGATTTGGTCCGCCGGGACCGGCCGGGCCACGACCAGCACCAGGACCGCCCGGGCCACGACCAGCACCAGGACCGCCTGGGCGGCCAGGAGGGGTGGAGCGAGGCCCCGGGGGAGGTGGAATCGGACGACCGCTAAAGCTGCGCGGCATACCCGGAGGTGGCGGGATTGGCTTTCCCGTGGCCGACCGAGGGGCTGGTTGTGGGCCGCGGGGCGCAGCAGTGTCGGCGACGGGAGCAGCTGCAGCGGCAACCGGAGTGGCGGCCTCGTCACCAAGGGAAGGGGCCGCTACCGATGGGACCTGCGCCACAGGATTCGCAGCATTTTGACGCTGCTGAACGGCTGGAGAGGGCGTAGCCGGACGGTTACCCGCAGTGTTGCTGCCGGGCCGATTGCTCGAGGAAATAATTCGAGAACTACCAGTTGGAGCGCTGAGCGATGGCCGTGGGCCAGGGACCGGTGACTCTTCATCCTCGACCGACGGAGTGGAAGGTGCGGGCACCACAATGGGTGCCGCCGGAACAGAGGGACTGACGGCTTCAACAACTGGCACCTCCGAAACCGAAGGAGAATCAGTCTCGAGGGAAACGGCCTCTTTTCCTCGCTCTTTCACGGCGTCTTTGACGTCGGGCTTCACCGCCTTAACCTTGATCTCTGGGGCCGGAGTGTCCTCGACCACGGCCGTAGGTACCTCAACCGCAGGAACAACCACAGGAGGTGAGGGAACAGGCGCAGCGACTTCGACCGCCAATGGCTGCTCCGCTTTCGCCTCGACGACCGCTACAGCAGGAGCAGCGGCACCCTTCTTGGTGGGCTTAGCTGGCTCTTCAGGTTGCACCTCGCGGATTAGACCCTCGCGCTCCGCCTTTCGGCGAACGCGATCCGCTTGTGCCTCTTCCATACCAGAGGAATGACTCTTGACCCCAATGCCCAAGGACAGGGATAAATCAAGTGCTTCTTTGTTAGTCATGCCGAGCTCTTTGGCGAGCTCGTGCACGCGAATCTTTGCAGCCAAGCGGGGTATCCCTTGTGAAGTTGCTTCCGAAACTCATTGCCACCGCGCGGCACGCGGCGCCCAAAGAGCGACCGCCAATACTACTTGTTTCACGGAAGGCCCGGGAGAAGACTCTTCATCCGAATCGCAGATTGTTGCATTCAACCATGACGTTTTCGCCACACCAACGTGCTAATCCCACCGAATGTGGTGATGGCTTACGCTGTGGCGTAACACTGCCGGAAAGAGTGCCGATAGAAGCCTTCAAACGGGAACGGCGGATTGACCAAGTATCGCTACAGGAATCACCCAAAAATCCCGTCAAAATCAACTAAATCGGGCCAAAAATCCTTCGACAACTTCCAAAGGCACGTCTCGTCGAAAGCCTCTAGCGAAGGCTTTCTTCTGTTTCGCGATGACTGCGCACGAAGCCAACACACGCAAAGAATCTTCCCTGACCTTGCCATCAGCACACTCGGTTTCCTCGCCGCGAACTCCACACAACCAGGCCCCACGCCCGGCAACGCTCGTCGTTGAGACACGCAGTTCGAGCACCGTTTGATCTGCGCCCACCAAAAGTTGCAACCGAACGAGATCGCGAGAACTGGTTTTTTTTCGACAGCCGATACACGTTCGTTGCGGATCAGACACACCACATTGTTGCGCAAACAACGTGGCAGCCGTCCCAAACTAAGACCTACCGCAGCCGGATGCATGGCACGAAAACAAAAGGGTCGATCGGCACGAAATGCCGATCGACCCAAATTGTTCAGCTACTGAAGTAGCCAAGTTGTCTATGTCTCAGGGGCGACCGGAGTAGCAGACTCGGGAGCATCAGCCACAGCATCGGAGATACCAGCAGCTTCGGCCTTGGCGTAATCGTCGGCTGACATTGCTTCGCCACCATCGGCTGGCACCCAAAGTTGCTCGCCGGTGGTGGGATCAATAACCCACTCACCTTCTGCATATTCTTCCTGTCCGCCACCGGCCTGCTCTTCAGCAAACTGTGTTTCGCCCTTGATATCGATGCGCCAACCAGTCAAGCGCGCCGCCAAACGAGCGTTCTGCCCTTCCTTCCCAATGGCCAGCGACAGCTGGAAATCAGGAACGATAACGGTGGCAACACCAAACTCTTCGTTGATCCGCACTTCGGTGACCTTGGCCGGTCCGAGGGCTTCACGCACAAACTCGGCAGGATCATCATTGAACGGGACGATATCGATTTTCTCGCCACGCAACTCATTGACCACCATGCGAACACGGGCACCACGTGCACCAATACAGGCACCTGCAGCATCCACATTGGGATCGTTGGAGTAGACGGCAACCTTCGTGCGGTGACCTGGTTCGCGGGCCATGGCTTTGATCTCTACGACGCCATCAGCAATTTCGGGAACTTCAAGATCAAACAGGCACTTCACCAAACCAGGGTGCGTGCGACTCACTACGATTTGTGGGCCCTTGTTGGTTTTGCGCACTTCAACGATGTAGGCCTTGAGACGGGCACCCTGCTCATAACGCTCATGCTGCACTTGTTCGGCTTGAGGAAGCAAGGCCTCAACTCGTCCGAGATCAAGCAGTGTGTAGCGGTTGTCGCCCTGTTGGATAATGCCGGTAACCAGGCCACCTTCGCGGCCGGAATACTCTTCAAACTTGTTGTCGCGCTCAACTTCGCGGATGCGTTGAGAGATGACTTGCTTCGCTGTTTGTGCGGCGATACGGCCAAAGTCTTTTGGTGTGTCATCCCATTCGCGAATGACGTTGCCGTCGTCGTCGAGCTCTTGGGCGTACACCCAAATCTCGCCGGTATCTGGGTCGATCGAAACTACGGCTTCTTCGGCCGAGTTCGGCTGGCGCTTATAGGCCGTAACCAAAGCGTTTGCGAGTGCGTCGAGTAGGTGTTCCTTGGGAACGCCGCGTTCACGCTCAATAACTTCGAGCGCTTCCATGAAGTCTTGATTCAACAGCTTCATTGTGATCCTTCCAATTGGTGATCGGCCGCATCTGGAGACAGGGCCTGCTTGTTGTTTTCCTGCAAAAACTTGTCCTGCGAATCCGCAGACAGCTCGCCGCTGGGAGCCAGCTTCGCCGTGCCCACGCTGGCAACCGCGGCACTTCGTGAACCTTTTTTTGGCTCTTTCGGAGCCTTGGGTGCCCACGCCGCAGCTTTTCCACTTTTGGGTTTTTCCTGACCGCCCCACACAAAAACTGTGCGAGTTCGCTCAATGGCCGAAAACGGAATTTCACGACCATCAACGACGATAGAGCCATCGGTATCAAGATCTGCCGCTTGCAACAAACCCTCAATACGACGTTCGCCGGGCGTTCCCGGAACGGTCTTTACCGTGACTGGGGTCCCTATGAACCGTTGGTAGTGCGCCGGGATTCGCAGTGGGCGTTCTAGCCCGGGGCTTGAAACCTCAAGTGTGTACGCGCCATTGATTGGGTCGGCCGATTCGAGCGTTTCATCAACCAGCAGAGTGGCCCGGCCTACACCGTCAAGATCGATTCGCGGACCGTCTTGGTGATCGGGCAAGTTTTCCACCAGCACCACCACCGCGGCCGCTGAGGTGCCAATCGCCGACGAGGTTACATCGACAAGTTCCCAGCCTTCGTCAAGCAGAACCGGTTCGAGCAGGCCAGCAAGAGTTCCATCGAGTGTTGTCATGTGAGGCCCTTTCTGAATCGGGGAACGCTGGTTCGTTGTTGGAGTTGTTTGCTTTTGAGCTATTGGGTGGTTGGCGATGCGGTTGCACCCCAAAAACACAAGTGGCGTGGGCATGCCCACGCCGGTGCTCTTGAAGCGCCGCACATACTACTGCCAACCAACCGCCTCGGCCCCGATTCTTCTTCACCCAATCCCGAACCTAAGGCAAATGCCCACTTTCGGCACCGGTGCGTGCCATCGGGACGACTGTGCCACCAGTGACGACGACGCCACCAGAAGAGACGGGTTTTCATCAAACGGGCAAGTCACATCGGGAGATTCCCACATCAAAGGGCCCCGGACCCAACGCCGCTTTGCTTCAAGCCCGGCTGGTGTACTCACCACCCGATCGGCAAGCCGGGTTGGCGGAGGTCAACGCTGATGCGGAAAGGCTATTCGGGTAGCTGCCAGTCAACGGCCGTTTGCCCCGAAGCGACCAAGGCTTCGTTTGCCGTCGAAAAAGGCCGAGATCCCAAAAACCCGTTATGCGCAGAGAGCGGCGAAGGGTGCGCTGATTCCAAACAGTAGTGCCGGCCCGGAGCGACCGCCTCAACGCGTAATCGTTTCTTCCGTGCCGCTGCGCCCCAGAGGATAAACACCACCCGTTCTTCCTTCGCAGCGATCGCATCAATCACGGCATCGGTGAAGGTTTCCCAACCCCGTTTTTGGTGAGAGTTTGCCTCACTCGCCCGAACGGTCATGGTGGTATTCAGCAACAGAACCCCTTGACGGGCCCAGGTTTCAAGATTGCCGTGCTTCGGCGCCGCACAACCCAAATCGGCCAACAACTCTTTGTAGATGTTCACCAACGACGGGGGCGCGGGTACACCTCGCTGGACAGAGAAACACAAACCATGCGCTTGTCCCGGGCCGTGGTAGGGATCTTGACCCAAAATCACCACTTTGACCTCAGCAAACGGTGTGAGGTGAAACGCCGAAAACACCTGATCCTTGGGCGGATACACCGCGCCCGCGGCCCGTTCCGCCGCTACGAAGGCTTGCAGTTCAGCCCAATAAGGTTTGGCCAACTCCGCTGCCAAAACGGGATTCCAATCGGTTTTCACTGGTCTGTCCAAGCAACGAGAGACTTAGACGCTTGCCACGGTTTTCTTGATGATCTCCACTCGGGTTTCCGAATCGTTGGCATCCTCGCCCTTTTCGCCCAGCAATAACCGTCGGTCCTTTTCCGCCTCATCGGCTGCGCCCTCGTCGGCGCGGGAAAGCACTTCATCGATGGAGGTGGCCGCGATCTCTTTGGCCATAGCGACAAGCGCCGAAACCATTTCATTCTCGGGAACAACCCGCACCACTTTGCCCCGCACAAACAGGTGACCGCGATGACGACCCGCTGCAATCCCCACATCAGCCGAAGCGGCTTCTCCCGGACCGTTCACTACACAACCCATGACGGCCACCTGGATAGGAATCTTGAGGTCGCGAAGCGCTTCCTGGGCTTCTTCAGCCACCTTGATCACATCGATTTCAGCCCGGCCACACGAAGGACAGGCAATCAGATCCAGCCCCACTCGTTCCCGAAGTCCAAGCGACTCCAGCAGCTGACGACCCGCCCGGGCTTCCTCCACTGGATCAGCCGTGAGCGAATACCGGATCGTGTCGCCAATTCCCTCGGCCAACAACGTGGCTATACCCGCCGTTGCCTTAACCAACCCACCGGGTAGTGGGCCCGCTTCAGTAACACCCAAATGCAACGGATAATCAACGGTGTTTGCCAGTAACCGGTACGACTCAATCATCAGCGCCGGGTTTGAGGCCTTCACACTGATCTTTACGTCGTGAAAATCTTCTTCTTGAAAATAGGCCAGCTCACGAACAGCCGATGCCACCAGGCCCTCAGGCGTTTGACCGTATTTCGCTTCGATATCGGGATCAAGCGACCCACCGTTCACGCCAATGCGGACGGGGACTCCACGGTCCTTCGCCTCTCGGACCACGGTACGAATGTGCTCGGGTTTGCGAATGTTGCCCGGATTGAGCCGCAAACACTGGACGCCCGCCTCCAACGCTGCCAGAGCAAGCTTGTACTGAAAATGAATGTCAGCAACGATCGGCACCGGAGAGCGGGGAACAATGCGGGCAAGACCTTCGGCAGCTTCCACGTCGTTGCAGGTACAGCGCACAATATCGGCGCCATTTCCCGCCAACGCATAAATCTGCGCCAGAGTTCCTTCCACATCCGCCGTTTTTGTGGTGGTCATCGATTGGACCGTGATGCGCGCATCACCACCAACGGGAACCTTTCCAACCTGAATTTGGCGAGTAACACGGCGAGGGTAGCTGCGAAGCATGATGGCCATTCTTCACCCACCTGAGCCCCAATGCACACGATCCCCAGCTTTTCGCTGAGGATCGAGGTGTTGCTCTCGCTTTGCTCTTCGTTTGTCTGGCCACACGCCTCAAGAAATCGTCCTCGCCGAAGCGCTCAGCAGATGGCTTCGATCACCGCGCTCCGTCAGCACGGTCACTATAGGAGAGTGCTGAATAGCGACCTGACAAATCGCAAACTGGGAAAACGGAGCCACTTGAGAAATCCAGTCGCATTTATTCAGCAGTCTCCTAAGGACCTCCAGCCCCGGTCAAAACAGCTTGATTGGACTTCGAAGATCGAGATAAATCGAGGAGATCCCAATCACCAACATGATCGTCATCACCACATAGGTCACGGGAAGCCACTTACGAACGTCAACCCGGTAACGGCGTCCACCAAAGGAACGGAACCGCTCATAGGTTGCAACCAACACGTGGCCACCGTCGAGAGGCAGCAGCGGCAACATATTGAACACGCCAACAAACACGTTGATAGCCGCAAAGATCTCCAAGAACCAACGGATGTTGTCGCTGGCGGCATCAGCTAACAACGTCGTGGTACCGATTGGAGACATCATGCGGGCCTCATCAGTGTTGGCTGCAGCCTTCGAAGCGGGCGTCCCTGCCGCAGCAACTTTCGAGCCGTACTGTTTGAGGTTCGATGGAGCGAAGAACGTTCGCAACGACGTGAAGGTGCCGGGCAGCAATTCGCCAACCCGAGCCAACGAGCGCTTCGTGCCACCGAGTAGGGAATCTTTTTGTGACGTTTCGTAGTTCACGGCACCAATACCAAGCTGCACCTGTCCGTCGACCAGTGCTGGGGTAACCAAGAGCTCTTGGGTGACCCCGCCGCGCACAATTTGAAGGGTCGTTGGTTTTGGCCCCAATGATCGAATCCGCCTGACCATACCCGACCAGTCACTCACCGGTTTGCCGTCGACTGAGAGAACACGGTCGTCGGCGCGGAGACCGGCACGTTCAGCCTCAGAGGCTGCCACCACACTGCCAACAATGGCTGGGCGCACCACTCGACCAATACCTACGTAGGTGAACATCAACAGGGCGAAGGCCAGTAGCAGGTGCATCCCGGTTCCCGCTGAAGCCATGAGCACTCGGCGCGGGTAGCTTTTTTGGCGGTACGAACGGTGCTCATCAGCGGGATCAACCTCTTCAAGGTTGGTCATGCCAATGATCTTCACGTAGCCGCCAAGCGGAATGGCCTTGATGCCGTATTCGGTTTCGCCTCGACGAAATGACCAAAGGCGCGGCCCGAAGCCCACAAAAAACTCGGTGGCCTTGGTTCCTGTGGCCTTGGCGGTGAGGAAGTGACCAAGTTCGTGAAGAAAAATCATTCCCGCAAGTGCACCAACGACAGCCAGGGTGATGAGGGCGTCGCTGGTAATCGTCCACCACGCAACTGCCGCAACGCCTGTGAGGGTGATGAGGGGGTGAACCTTTGCCGGCGCCGCAACTGGGGCGGGGGCCAATAGATCTTCGATCGAGTTTGCTTCATGTGCGGCTGTACTCGGCGACTGAACGGTTTGGGCTGGAATTTGGGTAAAACCGTTGCTGGCAACCGTCAGATCGTCACCAAAAACGGTGAGATCAATCAGCCGATCAGTTTGTCGTGTTGCAGCACTTTCCATGCTGGTGCCGTTGCTTGCGCTTGGCAGATCGACGTTGGTGGGAGTTGCCGTGTTTCCTGGTTCGACTCGGTCCAGGACCGATCCAACGGTCATTCTTCGATCAGGGGTCTTCCGTGCGGAAGTACGGCGTTCAGCATTTCGTTCAGTGTTCATTTGGTGTTTCCAATCTCAACAATACGTTTCTTGGCCCATTGGCGAGCTCTGCGGTCTGCCTCAACCACGTCGCCCACGGAGAGTGGTTTAACACACTCTGCTACTGAAAGTGAAGACCCAATCAGTTCTGAAATATCTCCCCAACCGATCCGGCCCTCCAAAAACGCGGCAACCGCTTCCTCGTTTGCGGCGTTTACCCAGGCAGGGACTAGCCCACCCATTCTTCCCGCCTCGTACGCAATTTCTAAGGCAGGGAAAGCAATTTTGTCGGGTTCCTCAAAATCCAACCGATTCAGCGTCGACCAGTCAATACCCCCAAATGATGTTGCGGTGCGATCGGGGTACGCCAACGCATAGGCGATCGGTAAACGCATATCGGGCATCGACAGCTGCGCCATTGTGGTTCCATCGGTGAACTCCGCCATGGAATGCACAACCGATTGCGGATGAACGACCACGGAAATCCTGTCCACCTCAACGTCGAACAGTTCCATGGCCTCAATGACCTCTAGGCCCTTGTTAAACAGCGTCGAGGAGTCAATCGTGATCTTTGGCCCCATCTTCCAGGTTGGGTGTTCGAGCGCCTCAGCAACCGTCACCTTGGCCAATGCCGCTCGGGCCAGCTCCCCCCCGCCCGCTTCACGAGCTCGAAGACGAAACGGTCCACCGCTAGCCGTAAGCACCAACCGGCGCAATCGATCTGGCACGACCTCGCCACGCTCATGGTTGCTTCCAGGCGCCGCGTTCCCAGCACCCGTTGGTCGACGATAGGAAGCCAAACACTGATGAATCGCACAATGCTCAGAATCCACCGGCACAATATGAGCACCGGGCGTGTCACGGTACTGACGGACCACAGGACCAGCTGTAATCAGCGATTCTTTGTTCGCCAACGCCAAGCGCCTCCCAGCAGCGAGCGCCCCAATCGTTACGCCGAGACCCGCAAACCCAACCACTCCATTCACACAGATGTCGGCCTCACCGCTGATGGCCGCAAGTGCGTCTGGTCCTCCGGTTAGTTCCGTTCCCGCCGGTAACCGCTTTGCCAGATCACCCATAAGCGAGGCATCGCCGATGGCCACAACACGCGGACGAAACTCCTCGGCCTGGGCCACCAACAAATCAACACTTCGAAAAGCGCCGATGCACTCGACACGGAACCGTCCAGGCTCCGAGCGAATCACGTCAAGGGTTTGGGTCCCAACCGAGCCCGTAGACCCAACCACGCTCACACTTACGGGAAAACTCATTACGTAAGGTTACGACGAGCCGCTGGCCTACGAGTGCCCTCAGCTTCACAAACAGCGGGGCAGTTGCACGCCCGATTCGGTAGCTCCCAAACCGACCGTTACTTGCCCGTAGTTGTCCTAGCGCCAGTCATCTGCAACCGCAGAAGCTTCGTGCACCTCCGGCAAACAGTTACAGCCAACCCTTCCAACGGGCGAGGAAAAACACGGCAGGTATCGAGAACACCATTGCATCGATGCGGTCCAGCACCCCACCGTGGCCTGGAAGAATCGTGCCCATATCCTTAAGCCCAAGATCACGCTTGATCATCGACTCAGTCAAATCACCAAGAGGCGCCATAAGGGCGACGACTATCCCCAGACTCAACCCCAGTGTGGTGGACGTCCAGGGCTTGACACCAATAACGCCTCCAATAATGATCGCGACGAGAAGCGCACCGGCCATACCGCCAACGAGACCTTCAATGGTCTTATTCGGACTGATATCGGGCGCAAGCGGATGCTGCCCAAGGTTCGCCCCGATGAAGTAACCAAACACGTCATACGCAGCAGTAACCAAAATGGCGCTCACAAAGATGCCCAGGCCATTCGGTGCCCGCAAAATGAGTCCCGAAACGCCGCCTAAAAGTCCGATCATCAATACGCCCATGATCGTGACAGCAATGTTCACCGCCGGACGATCACGCACCACCCCAAAGAGAAACCACAAAAGCGTGGTCAACGTCGCAAGCATTAAGGCAATAAGCAAGCCTTCTGCACCCTTATTGAACGCAATCACAGGGAGCACCAGCGTCGCCAGGGCGCCCGGCAAAATCGCCGGCTGAAACCCACGTTGACGCAGCGCAGTAAAGAACTCAAACACCGCGAAGGCCAAAACCACCGACACCAGCGCCACGGCACCGCGGGCCTTAAACAGAGAAAGAATGATCCCGAATCCGGCAATAAGCGCAACACCGGTGATCACTCGCATGCCCAGCGAGGAGCTCACCTGACGAGGAACGGGGCCACCGGGACGACGATCTGGCGAACCCGCAACTGGGCGCCGAGCGCCAGCACGTCCTAATGTTCGGTCCCCTTCGGTTGGACCGATTCCCTGATTCTGCGGCCGACGTTCACTGGCACCACGAGCCGGGCGGGCAGGACGCTGTGCTGATGCTGATCCTCGAACTAGCGGTTGAGCCTGGTTATCGAAATCTTCGGCAAACTCACGCATTTTCGGATCGGAGAGTTCGTCTTCTCCTCCAATGACAATGATGGACTCATCATTTCCTGGACCGGAGTCACCGGTGATCCCAATTTGATCCACATCGTCGAGAGAATACAGATCGCTCGATTCAGCACGATTCGGATCGAGTGTGCCTACAGCCGCACCGTCGGCCCAATCAGCCAGGTCACCATCGTCGTAAGCATCAGCCCAGTCATCACCTTCCGCGCGCCAACGAGGGCCTTGTGTGGCACGCCATGAATCGCGGCCGTCATCGCCCGAAAGTTGATCATCATCGATAGCGACTCGTCGGGTGGGAGCGCGGCTTGCGAGACTTTCCTGTTCGAAGCCACCATTTGCCTGCAGTTCATCAGGGCCATTGGAGCTCCCGGAGTTCTCGGGGTCTTCGAGGTCACCGTCTCCGCTGATCCACTCATCGTCCCAGCTGCCCTCGTCGTCTTCCCACGATCCAGCTGCCGGGACGCGACGTGATGGGGCCTGCGCCGCTCCGGGTGCAGCTTCGGAGGCGCCGATGATTCGGACACCTTCGCTTGCGTCCATTCCTCTGAGATCGTCGTCCACCGTTCTCCTTCACAACTGGCGCAGTAGCGCGCCCTTCATCAAATTCAATACCCCGCACTCTGCGGATATGTCTACCTGGAAGTATCGCAACCAGAGAGCTCAAATCGATGGATGCCCACCAAATCCAGATCCCTGAGACGAAAACCACGCTGAACCAACGGAAAAGCGATGGAGAAATCCTACTGAACCAGCGTGCACCGAGCGTTCGGGTCCCCACGCAGCCATTTGCGGTGAAAACAAGACCGAATTTCGCCTGGCATCAGCAGAGTGGTGAACAATGTCACCTGGCGGTCACGAACCGCGAAAACAGCGCGAATGAGCAATCCAGTCCCATTTCTTCACAGTCTCTTAAACCTCCATCAACTCAGTTTCCTTAGATGCGAGGTGCTTTTCGATTTCGGCAACATATTCATCGGTGATTTTGTCAAGGTCCTTCTCGGCCCGCTTCAGCTCATCCGAAGAAATAGCTGAATCCTTTTCAAGCTTTTCCAGACTGGTACGAACCGACCGACGAACATTGCGCAGCGCGATTTTTCCGTCCTCGGCCTTCCCCTTCACGATTTTGACGTAATCCTTGCGACGTTCCTGGGTGAGGGCCGGGAAATTCAACCGTATGACCACCCCGTCGCCATTAGGACTGACCCCAAGATCGGAGTTCACAATGGCTTTTTCGATGGCCTTGATCGACCCCTTATCGAACGGCGCGATGATGAGCACTCGCGCCTCAGGCACACTGAAGCTGGCCAACTGTTGGAGTGGCGTCTCGGCCCCGTAGTAGTCAATGCGAAGTTTTTCTACCAGGGCAGGGGTTGCCCGGCCCGTTCTCACCGCAGAAAATTCGTCAAGCACGTGAGAAGACGCTTTGGCCATTTTCTCCATAGCTTCAGCAAGCAAGTCGTCGATCATTACGACAGCGTAGAAGATTTGGGTGAAGACAATGTGAGGGAGTTCCCTCACATCGACCGGAAATCCTTAGGAAACTAGGGTGCCGATCGGCGGATTCCCAATCAGCACCTTCGCAATGTTGCCGGGTTCCATCATGTTGAACACCACAATGGGCAGGGCGTTGTCCATACAGAACGCTATTGCCGTGGCATCCATAACTTTGAGGCCTTTTTCCAAAACTTCGGCGTAGGAAACCGTGTCGTACTTCGTTGCCGTCTTGTCGAGCTTTGGATCAGCGGTGTAAACGCCGTCCACTTCACCATGAGTTGCCTTCAAAACCGCCTTAGCGTCGATCTCAGCCGCACGCATCGCCGCTGGTGTATCGGTGGTCAAAAACGGTTGTCCGATGCCTGCAGCAAAAATCACTACTCGACCTTTTTCAAGATGACGCAGCGCCCGACGACGGATATAGGGCTCAGCTACTTCCGACATGTGAATTGCGCTCATGACTCGGCTTTGTTGCCCAACTTTTTCGAGTGCATCTTGGAGCGCAAGGGCGTTCATGACCGTGGCGAGCATGCCCATGTAGTCGGCGGTGGCCCGATCAATACCTGAGTTTGCGCCACGAGCACCGCGCCAAATGTTTCCGCCACCAACCACCACGGCAATTTGCACGCCCAGGTCACGTTGGGCATCGGCGATTTCGTTGGCAATTCGTCGAACAACGGCACCATCAATCACACTCTCCCCTGTTGGGTCAGAGAATGCCTCGCCTGACAGTTTCAGCAGCACTCTTGGCCAGCGCGCAGACGCCATTGTTCAATCCTTTTTGTCGACATGACCGCTACTGCCGTTCGGTAGAGGCTTGATCAACGCTCGTGTTTGGTCATCGACCATCGTTGCACGCCAAACGCTTCCGCCTCGACCATGCGCGTAAGGCTTTTACTCACGGATGATCAAGTTGTGTGACGCGAAAACGCCCGGCACTATGGCCGGGCGATTCCAAGATGGTTGCCGAGCTCTGCCAAGCAGCGTTCGGCGGGTGTCTTTATCCGATTTCGACTTGGGCGAAACGGGTGATGCTTGCCGATCCAAGGATGCCAGCAACGGTCTGTTTGTTGTCTTTGGCGAAATCTTGCTCGACTAAGCAACGATCCTTGAAGTATCCGTTGAGTCGGCCTTCAACGATTTTGGGAAGCGCTGCTTCGGGCTTGCCTTCGTTGCGGCTGATATTTTCGAGCGTGTCTTTTTCAGCCGCTACAACTTCGGCCGGGATCTCTTCGCGTGTGAGGTAAAGCGGACGAGCGAAGGCAATATGCAGAGCAATGTCGTGAGCCATTTCTTGGCTGCCGTTTGCAACCTCGACCATGGTGGCATTTACGCCACGCTCGCTTTGAATATGCAGGTACGTGTCAATTACTGAGCCGGCTGGGGCTTCGAAGCGAACAATACGGCCAAAGGAAATGTTTTCCTTCAGTGAAATGATGAGCTTCTCGAGCCGTTCCTGGTGCTTGGAAACAGCTGCTTCGCCTTCTGCTGCGACGGTATTTGCGACGTCTTGTACCAACGCCACAAAGTCTGGTGACTTGGCGACGAAGTCAGTTTCACATTTGATTTGTGCGATAGCGGAGGCGTTGCCAGCCACACCAATCGCTACAGCACCTTGTGCATTGTCACGATCGGTGCGCTCGGCCATTTTGGCCAAACCCTTCTCGCGGAGGTACTTCTTTGCCTCTTCGAAGTCACCATCGCAAGCTTCAAGTGCCTTTTTTGCGTCCATCATGCCGACGCCGGCTACTTCTCGGAGTTTCTGGATGTCCTTAGCGGTGATTGCCATGTTTGTTTCTCGGCCTTTGTGCGTTCTTGTGTGGGTAGATCAAAAGTGGTAGCGAGTTTGGTTCTTGTTGGTCAATCCAACGGTTGCAGAGTGCGGTTCTAACGACCACGAACCGGTGGCCCACGGACGATAGGAATGGCTCTCCAACCTGCAAGGTCGGAGAGCGATTTCCTCGGATTTAAGCTTCTGGCGTTGCTGCTGCGGCTGCCTCGACGACAGGCGCTGCTTCTACGACCGGTGCAGCTTCAACCGCTGGGGCTACCTCAGCTTCGGGTGCTGCTGCGGCTCCGGCCTTTGCGGCAAGAAGGCGTGCTTCACGCTCTGCTTGAGCGACGGCAGCCTGACGGCGGGCCTCGTTTTGCTGCTCTGAGCGCTTCACTTCTGCGACAGCATCAACCACTACATCTTGGGTGGTTGGCACCGTTGATCGGCCACCGTTACGACGGGCGTTGATGAATCGGCCTTCTTCAACAGCATCAGCAATGATGCGGCACATCAGATTGCCTGCGCGAATAGCATCGTCGTTGCCAGGGATCACGAAGTCGATCACATCAGGGTCACAGTTCGTGTCCACTACGGCTACTACGGGGAGGCCGAGCTTGTTGGCTTCCGTAACAGCAATGTGTTCTTTTTTGGTGTCGAGCACGAAGATCGCATCAGGCAACTGCTTCATGCCACGGATACCACCGAGGTTTCGCTGAAGCTTCACAAGCTCGCGGCTCTTGATGAGGGCTTCCTTCTTTGGCATCGCACCAAAGTCTCCAGCGGCAACCATGCGCTCAAACTCGGTCATCTTCTTCACGCGGCCGCTGATGGTCTGGAAGTTGGTGAGCATGCCACCCAACCAACGCTCGTTCACGTACGGCATGCCGCAACGATCGGCGTAGCTAGCGATGGGATCTTGGGTTTGCTTCTTGGTGCCAACGAACATGATGGTTCCGCCACCGGCGACGAGATCACGAACGTAGGTGTAGGCGGCCTCAACACGATTCAGTGTTTGGTTGAGGTCGATGATGTAAATGCCATTGCGCTCGCCGTAAATGAATCGCTTCATCTTTGGGTTCCAACGACGGGTTTGGTGTCCGAAGTGGACGCCGGCGTCGAGTAGCTGGCGCATGGTGACGACAGGGCTTGCAGCCATTTTGTTTGCTCCTAGGTTCCGGTTGTGCGTAGATTCAGCCAAAGGAATGGCACTGCACGCAGTTTTGCGTTTAGCGACCGGAGGCATCCCTGGCGGTGCCTGAATGGATTCAGGACCCATCAATGCTAGCGGTTTCTCCACCCATGGTTGGCAAGTACTGATGAGACCGGTGGACTCGCTCGTTTAAATTGCATTCCTCACAGAGTTCGGAACCCACCGATCAAGGGGCAGCGGGCAATCTCAAAGTGTCGCCAGCGGTACTGCCGGGTACTGAAAGGTGCTGAATAATTGCGACCCCGAGCCAACCGCGAACTGGAAACAGAGCGGTTTCTCAGTCGCATTCGTTCGGCCGTCTCCTACCGGGTGAGGCGAACTTGCTTTTTGGCGAAGAGCGGCCGCGGATCGATGTAGGTGGGACCTGATCGAGCGCCAACGTGAACGGGCCCGTTCGCATAGGCCACCACTTCGCGACTCCGTACCTTTTGACCGGTGCGAACCACTGTGCTTGCCAGGAAGCCAAGGGTGACCCGTATTCCTTCTCCGATGTCGATTACCACGAACAACCGACCTCCGACTTGACCAGAAAACGTGACGACGCCATCACCCACCGCAAGAACTGGTTCGCCAGCAATCGCACGTAAATCGACACCTTGGTTCCCCGGTCCGTAGGGGCTTGACGGCGGCCGCCAATTGTCAACTATCCCACCAGGCACCGGGGGAAGCAACGAAACCCGCCGCACTTGGTTGACCGGGGCTGCAAACGCGGGGACCGTGAAACCCCAGGATGCGAAAAACAACGCAACAATTACAACACCCAAGTGCCCCCGTTTAGTGCACCTTTGGCGGGGCGAACGTTTGCGGAAAAAACTCATTGGCGCAGCACAACGCAGCAAAAAGAACATGAGGAACCCAGGGACGAAAACTTCGCTTGGCGTTGAAGCGAGTGATGGCGGGGGAAGCCAAATACCGGGTTGCTGCTTGTCGCTTGCGTTTGCAGGGTTGTTTGCTGAAGAACGCACCCCTGCAGGG
>JAYSVF010000009.1:0-33577 GCA_043718695.1 Acidimicrobiia bacterium | reverse complement strand
TCGGTTTTCGTTCCGCAGTCAACTCAGCCCGCCGGTGTGCTTCAACTTTTCGTTTCACGGTTTTCGGATCACAACCACACATCACTGCGGCTCCCCGGTACGTGCCCACATTTTCATACGCGGCAATAACATCCATGTTCTCTCTCGCTGTCAACATTGTGGTTAACCCCTCGGGTGTGTGAACTGATCTGACTTGGTCGTCAATTCACATTCACCGCCCGAGGCGGCCAACACAGGGATACTTCAAAACCCCAACGCGAGGACTTTCAGTTGGCCGCTACTGAAGACTTTGACATGGCCATCGACATCCTCGGTGTGCCATCACCAAGGTCAACTCAAGGAAGTTGCCAAAGTTGAACGAACGATTTGGAATTTCTAACAAAGTTAAATTTGATGCAGAAGCCAACAGCTTCGGCAAATTTGAGAAGTGGTTTAATTTTTTGGTACTTGGGAAATTTCCAGACATCTGTGGGAATTCTCAAATAGTGAAGTACTCGGACCTCGGTGGCTTTCCTGGGGAATCGGTACTCAGCGGACCAAAGCTCTACTCATGTCGTAAGTTCGAAGATTCCTATCTGGTGGCTTACGACAGATACTTCCTCCCCGAGACGCGTTAATCCGCTTGTGCGGATCCACTTGAAACGTTACGGCCGCCTCCGGGTGTCTTTTGCTTTGGGGCTGGCCGCGTTCTTCGTTTTGCTTGTTGTGGGCATAACTTCGTTTGGGGTTCTTAGCAAAACCCGAAACCCAAAGTTGAATTGGAGGGATGGCGGGCAGGCTGAACAAGCTCGTTGGAATTCGCTGTTACTTACAGACTTCGTCTGGGAGACACGAATCGCAAAGTATGGAGGAAATGGAAATGATGGTGAGCCTGGGGGTAGCCGTTGCGCCTTGTTGCTAACCACGAAGGAAGAGGCTCGCGCTTTTCTTTCCACGGAAGGGATCGAAGAGCAGCCTGAACAAGTAGACCTAAGCGCAAAGCTCGCGGAGAAACCCACTCGTCGATTTGACGGCTGCTTTCGAAACTTCAGATCACTCGGAGATTTTCCCGAGCTATGCGAAGGACATCTTGTCAAGTCATTTTTGATCCCGTATTCCCTGAGAGGTCGTCCCGCGCCAACTCAACCCATTGGCATCTTGGCCTGCGATACCGCCAAAGGGACGCTTATCCATGGAAGTCGGCAGTTGTATTTCCCCGACACTCGGTGACGGTGCCTATAGACATTGTGCAGACTTACTTAAGTTTCGCAGGCGGCGGTGGATTCGGCATAATCCATGGACTATAATAGGACTGTGACCATGCGATCCGTGATGGTGCAGCTGAGCGAAGATCAGATCACCCGGCTTGACGTTGAGGCTGCTCGCAAGGGTGTTTCTCGATCGAGTGTGGTCCGCTCTGCCGTAGATATCTCCTTGAGATCCCGTTTCGACCAGGCCGTGGCAGACAAGTATGCGCAGTCATACGCCGACGGAACGTTTGGGTCCGATGCGTGGGGTTCGATCGATGAGTGGCACACTGCAGCAGCCAAGAACCGAGTTGAACACTCCGCCCGAAAGCCGAGTGATCAAGCCAGCCAGGGGGACACCTGGTGATCTCGGTCCCTGAATGGAGCCAGATCTGGTGGACTGAATTTGACGAGGTTGGGCGCCGGCCGGCACTGGTACTGACAAGACCCGAAGCAGTAACTCGCCTTCCCCGAATTTTGGTGGCACCGGCTACGACGAACATTCGTGGTTTGCCCTCCGAGGTGTTGTTGGGGCTCGAAGACGGACTCGAAAGGAGTTGCGTCCTGAACCTTGACACGCCCGAACTTGTCAGTCGCTTCGCCCTGGTCGATTTCATAACCACCCTTTCGCCCCACAAATGGCTTCAGGTGTGCTCTGCGCTTGAGATTGCAGTGAACTGCAACCATTGAGCCGGAAGGGCTTTTTTGCGACGTTTTAGAAGCGCGTGAGTGGTGGATCGCGAGGAAGCGATGAAACGCTTGTGAAAAAGTGCACAAGCGCCTACGGTGGGATTCGTGAACAAAGTGGTGCGGAAGATTCCCGACGCCACTGTGGCGCGTCTGCCGCTATACCACCGTGCCCTTTTGGAGCTGGCGAAAACCAAATCGGCGACGGTCTCCTCCGATACGTTGGCCGACCTCACCGGGGTAAATGCTGCGAAGGTCCGCAAAGATCTGTCGTTTATTGGCACCTATGGCACCCGAGGCGTCGGCTACGACGTGGACAATTTAGTTCGCCAAATCGGCCGCGAACTTGGGCTCACCGAAAACTGGCCGGTAGTGATCGTCGGCATTGGCAATCTTGGGCAGGCGTTGGCTTCGTACGGCGGATTCTCGGTACGCGGTTTCCGGATTGCGGCCTTGCTCGATGCTGATCCAAAGAAGACTGGCCTTGAAGTTGGCACCCTAAAGGTTCGACCAACCGGTGAGTTGAATGAAATTGTCCAAAAGCACGCAGTTGCAATTGGGATCATTGCTACTCCGGGCCATGCGGCGCAAACCGTTGCCGATCAGATGGTTGAAGCGGGGATCGCGTCGATCTTGAACTTTTCACCCTCTGTGATCAACGTTCCCGATACCGTCGCGGTACGGAGAGTGGATCTTGCCGTTGAACTACAAATTCTCAGCTTCTACCAGCACCATCGTGACGATGAGGTACCCGCGCCGGTCCAGCCAACCTCGGTTTTGGGCCCGGATCGGCGTGACTAGGAGACTGGTGAACAAATGCGACTGGATCGCTAGTTTCGCTCTGTTTTCGCAGCTCGTGACTTGTCTAGGTCGCATTGTTCACCACTCTCCTAGGCATGGTCTTGCCATGGTGTCAGTTGCGGTGTGCATGGCGATGTCAGCTGCGGTGTGTCAGTGATCACCGGATGTGTTGGCATTCCCGTTTGGTGCAGGGCCGGAAATGAACAAGAATTGAGTACTGTGAGCCTCGCCTGCCGATCAGCCAATTCCCTGGCCAAGTTCCGGGTGGATTCGTCATGTCGGTAGTTGTTGTTGGGTTAGACCACAAAACCGTGCCGATTGAGGTTCTCGAACGCATGACGGTACCCGCGGCCGGTCTTCCCAAAACGCTTCATGCGCTGCATTCAGGTGCTCATATTGCCGAAGTTGCCGTGCTTTCCACGTGTAACCGCACCGAGGTTTATGCCGTTTGTGAGACATTCCACGGTGCGCTGGCGGAAATCAATACGTTTTTCACTGAGCTTTCCGGTCTTGATCTGGGCCGCTTCGCCCCGCACCTGAACACCGCCTATGACGATGGTGCCGCCCGCCATCTCTTCACCGTTTCGGCGGGTCTCGATTCTGCGGTGGTTGGTGAAACCGAAATCCTCGGTCAGATTCGCACGGCGTTTGAAGCAGCACAGGCCGCTGGGACGGTTGGTCCGCATCTTTCCTCGCTGTTCCGTTCGGCTCTTGAAACGGGCAAACGCTCCCGTACTGAGACCGGCATCGCTCGTGGCACGGCTTCGGTTTCTCATGCCGCCGTTGAACTTGCCGCTGATCGTTTGGGTTCGTTGACCGATCGCTCGGTACTGGTTCTGGGGACCGGTGAGATTGGCGTGAGCATGGTCAACGCGTTGCGTCACGCAGGCGTGGATCAAGTGTTGGTTGCCAACCGCACTCGCCAAAAAGCTGCGGCGTTGGCACGCCAAATCGGTGGGGTTGCCGTTCCGCTTGATGAGTTGGCCGCGGCACTTTCCCAAGTCGACGTTTTACTCACCGCCACTTCTTCGGAATCGGTCGTGCTGGGTTTCGATGATGTCGTAGCCGTGATGGAGGCCCGTTCTGGGCGCGCATTGTTGATTGTGGATACGGCACTGCCCCGCGATGTTGATCCAACGGCTGCTGCGATCGAGGGCGTCACGTTGCTCGATATGGTGGCGATTCGTTCCTTCGTGGAGCAGGGTTTGCAGGGTCGACGCAATGAGATCGATGCCGTTCGCGTCATTGTGAATGAGGAAGTGGATCGCTACCTTGCTGGTGCTTCGGCCCGCCAGGTTGCTCCGGTTGTTACCGCCCTTCGTGCTCACGGTGATCAGGTTCGTATCGAGGAGCTAGGTCGATTTGATGCCCGCCTTGCCGGCCTATCTGAATCGCAACGCGAAGCGGTTGAAATGCTCACGAAGCAGTTGGTAGCCAAGTTGTTGCATGAGCCGACGGTTAGTTTGAAGGCGCATGCGGGCACGGTAAAGGGTCAACGTATGGCTGATGCAGTCCGTACGTTGTTCTCCCTCGGCGACTGATTTTCCTTCCGTTGTTGCTCGCCATTTTTTTCGTTGTTGGACCGTGATGCCGTGATTCGCGCTGCTACTCGTTCTTCGCCTTTAGCTCGATGGCAAACCGACCACGTTGCTGAATTGCTACGTACACATAGTGATGTAGTTATCGACGCGTTGTATGTGGACACGCTGGGTGATCGCACACAAGCGTTAGGAACCCCGTTACATTCCCTTGGTGGGCAGGGAGTGTTTTCCAAAGAAGTACAGGCTGCTGTGCTTGAGGGCCGCGCCGAAATTGCTGTGCATTCCGCGAAAGATCTCGCTTCGGTCACGGCTGAGGGTTTAGTGATTGCGGCAATTCCTGCCCGCGGCGATGTGCGTGATGTGTTGATTGGTTCCACGCTTGATGGCCTTCGTGAAGGTGCGTTGGTTGGTACGGGTTCGGTTCGACGTAGGGCTCAACTCGCGGCGCTCCGGCCGGATCTTCAGTTTGGCGAAGTGCGTGGGAATGTAGGTACGCGTATTAGTAAACTGTCGCAGTTTGATGCGATTGTGTTGGCCCATGTGCCGTTACATCGTTTGGGTTTGTGGGCTGATCTGGTGCATGAACAAACCGTTGAAGTGTTGCCGGTTTCGCTGATGTTGCCCATGATTGGCCAAGGTGCTTTGGCCATTGAATGCCGTGCCGACGATGAAGCCACGATCGCGGCACTTTCCACAATTAATGATCCCGTGGCGTGGGCGTGCGTAACAGCGGAGCGAACCTTTCTTTCCATGCTGGGTGCCGGTTGTGACCTGCCCGTGGCCTGCCTTGCCGAGCCGGTCTTGGCTGGCGGCTACCGGGTTCGAGCGCTCGTTGCTTCAGCCGATGGCACCACCATTGTGCGGGCAGAAGCCCTTGGTGAAGACGTTGCTGTACTGGGTCGCGAAGTCGCCGAATCCGTCCTCGCCCAAGGCGCCGCCGAACTCCTCAGAGCTGCACGCTAAGTCGAGGGCGAGTCGTTTAGCAAATCGTAGGCAAGCCATTTCGGAGAGTCTGGTAGCTGCGGGTGCCAAGATTTCCGCTCCGCTCCGCTTGGCTCGACCAGCAGCCTGATTGAGCGCAAATCCTAAGCCCTGTCCCTGAGTGTGAACTCGCTACTTTTTCAGTTCAAGGTAGGTCCCTTTAACGTTGAAGTAGTTATCGGCGCACCGTAACGCCCAATCGCCATCGCCACTGAAGTTTGCAAGTCCCCATATTGTGCCGGGGCCAGGAATGGCGATTGGAACCGTTGTCCCACGCCCTTCACTGAGACGATTTGTTGTCTGTTCCGCCATTGAGGAGCTGTTGTGTGCAGCGGCAGGCAAAACGGATTGAACAGCAGAAATCGCGATCACGAACGCGAACAACCCTGAAAGCCGGGTCGTTTTCTCTCGATTCGCATATGAAACTTGACCCGTCCAATTGCTTCTTGCAAACCAAGAAAGCAGGACGATGCCGAGAATCATTGGCACAATGGCGCTGATGCGCGCCCGCTGGACCAGACGGTTGCCTGTGCCAACAAAGCTCAGAAGGTCGGTTCCATAAGGAACCGCGACGAGCAGAGAGACACTCAAAAATCCAAGCCCAGCCCGCTTCCCGAAGGTTCGGCCCAGATCAGGCCGAAACCCACTGCTCCGCAAACCAGAAACGTTCGCTGCAACAGCAACCAACCGAAGAGGCGGACCGTGTCGGCTGCGGCATCGAGTGGGAGTTCGCTGAGTTTGCGCGGGCGGACCAAAGCTCGACGTGTGTTGTTCCCCGGGGACGCGGCCATAATTCCGAAACTAACAAGCGAAACGATCGTTATCGGGAGTAGGTCTCGGCGGATCAGTTTGCCGCCAAACAACATCCAGACGATAAGGCTTCCTACGATTGCTGCACCAATCGCCTCATTGCATCCAACGGCCAGAAAGGTAAGTATCCAAGCAAATCCTCTAGATCCCGCCGCCAATTGAGGACTACTAGCTTTTGGGAAAGCAAAGAGCAATGCAGCAGCAATAAGGAGCAATGGTGCGATGTAGGTGAGGCCGCCCGTCAGCCAAAGAACCGATTGGCCGAAGTTCTCGTACAAACCAAACAAGCTGAGGCAGCCCGCAACACCGATGAGCGGTGCGTAGCGCTTGGGCATGACCGATTCAGAGAGCCGACGAGCTAAGGCTGTGAAGATACCCAAGCTGAGAGCGGCGATGATTGGTGGGGCAAGATGAGAAGCGTTGATCCCAAACCGTGTTGCTACGGCAATGAGGGCGTTAAAGGTGTACCGTCCGGACCAATTCTGGTATTCGGCCCTTTGCATGTTGACTAGCCCTAGATCACGAGATCCTGCTCCGCGGCAAAAATCATCGGCAACCCAAAACACCGAGCGGCCAATGAAAGCGAACAAGCTGACGATGGCAAGAGAGGGCAGCCAGAACAGCAATTTGTTCATGCGGTGACCTTCGTCCTTCGTGTCTGCAGTGTTTGATGCAGGTGCTCCCGATCCGGCTTGCCGGTCGGTTGAGAGCACCGTCTGTCCGAGTGACGAAGTCGGCTCGGCAGCGTTTGATGCAGGTGCTCCCGATCCGGCTTGCCGGTCGGTTGAGAGCACCGTCTGTCCGAGTGAAGAAGTCGGCTCGGCAGCGTTTGATGCAAGTCCTCCAGTTCCAACCTTGTGGTTGTTTGCAGGGACCTTCCGTTCGTGCTCCGGAGCAGGCTCAACGGAACCAGATGGAGTTGTGATCATCGCCATGAAATTCCCCATCGGCTAACAAACCTTCAATCTTGAGCGCCTCTTCATTTCTGCAGTGGCGATGGTGGTGTCGTTTGGCCAGTACTTTTTGACTATGAGTTTGCCCTTGGGAGCCGAAGCGACTGAATCGGTCAATGACGGCCGCCGGGTGCTGGCCGGGCATGCGATTGCTATTACCCGGGCGGCGGATCAGGCAGGGCCACTGAGAGAACGACTTGAAGCCTTGGGTGCAGAAGTCATCGAGGTCCCGGTAATTGCTATCGCTGACCCGGCCGATGGGGGGGAAGGTCTCGCTGCTGCTGTCAATAATCTGCACACCTATGACTGGGTGGTGCTTACCTCGCCGAATGCGGCTGCACGGTTCTTTGATGCGTTGACGGGCCGAGGTCAAAGTGCTGTTCTCCCAAACGTTGCCGTTGTTGGTCCGGGAACCGGTGAAGTGGTTCGTCGAGCCGGCGGGGTTGTGAACTTCGTGCCAAATCGGTCGGTGGGCGAGGGGATTGTTGAGACATTCCCCCCGGCTTCTTTGGCGACGAAGGGTGGGCGGGTTTTGCTTCCTCAGGCGGCGGCGGCGCGGGCAACGGTGGCAGAGGGATTGCGGAGTGCGGGTTGGCAGGTCGATGTCGTGGAGGCGTATCGGATGGTTGCAGCCGATCCGGATAAGGAACAGATTGTTGCCGCTCTGGCCGCGGATGTGGTGGTATTTACCTCGTCTTCTACTGCATCACGCTTTGCTGAGATCGCTGGGGGTTCGCAAGTGTGGCCCCGGATCATCAGCATGGGCCCGCAAACGACGCAAACCGTTGTGGATGGCGGTCGCTCGGTCGCAGCTACCGCTGACCCTCACACGCTCGATGGGCTTATCTCGGCCATTGTTGCCGTTTTGACGTCGTCGGCCTAGTTTCGACGTTGAGACGCGGTCAAACCTGGTGCGCGCGAGCTGTTGGACTCGGAAATTATTGCGTAAACATGCGTTGACGCTTCTTCATTACACGCTCAACGCAAGCCCTGGGTGAATTGGCAAAATACGTTCTGCGCGAAGCGGCGTAGCTACTACCGTTTGTGACCGTGAAGACTGCCACTGTTGAAGAGTTCTCTGCCCACGTCACTGCCATTGAGGGACGTGCAGGATACGTTCGCCCGGCGGCATTCGCGGTCGGCATCGCCACGATCGCTCCCAGCGGAAAGGTCCTCGATACGGCCTATCCTGTCGTGAACTGTGGCGAGAACTTTGGCTCGGCTGCGGTACTGGCCGATTTGGTTGGCCACACTTCGGGAACCGCCACCTATCAGCTCACCGACGAAATGCTGGCCGCTGCCCAAGAGGTGTTTGCTTGTTTTGCCGGCGATGGAAAATCGCATCCAAACATCGATGTACCTGGCATGGCCCGCTCGGCGCTCGGAGCCCCTTCACCCCATGGTGGAACTCGATCTGTACGCGTAGCATTTATCGGCGCACTTGGTGACAAGCCCGTGGATGCATCAGATGTGTACCTCCGATTGCATTTGCTCTCGCATCGCAAAGTGCAGCCCAATGGTGTCTCGCTCGATGGTGCCTTCGGACTTTTGAACAATGTGGTGTGGACGAACCTCGGTCCGTTTGATCCCGATGGCTTTGACTTGGTCCGCGGTGGCTTACGAGCAATTGGCCACGAAATTCGTGTTCACGGCATCGACAAGTTTCCGGCGATGGCTGATTATGTCGTGCCGAGTGGGGTTCGTATTGCCGATGCGTCGCGAGTTCGGTTGGGTGCACACCTAGCCTCGGGAACGACCGTGATGCACGAAGGGCATGTGAACCACAACGCCGGCACTCTTGGTGTTTCCATGGTTGAGGGTCGCATTACCGCAGGAGTGACCGTGGGGGATGGAAGCGATGTCGGTGGAGGCGCATCCATCATGGGAACGCTGTCCGGTGGCGGCACGCAGCAGGTAAGTCTGGGCGAAAACTGTCTGCTCGGTGCCAATGCGGGTATCGGCATCCGATTGGGCGATGAGTGTGTCGTCGAAGCGGGCTGTTACATCACCGCCGGAACCTTGGTGAAGCTTCCCGATGGCTCGGTAGTGAAAGCCCGTGAGCTGTCTGGTGCGTCGAACCTGTTGTTCCGTCGTCATTCACAGACCGGTGCGATTGAAGCGGTTGCTAATAAAGCCGCGTGGACCGGGCTCAATGCAGCCCTCCACAAGAACTAGGGAAGTCACTATGCAGCGTTTTCAACCCAATCCTCAGCACCAATGCGGAAATCACACCGAAATCACTGCATAGTTTCTTCTGCGAACACGAACTAGCTGAACCTCGAACTCGAACTCGAAGTTCGGAGCAGTTAGGTACTAGGCCATTGCCACAGATCAAGTGTGATGCTGCTTACGAGGCATTCCCGAAGAACACGGGTCAAAAGTCTTACGATCACTTTGGCGATTTCTTTCAAACTACGTTTCAGAATTGAATCAGACTGGTTGCATGGCAGAAATCGTGTTGGAAACTGTTGCGCTGGGCTTTCAGTGGCCCACGATTGACCCGTTCCTTTTCTGCGTGCATCATGACGATGATTATCCCGAAGGCAATGTGGTGTTCGGCCCCGATCCAGCAAACTTTGCGGGCCGGGAGATGGGCAGCGACTTCGCCGGCATTGATGGTTGGCGGATGTATCACGGCGATACTGTCCCCGGATTTCCACAGCATCCTCATCGTGGTTTTGAAACCCTGACCATCGTTCGTGAAGGTCTCTGTGATCATTCTGATTCGCTCGGTGCGAAAGCCCGGTTTGGATCAGGCGATGCGCAATGGATTACTGCTGGCAAGGGAATCGTCCATTCAGAGATGTTCCCGATGTTGCGGGCCGATGCCCGCAATCCATTGGAGTTGTTTCAAATCTGGGTGAACCTACCGGCGGTTTCCAAGATGGTTGATCCGCATTTCACAATGTTGTGGGCCGCTGATCAACCGGTCTTGCAGTTCGCTGATGCCGACGGGCTCGCAACGAAAGTGACCGTAGTTGCAGGGGTGCTCAACGGGGCGGCGGCGCCAACTCCTCCACCAAGTTCGTGGGCTTCGCAGCCAGGCTCCGATGTCAGTGTGCTGATGATCGAAGTTGCACCAAATGCTACGTGGACGCTTCCCAAAGCCCTAGGTACGCAGACTATCCGGATGCTGTACTTCTACGAAGGTTCGTCGGTAGCGGTGGGCGGTACAAAGTTGTCGGCCAACACCGGTGCGCGGGTTCGTTGTGATGTGGATACCGAGCTGCGTGCTGGAGCCGACGGCGCTTCAATCCTGGTTTTGCAGGGAACTCCAATCGGTGAACCGGTTGCCCAACACGGACCATTCGTGATGAACACCCGAGCCGAAATCGCGCAGGCTTTCGAGGACTACCAACGCACCCGGTTCGGCGGATGGCCATGGCCCGCCGATGATCCCAACCACGGTCCAGACCCCGCCCGTTTCGCCGTCTACCCCAACGGTACCGAGGAACGCCCAGCATCACTTGGTTGAGTCGGCTGAGGATTCCATAAAGTTCTGGCTGATCCATTCGCGACGTCTCGGTCAACTGCGTGATGGGTGCCAGAGCAATTCGGCTCGGTTTTGGTGGCCGGTTACCAAGCCAACGTAGAAGGGCCACAATTCCCGCGGAAGGTCGTGGCCCATGTCTTTGACTAAAACAAGTGTTGAGCCTGGGATGAGATCGGCGGTGCGCTCGCCTCCTGATGGTGTGATGAGTGTGTCGTCTAGGCCGTGCAAAACGAGGGTGGGCACGTTAAGTTGCGCCAGTGCGTCTTCTCTTGGACCTTCCGCCATAATCGCGGCGTACTGGCGAGCGTTGCCCTCGGGATGAAACGCTCGGTCCCGATCACGGGCTAGGCGCCGCTTCTCCCATTCCAGATCGAAGAACTTCTTCGAAGACCAGATAGCTCGATCAGTTGCGCTTTGGGCAATGTACGTCTCGCGATCCTCCGATGCTGGACGAAGCAACGCCACCATGGCTTCCGACGTTGCCGCGCCGAATGCGCGATTACCGGTATTGCTCATCACCGAGGTGAGGCTGCGCACCTGAGTGGGGTGATTGATGGCCATGCGCTGCACGAGCATGCCTCCCATAGACATGCCGAAGATATGCGCCGACTCGATACCAAGTGCACGTAGCAAACCCATGCCATCGGCCGCCATATCGGAGATGGAATACGGTGTCGTGGAGGGGTCTATGCCATCGAACCATGTGGACTTACCAACATCACGATTGTCGTAACGAATCACAAACCGGCCAGCAGCGGCGAACGCTTCGCACAGCCCTTGTTCTATCCCGGTGAGCTGCGACGTGAACCCATTTACCATCAACATTGGAACACCGTCGGCTGCTCCAAAGGTTTCGTATTCGATGTCTATGTTGTTGGCGTGGATGCGAGGCATCAGCAGAGTATGCCCAAGAACCTCGCATCCCGCCAAACGGGAACTATTGAGTGTTACCGCAAGCTAATTGGTTCGCCTTCTTGGCTCAACACGAACCAAACGTTCCCTACCCACTGGCCCAGGGTGTCGCCAGCCTTAGAATCACGGAACCAGTAGTACAGTGGCCAGCCGTTGTAGGTCACTTGGCGGGAGCCGTTTTCTCGCAGCGCGACCCCGAGCAGTGAGCGGCGCAGACCCCCGTTGAGCTCAACGTTGGCAAGCGTGTCATCTTTCCCGAGCATGATGGGCGGCCACGCAACAAGGCACTGACCTTCACAAACGCTGACATTGCGGGCATCAGGGGTGAACATGTAAAGGCTGAGACCCTTGTCATCAACCATGATGCTTCCGTACTTTGAGGAAGCAACACCAAGGGTGATTGAAGGCTTCTTCGCTGCCGTTGCGGCTGGCGTGGCCGGTGCGGTTTGCGCCCCCGAAGGAGCCGCACCGAACATAATAGGTACACTTAGTGTAGTGAGGGCTAGAGCCACGAGGGCTTTTCGGGCTTGTGAAATCATGTGGTCTCCTTCGCAGCGGCCCACGCCTATTCGTTGACCGTAGTGCTTCCTACGTTTGGAGTTTGGCTCGTGTTTACCATTTGAAGAAATTGTTATCCACCTTTAGGGCCTAGCCGAAGAGCGAGGGGGTACTTTTCGCACCGCGTAGCCAGATACCGACACTTCAGCTCGGTGAGAGGTGCCTCTGGGCGCGCGTTCGTAGCAGCAGGGAGGTCGTCTTCATGCAAGTTGCCCGCCAACCGAGGTCACAATTGTGGTGACTTCAACGTTTCGGTGCCACGAGCCGTATACCTTTAAGACCGCCGCTGGAGTGCTTTGCCGTTGCCTGATTTTCTAACGTGATGGCGTTGGCTTTTCTTCGCGTGGATCACCGTGTATGTTCGCCCCCGTATTGCCGCCTGAACGAATTGATCTTTATGACCAAGAACGATCCCCTGAGCACGCCAAAGCCTTCTGGCTCAGCGTCGGTGGATCCTTTTCGGTTGGCCGGTCCCGCGGAATCACACGGCGCCGGATCCGAAGGTAGGGACGGGCTGGGTTCGTCATCTGGTCGGGCGCCGTTTTTTTCTGACCGACAAGCCGGGCTGGGAGCGCCTGCCACCGATATTGCCGGTTTTTACGACGCACACGGTGCTGAGCTCTTTCGCTTTAGTTATCGAATGCTCCAGGACCGTCACCGGGCTGAGGAGGCGGTGCAGGACACGTTCGTTCGAGCCTGGAAGCACTCTGATAAATGGGATGGTGCGCTCGGTTCGCAGCGAACGTGGCTGTTCTCCATTGCACACAATGTTTGTATTGATGCCATTCGCGCCCGCAGCTCACGGCCCGCCTTGGCCCATCCCACGGTTCAGCACACCGAAACTACCGAACCGTCGCTTGAATCGGCCATGGATTCCTGGCTCGTCGAAGAAGCGCTGCGGCGAATTCGTGAAGATCAACGAACGGCGATCGTCGAGACCTATTTGAAAGGGAAAACCTACAGTGAAGTTGCCGCAGCGACGGGGGCAAACGAGGCCACGTTGCGAAGCCGAGTCTTCTATGGGCTCAAAGCTTTACGCTTGGCGCTTGAGGAATTGGGGTGGACTCCATGACTACCGCAACTGACCGAACTGATCCCACTGGTAGGTGCGTGTATCAAATTGATACCGGCGCTTTTGTAATGGGAGGGCTTGGCGCGGAAGAGCATCAACGCTTTGGCGCGCATCTTGTGGACTGCGGCCGATGCAACGCCGATATTGCGGAGGTGTTGCCCGTTTTAGCCCTTCTAGAGTCAACGTTTGCCTCTGGAGCGACACGGGCTGAGGATGACCCATCAACGGGTCTGCGTCAGCGTGTGGTCGCAGCGGTTGAACGAGCCGGGAATGAAGCGGTGCTTGCTTCGGTCCGAGAATTGCGTCCTACGTCTTCTTCGGTCTCGTTGTCCGAACCTGGTGGAACCCCAGGTTCTTCGGCGTCTAGTTTTTTGTCGTCTCGTCCTTTGTCATCTAGTCCTTTGTCGTCGGGTACTGATTTGGTTGGTTCTGCGATCGCCACGGAAGGTCCTGGCCTAGCAGCCTTTAGTGCGCTCGAAGCGAAGGACCTTGGCTCGGTCTCTGTGTTGGTTCGACCGAAGCGGTTTGATCGCCGGTTCCTGGCCGTGGCAGCAGCTGCGGTGTTGGCGATTGGCTTAACCGCTACTGGCTTGCGGAAAAGCAGCACGCCTGGCATCTCCTACCAACTGGTGGCCTTGCAGAAGGATCCGCTTCGTGCCTCGGCCAAGATCAACACAACAAACGACACGACCGTTGCCGAATTCGTCGTCACCGGTACGATTCCTGATGAGGTCTACTTCGCGTGGTTCGAAGATCCTGAGGGGAAGCGGATTGGGTTGGGGTCGTTCCGTGGAGCGGCGGGTAAGGTGCGATTCCGGGGTCAAACCGGTGTCGCACGTTCCAACATTGTTGCCATTGGTGCAAGCACACGGGTTGGCGATAAACCGACTGATCGCATTCGAGCCGAGCTGCCAAAAAAGGGTTAACGCGGCCGCACTGATTTCGAGGGTTGGCCGGTCCTATCCAGTTACGTTGTGGCTCACTGGCGAGCGGTGGGCTATTGCTACACAGCAAACCAACCGTTGAACGTGAAGCGAACTAAAGAACTGATGGCGTCAAAGGGAGTTATGTGCGCGTACATGTTTGCTTCCTAGCGCTTGGCCACTAACGCCACCTCAATAGTTCCACGGTCTTCGGTGCTCACGGGGCCGATGCTTGGGTTGGGGATGCCATAGTCGGCGAATACGATCTCGGTTTTGGCGACCAGGGTGATTGCGTCGCCATCAACTCGTCCGGTGATACTGAACACGGTCGGTAACTCGGTTCCACGCAACGAGAGGGATCCCTTGACTTGCACGTCTTCCACCGATTTCTCCGCAGCTTGACCATCCGTGAGCGCGAAAGACTCAGTAAGGGTAAAGGTGGCAACCGGGAATTCATCGGTGGCCATAATGCGGCCGCGGAACTGTGCATCTCGCCGGGCTTCATCGCTGACCATCGAAGCCAGGTCCACGTTGATCTCGGCTGCCGTGACCTGGCCACCGGCAATCGTGAAGGTGCCATCGACGGTTGACGTTCGACCGACTGCCGTTTTGGGTTGGCCTGCGATTATCTCCTCCACGCGATAGCCAGCCGATGATGGCGCCGCAACGGTCCAAAGTCCATCAAGGGTGTTTCCTGCAGCGGTGGCGGCCTGTGGAACTGTGGTGGCACCAGATTCTGCAGAGGACGAAGCGGCGGCAGCATCGGCTCGTTCCTTATCGAGTTGCTCAAAGGAGAGCGGCGGCGGTGCTGGCTCAGAGAAGACATTGATGTAGAGCCATGGAATTGCAACGTAGGCAACGGCTGCGAGGATTACCGACGCCCCTAACCAACGGCGCCAGTGTCGTCGAGCAAAAAACCGGCGAGGTCGTTTTCTTTTTTCCGAAGGCCTAGCCTCCTCAGTAACCATTAGCGGGCGAACACCACGAGAAACTCGAGAATCCCGTTGTCATCGGTCGTTACAAATGGGGGAAGCGAAGGATTCGCAATGCCCCATTCAGCCCATTTGATGGGGATCGACCCTGTGATTTCTAAGGTGGCCCCAACCCGACGTGCCTTGATTGGCACGTCGATATCTTTCGTTGCGGCCTTGATGGTTAGCGAGAGTTTCGTATCTAGGCTTACGATTTCCTTGTCGGCAGGAATTTTGCCGAAATTAACGGGCGCTGCAAAGACGAGCTTCGCGGTAGGAAAGTTGTTGGTGTCAAGGATCCGGCCCTGCACCTGTCGATCGCGCTGCGCCTTGTCGCTTTCAAGTTTAGTGACATCGACAACAAGCGAAACGGATTTTGCCGTGGTGTCTTCGATGACCAGAGTTCCGCTTACGGCATTCGTTCGGCCGGCCGCTTCGATGCTTTGACCATCAAGAATTTCTTTGACCCGGTAGCCAATCACCGAGTCTGTGGTTGCCTTCCAATTCCCGGCAATTCCCGATTGGTCAGCCGCAGCTGGGGTTGGTGACGCTGCGGGCGCCGCCGTAGCCGCGGCCGCGCTCGGGGCAGCGGTAGCAACGGGTTTCGCCCAAACGAGTCGAGAGGCTTTTTTGGTGCACACCAACAGACCGCTTTTGGTTCCGGCTTTCTTGCAAACACCCCCGACCTTCGCTACGGCCACTTTGGTCGCAGCAGCCGATGACGGTGCTCCTGCGACATTGATGGTGATGATCGCGCCAGAGCCGAGAATCGCCACCGCAGCTGCCACGAAGGCACGGCGAGGCTTTCCAGCAAAACGACGGTTTTCTTGGGAGCTATCGGCGAAGTTCATGTCGTGGTTACGAATGGGGCGTGGGTCTTGTTGAACAATCATGGTGTTTGCCTCGCTTCATACTTTTGGCTATTGATAAACGCTGTTCAGAATGCGCACCGGAAAATGTCCTCGGTGTGGTCAGGAGAGTTGGCTCAAAAAGCCGAGTAGTGCCGTGTTAAAGGCTTCGGGTTGTTCTTGTTGCGTCCAGTGTCCCGCACCTTCGAGCACTACTGCACCAAGGTAGTTGGGCAGTTGGGTTTTCATGCGTTCCAGACCGGAGAGGTCTCGCGCAATCACGGGATCGCGGCTACCTCCGATAAAGGCAGTTGGGTGGGTGATTCGCGCGGCGGGGAAGTTCTGCATAATGGCGTAGTTGGCGTCCAAATTCCTATACCAACTGACCGGGCCAAAGAATCCGCTTTCTTCGAACGATGCGGTGTAGACATCGAGATCTTGAGGGCTGCACCACGCGGGTAGGGTTCCGTTTGGTGGCTCAACCATCACATCAAGAAATCCGGTACCTCTGGCTGGCCGTGGTTGCGCTTGGGCCATGATCGAATCTTCACTGGCTGGCATATCGCCACTGGCGCTGTACAGGATTCGTCGCATGGTTTTGCGGGGATCGGCGCCGAGTTCGGTTTCGGCCGGTCCAACTTCTTGGAAGTACAACATGTAGAAAAACGTGTCGGGGTGCAGCATTTTGAAAATACTCGTAGGTGGGGCGGGCCAATCGACGAATGGCACGCTTACACCAATGGTTGCTCGGCATCGTTCGGGATGCAGGCGTGCTAGATCCCAGACGATCAATGCTCCCCAATCGTGTCCTACGAATACGGCTTTGCCATCAGGCCCGGCGAGGAGATCTACCAGGGCGATGAGGTCACCGGCCAGCAAGGGTATTGCATACTCTTCAACGGTGATTGGTTTGGTGGATCCGGCGTATCCGCGTTGATCGGGGGCCACGACATGCCAACCGGCGGCTGCTAGTGGGAGAAGCTGGTGTCGCCATGACCACGATGATTCAGGGAAACCATGAGCCAATATCACGAGAGGACCATTGGCTGGGCCCGCTTCGAGCACGTCAAGCTCTACGCCATTCACGCCAATTCGCCGTTGCTGCACACCTGGAGACAATTCGTATTTCATGACAAGAGTTTGCCTGAAGTGACGCTGCTTTGTCCTCGGCGTGTGATGGACACGTTTGTGTCGGTTAGCCCGGTTACTCGCAGCGTGATGTTCAGCCTGCCGTCTCGCATGCCCAACTCGGGATTTGCGGTGCCGGGGAAGATTTTGGGTACTCCGTGATAGGCAAAACGCGTTGCACCGCCGAACACGAAGAGATCACCTGAATGTAAGCGCACGTCCTTATAGGGCTTGGTACGGGTTTGTGTATTGCCAAATCGGAACAGGCACGAATCGCCCAGGCTGAGCGACACAACGGGTGCATCGCTGCGCTCGTCTTTGTCCTGGTGCAATCCCATCTTCGCGGTGGCATCGTAATAGTTGATAAGCGCGCAGTCTGGCGCGTATCGGTTCGCCTCGTCTTGACCGTTTACCGCGGCGATGGCTCTTCGTCCGAGATCGCCAAGCCATTCGGGAAAGGGGTCAACCGGTGAGCCATCGACATCCTCGGCCAGTCGCGAGTACCGGTAAGGCAACCAGTGCCAACCGAGCGAAACCGTCTGCACTGACATTGACTTTCCACCCGGCAGGATCGTTTTGCGCATTGGAGCGGGAGGCTTGGCCCAATTCCGGCAATGCACGATAAGTTCGCGTTGTTCCTCGAGGGAAAGCCAATCAGGAACATGAACCGCCCCCGGGCCCACAACCAGGCGTTCGCGCTGAACTGGTGTTTCAGGGGCCACCGAAAACAGCGGGAGGCGATCTGCTTGACTCCAACCGGTTCCGTTTGGTTGTTCTTCGGTCACAACGAAATCGTACCGGTTGCCCTCTCGCTACTCAGATCGGTACCCGCTCGGTTGAATCGCACGGCAGCATATTCGTTTGAAGCGAATTTGGATGAGCTTGCCAGGCGACGGTGATCCGTCTAAAACCAGCCAGTTTCGAGCGTGCAGTTTCTGCATTATTACTTTGACGAAAACGAAACCCCTGCTTGCGAATGTGTGCAAGAATTTCGGGGTCGAGGGGGAGTAGCCCCACGGGATACGTCGTCAATACGGTAGCAATAGCTGCCCGGCGTCCCGCCTGCTTAGCCGCAGGAGCAAGACCTTCGACTGTCCATTGGTTTCATGGCAGTCGAAAGGTATACATGCTTGCTGCAGCATCTAGTCGTTCCAATTTCGTTGATCTCGATGTCCCCATCGGTGCGTGGTTTGCCCTTATTGCGGTGATTCTGGTCATGCTCGGTGTGGATCTGTATCTCCATCGCGAAGCGCATACGCCAACTCCGAAAGAGGCGTTGAAGGAATCGATGGCGTGGGTGGCGTGCGGTTTGGGATTCTCGGCAGTTGTCTTCTTCACCTTTGGTGGTGATGCTTTTGGTGAGTACATCAGCGGGTATCTCATCGAGAAGTCACTCAGTATCGACAATGTGTTTGTTTGGGCGATGTTGTTTGCCAGCCTGGCTATTCCTTTGAAGTACCAGCATCGGGTGTTGTTTTGGGGAATCTTTGGTGCACTAACACTTCGTGCCGTGTTCATCGGTTTAGGAAGCGCGCTTATTACCAAGTTCTGGTGGTTGCTCCTGATCTTTGGGGTGTTTTTGGTTTACACCGGCATCAAAATCTTCCGACATCGCAATGATGACGAAAAGGAAGGGGCAGTTAAGGGGCTAGGGCTTCTTCGCAAAATCATGCCAGTAACCGACACGTTGGATGGTCAGAAGTTCTTCACCAAGCTCAATGGAAGACGTGCCGCTACACCGCTGTTTGCGGCCCTCGTCGTCGTAGAGATTACCGATGTGATCTTCGCGGTTGATTCGGTGCCCGCAATTTTGGCGGTCTCGCAAGAGCCTTTCTTGGTCTTCGCCTCAAACGCCTTTGCCATCTTGGGTTTGCGGGCCATGTACTTCTTGTTAGCCAACGCAAAGGAGCAGTTCTACTACCTGTCTCACGCCCTCGGCGGTGTCCTGGTATTCGTGGGTCTCAAAATGACTGCTTCGCACTGGTACCACATGAACACGTACCTTTCCCTGGCCATCATTGTGTCGATACTCACCGGGGCAATTGTGCTCAGTGTCGCTCGGAACAAAAAACTCGGCATAAAACCGATGTAGCCCTCCCGTTCCGTCAAGCGCACGGAGTTCGCTCGGGTGTCCCAGCATGGCGGTTACATTCTTTCCCATGACGTCGCCGGCACTTGCTACAGATTTTGAGCCCCTTACGCTTGAGGAGATCTGGGAAGCCCACGCCCTGATTGCCGAACACGTACTGGTCACGCCGTCGATCACCTGGCCGGGCGAGGAGTTGCCCAAGCTCCTCGGCCCGGAAACCAGAGTGACCGCGAAGCTTGAGTTGTTGCAGCGAACGGGAAGCTTCAAGGCGCGCGGCGCGCTAGTCAACATGCTCAAGCTCACCGATATACAACGCTCGAGGGGCATCACCGCAGTAAGCGCAGGGAACCATGCGATTGCTGCGGCATGGGCGGCACACATGGTTGGGGTTCCGGCCAAGATCATGATGATCAACACCGCTAATCCCCGCCGGGTCGAGCTTGCTAACAGTTTCGGTGCCGAGATTGTGATGTCGGGCTCGGCGCAAGAAGCGTTTGCGGCAGCCGATGCTTTGGTGATCTCGGAAGGTCGCACGTTGGTGCATCCCTTTGAGGGTCGCTCGACGGCCCTGGGAACCGCAACGGTGGGGCTGGAGTTTATGAATCAGGTGCCAGATCTAGACGCGGTGATTGTGCCCATTGGCGGAGGCGGATTGATTTCGGGAGTTGCAGCCGCGGTCAAGTTGGTAAACCCATCATGTTTGGTGTTTGGCGTGGAGCCCGAGGGTGCCGATTCAATGCACCGATCTTTTGCCGCGGGTGAACCTCGTTCTATCGAGAAGGTGGCGACGATTGCCGACAGTTTGGGCGCCCCTTACTCGTTGCCGTTTACGTTCGAACTTGCGCGTCGCAATGTTGATGATTTGGTGCTCGTCTCCGATGATGCCCTTCGTTCCGCGATGCGCCTAACGTTCCTCGATGCAAAACTTGCCGTAGAACCAGCTGGCGCTGCTGCCTTAGCTGCATTGGTTGGCCCGTTACGTGATCGCCTTGCTGGCGCACACGTTGGCCTAATCGTCTGTGGTTCAAACATTGATATGCAAACGTATCAAAAGCACGTTTCCGTTTAACTGTTGAGCTCATGTTTGGAGGGCACGCCGATTCACAACCTGGCATCGCAAAGCGTTGCGACGAAATGTGATGATGGGGAGCACAAACTGTCACAACGCCAGCGGAGTACTGGAGTGAAGCTCTACTTCACCGAGTGCCCGTCGTTGGTCAACGCAGTGATTGCTTCGGCTAGTTGTTGGTGCTTGACCATCACGTAATCGGTATCAAAGGTTGATACCGCGAAGATACCAATCCCTGCCTCGGCGAGAGGTTTGAGCACGGCGAGCAGGATGCCGGTGAGGTTGAAGGCAAACGGGCCTACAAGTTGAAAACAGGCCCATCCTGGTTCTGATCGCACGTTGGGGTCTTCGGCTGGCACCCGCTCAGAACGACAGACGATGCTCAGTTCCTCTGCTGTTCGACTGATTGAAACAAACCCGTCACCATCCGCCCAAGTGGGAAAGGTGCCAGAGCGTTCCAGCCTGCTGACCGCATAATCGCCATCAAGAACTCGGAGTTGCAAAGCCATGCTCAACCTTAGGTGTGTGACCGTGTGGTCGCCGGCTGCGAACTTCGAGTGGTCCGTTCAGAGCCGATCAAACTTTGTTGGCCGACGTTGTATTCGAGCCTGGGCCGCTTCTTTGGGGTAGGAAGTTTGGCCGGTCAGAATCTGCGTGCGATTTTCGATTTCTTTGGCATGACGCAAGCTGGGCGCGTCTAATGCGGCATTGAGGCCAATCTTGGTTTGCCACACACCGAACTCGTTATTCACGGTGATGTTGTGGGCCACCTCCAGTGCAGCTGCAATGAGCTGATCAGCCGGAACAACGCTATGAACAAGACCGGCACGTTCTGCTTCTGGCGCATCGATGATCCGCCCCGTGAGCATCATCTCCCGGGCTCGGCCGGCACCGACGATCTTGGGCAACAGATAACTGGTGCCCATATCCATCGAAGACAGGCCAGCCTTTATGAACACTGATCCGAATCGTGCCGTTTCAGAAGCCACACGAACATCACAATGCAACGCGAATGCTAAGCCGCCGCCCACTGCGACACCATTGACTGCGGCGATAACCGGTAGCGAAAGCTCGTAGATGCGCTGCATGAGATCGGTAAGACGAACCTGGGAGTCATACGTGGTTTTCATAGGTGTGCGGGCAGGTTTCACCCAACCCTGGCCTAGGCCCGACAGATCAGCTCCGGAAGAAAACCCCCGTCCTGCCCCGGTGAGGATTACTGCTCGGTACTCACCGGAGTTTTCGATCTCGTCGAGTGCATCGTCAAGGCCTTGAATGAGCGTCCCATCAATCGAATTCAAACTCTCTGGACGATTCAGCGTGACTAGGGCAATCTCGGGCTCAAGCGCTTCAAGTAGTACGGAGTTCATGCGTGAAACCTATCGCCGGGCCGATTGGTTTGCCAGATAGGAGAATGCGGTGTCGTCCCTTATGCGTCACTGCGTTTGATGAGAACCGCACCGAACGTTGCCAGAGCAAAAGAAATGCCGAGGAAGTACACGGTTCCTGTAACAGGAGAAAGGAACTCGGGGTTGATCTTGAGGTTCCAAACGTTGGTTGCTGAAGAGAAGGGAAGCCAGGGCCCGAGTTTTGGTGCAAGGGCATTCACCGTGCTTTCGAAGGCCGCAGTCCAAGCTAGAGCAACCACGATTCCGGCAATCGGTTGACGAGTGATAGCACCAACCCCAAATCCAAAGGCCGTAGCCCCGACGGCACCGACCAGGGTTCCGAGAATCACGCGGTTGGTTCCAGCCAGACCGAGATCCAGGCTGTACCCACGTGCATTGAGAATCAAGCTGGCAGTGGCGATTCCGGCAGCAGTGAGAATAAGAGATGCGCTTATGATCGATGCGAAGAGCACTATGGCTTTGGCGATTACGACACGAAAACGATTCGGTGTGGCTGAAAATGTTGACCGAATCGTGTTGAAACGATACTCCTGCCCAATGATTTGTACGCCGAGGATGAGGAACAAGAAGTTTGCAATATTGACACCGGTGAGCACCTTGACAACGTCCACGTTGTTTTTGGCCATTAGTGCGCTGACAACAGAAATTCCGAGCCCCAGGAGGACAGCGGCGCCAAGCATGGCAATTGAGGAGCGGACGGAGCGAAGTTTGATCCACTCCGAGCGAATTTGATTGAGCATAGTTTTACCGGCTTTCTGGGTTGAGCTGAGTTCGTGCCGTCCTGAGTTAAGCGACGAATTCAGTGATGAGTTCAGTGATGAGTTCAGTGATGAATCTGTTGCTGGATCAGGCGGCCACACTGGAAGTGGTGAGGGTTCTGTATTGCTGCGAGCTTGCCGTCAACTCAAGAAAGGCTTCTTCGAGGGTTGGTGTCTTGGTGGTCAATTCATGAATTTCACAACCCTGTTCGAATGCGAACCGACCAACCTTCGCCTCATCCCAATCAGTGATGGAAATCCCCGAACCAGAATTCGTTACGGTGGCACCAGCGCGAACAAGGGCAGCCTGGAATGCCTCGACGTTTGGAGAACGGACGTACACAAATGATCCCGATGCTGAGGAGGTCACTTCGCTGAGACTGGTTTGCGTGATGAGTTTTCCTGCACCAATGACCACGAGTTGCTCAGCAATCAACGCCATTTCGGCCAGCAGGTGGCTCGACACAAACACCGTGCGGCCCTCATCGGCAAGTTTGGTTAGGAAGTTCCGGATCCAGTGAACACCTTCAGGATCCAGTCCGTTCGCTGGTTCGTCGAGAATAATCACGCCGGGATCGCCAAGTAACGCGCCGGCTAGCCCGATTCGCTGCTTCATGCCAAGCGAAAACGTTCCGACTCGTTGACGCGAAACTTCGCCGAGCCCAACAAGCTCCAACACATCGTCGACCCGCTTCCGAGCAATTCCATTGGAAGCGGCCAGGGCCCAGAGATGGTTGTGTGCGGTACGGGTTGGATGGAGATAGCCGGCATCGAGAAGCACACCAACCTCACGCATCGGCGCAGCAAATTCGTTGATGCACTTACCATTAATAGTAGCGGTGCCCGAGTTAGCGATGTCCAGGCCGAGAATCAGGCGCATGGTTGTCGATTTACCCGCCCCGTTGGGGCCGAGAAAACCGGTGACCTGCCCGGGAGTGACAGTAAAGGACAGATCATTTACGACGGTCTTGTTTCCGTAGGTTTTGGTGAGGTTGCAGGCTTGAATACTCATTGGTTGCCTTCTGATGTTGGGCTGGCTTTGTGACCGTTGGAAGTGGGTGAGAGCGTGATGACGAGTTTGCCTCGGGCCTTGCCGCTTTCGAGATGGCGCAGCGCTGTGGGTGCCTCGTTGAGTGGGTAGGTGCGCTCAATCGAGGGTGTGACCTGACCGTTTTCGATCAGGGTGGTGAGCCGCTCCAGAATCGCGTAATGCTCTTTTCCGATGAGGCTTGTGAGGCGTTGCTTCACGAAGGGAGAAAACAAGTGTGCCCGTAGTTGGCGATCATTGCCACCAAGCCACCGTCCGCCTTCTTCCCCTCCGGCAATGACTGCAGTTCCACGAGTAGTAAGCGTGCTTCGTAATCTTCGGAGTGTGGAATTCCCCGATAGATCAAGTATCAGGTCGTAGTGTTGCCCTGCGGCTGCGAAGTCGTCCTTCGTGTAGTCAATGGTGTGGTCGGCGCCAAGGGAACGAACCAGATCCGTTTTGGCGGCACTGCAAACTCCGGTGACTTCGGCCCCTAGCGCTTTGGCGATTTGAACCGCAAAGGTTCCAACCCCGCCTGAAGCACCAGTAATCAGCACCTTTTGTCCTGCCTGTAACTGCCCAACCTCAGTCAATCCTTGTAGAGCGGTTTGACCTGAAACGGGTACCGCTGCGGCTTGTCCAAACGTAAGTGAGGAGGGTTTGAGCGCAAGCTTGATTTCCTTCGCAACCGCAAACTCCGCAAACGATCCTTTGCCGGTGCCGAACACCTCATCGCCAAGGCGAAATCTGCTGGTGTTGCTTCCAGTGGCCACCACTACACCAGCGAGATCTAAGCCTGGCACGGGGTTTTTCGGTCCACGAAACCCGAAACCGAGCCGTAGTAGGTAGGGCTCGCCGCGCATGAGGTGCCAAGTTCCTCGGTCAACGCCCGCCGCCCGTACGTTGACCAACACCTCATCGGGCCCGCATGTTGGTCGGGCGATGGATTCGATTTGCAGTTCATCTGGTGTGCCGTAGCGCCGTTGAACAATTGCTTGCATGTGCATGGGGTTTCCTGAACGTTTGCCTTACGTCGTAAGGGGATTGGTAACAAGCTATTCGTACGCTGTAAGGTTGTCAACCGAAAGTTGGCCGAATGCATAGTGAAGGAAGACACAGTGTCCAAAGCGGTGAAACAACAACCCACCAAATCCGCCAAATCCGCCACACCGGTCAAGCTCATCAAGAGAACATTGGTGAACAAGGATCGTGCGATTAGTGCTGCGATCAAACTGGCCGACGCAGAAGGGCTAAGTGCGCTTACTATGCGAAAGCTCGCCGGTGTACTCGGGGTCGAAGCAATGTCGCTCTACCATCACGTGGCCAACAAGGAAGCGGTGCTCGACGGAATGGTCGACGCCGTCTTTTCCGAAATTCAACTTCCCCGCAGCGGGAACGGTGATTGGAAAGCGGAAATACTGCTGCGCTCCGCCTCGGTGCGCGAGGTACTTACTCGTCATCCCTGGGCGATTGGCATCATGGAGTCTCGAACTGCACCTGGGCCAGCAGTGTTGCGTCATCATGATGCGGTGCTTGGATGTCTTCGAGGTGGAGGGTTATCGGTTGCTATGACTGCGCACGCCTATGCCCTTATCGATAGCTATGTGTATGGCTTCGTGTTGCAAGAGGTCAACCTGCCATTCACCGATGGTGACGACCTGGGGGAACTCCTCGATCTCATGATGCCGCTCCTAGATGCTGACGACTATTCGCACTTAGTGGAACTCACCGTTGAGCACATCATGAAACCGGGATACTCCTTCGGCGATGAATTCGAATTCGGGTTGAATCTGATTCTCAATGGGTTAGGCGAGGCAGCGCTTGCAGTGAAAGGCAAGGGTTCAAGAAAACATGCTTAAGTGGCTGGTCTCTCTGCGGTCGTGGGTGATTCCATGCCGGAAACAACACCTCTTTTGTTCTGGTCAGTTTTGCTGATCAGGGTAGACAACTTGCTTCGATGAGTCGAGCGAGGTCGGCGAGTGCGGTCTTTGGAGCAATCGCGCGTTCGCGAAGAAAGTGATTGAGCAGCAGGCCGACGAAGGCCGAAGAAGCTAGCTCTGCTAGGGAAGCGCGCTTAGCGGTTGGAACGCCATACTGCGCCAAAGCTTTCGCCACATTTGACGTCCAAGCTTCAGTGATTCCGCGTGCTGCTTTCACCGCTGCCGGGTCTCCTCTGAGTGCCATTGCATCAAGTTCGAACAACAGATTGAGTGCTGGACGAAGTGAAGGCTCCGTAAAACGCCCCCACACAGCCGTGAGCCACCGAAGTACGGTTGGAGTTTTTGCATCGGCCGCTGGTAGTTCGGCGATCATCGCTGCGGAGATCCCAGAAACGATGGATTCAAGAAGGTCGTCTTTGGAGGAAAAGTAGTACAGCAACATACGGTCACTTGTACCGAGTGCTTTAGCCAGGGGTCGAAGCGCTAACCCATGCAACCCATTTTCAAACACCCAGAGCGACGCCTGCGCGGTTAGTTCGGCTCTACGTTCATTGTCGCGCACCCCCAAAGTCTAAGGGCGGACTCCCATCCTCGTGAATGGTTCAGCTCTGCGGGTTAGGAGCGATCCGGATAGCTCCAGACAGATCGCGTTTAAACGACGATGAGATCTTCAGTTGCGAGATTTTTGAAGATCTCAAGCGTGGCGCCGGAACGGTTCATTGTGTAAAAGTGCAAACCAGGCGCACCGGCATCGAGCAGTTCTTGAGAGAGTTCTGTAGCGGCTTCAACGCCAACTTTGTAGACCTCCGCTTGACCGCCCAGGCGTTCTGCTTTCTCTAAGCGAACCATTAAGCGTGCAGGCATTGTCGCCCCCGACATTTGACTCATTTTGGCAATGCCGGCAACGTTGATGATTGGCATGACTCCGGGGATGACGGGCTTATCGACGCCAAGATCAGACAACTCGTTCACCATCGAGAGATAGTGGTCAACGTCGAAGAAGAATTGGGTCACAGCAAAATCAGCCAGGGCAAGTTTGCGAGCGAGATGCTTGCGATCAGTTGCAAGATCTGGTGAGGCAGGGTGACCTTCGGGGTGAGCGGCAATGCCAATGGAGAAGTCGCCAATGGCGTGCGCTAATTCGACAAGTTGTTCGGCGTAGCGAAGGTCGCCTTCGGGCACACCTAGTTCCTTCGGTGGATCACCGCCGAGGGCGAGCAAATTCTTCAATCCAGCGCGAGCGTAACGAACCAAAATCTCGGCTAGATCGAGACGGGTATGGCCAGCGCAGGTGAGATGGGCCATAGGAGCCATGTGGGTAGTACGCATTAGGCCAACGATGAGGTCGTGGGTGCGATCACGCGTGGTTCCACCAGCCCCATAGGTAACCGATACGAATGAAGGCTTGAGTTGTTCGAGATCTCGGAGGGTATCGATCAAGACTCGCTGCGCTTCATCGGTCTTTGGTGGGAAGAACTCGAACGACATCGTTCGGCCTTCCAAAACCTTTTCGTGAATTTTCCCCATCGCTCCAGGCTACTGGGGCTTCTCGATGCGCCCAGCGCCGTTCCGCACAGTGGGAGAGTTCCGTTGTTGCTCCTACGATCCAAGCGCCTGATTGAGAATTCGAACCGTCAACGTAGCTTTGTCGTCTGCCGACCCCTCTTCTAGGTTGGACAGAGAAAGCTCTAACTCGCCCGACTCTCCAGGTGCGACGGTCGCTGCGTGGGAAACACCGAAGCCATCGAGGTCGCCTGTATATTCAGTGGTTCCTTCAAAGAACAGGCCATACACGCGCACTTGAACAGACCCATCACCTAAAACGAAGAGCACTGCCGTGTACTCGACCCGAATTTCGCCTCCCCAGGCGAATTTAAAACCATCTTGGGGTGTGACCGTCGTTTGGAATTCGTTGGAAGTCAGGCTTCGAACAAAGGACTTAGTCCCCTCGAACTTTTCGTCGGTTGCGGCCCATTCTGAATCGTTGCCTTTGACTTTGGCAACCAGGGTGACCAACCGATTCAACGAAGGCGCCTCCATCGTGATGTTGGCATCGGTAGTCGGGCTTTGAACCATGACATCGGCCGAACCAAAGAAGCACTGGTGTTCGATCGTCAACGATGTGGTCAGGGTATAGCCCGTTCCAGGCGTTCCGTAGGGAACATCATGAATCGTGTAATCACCGAGGCTGTTGGAGATTCCAAAGAGTCGATCAGTGATCTGTACCCGAACACCAGGGATCGCGGTGCCGCCCGCTCGCACTATTTTTCCGGAAATAACGCCGGTGTTCGTAAATGACTGCCACGTGCTGAGCCGATAATGCTCACTGCGCGCACCACGAAATTCGGCTTGTTCGAGATGACCAAAAAGTCCTCCGTCATCAGGTCCGGCCCATCCGGAAATGTTGTCTGGCGAAACTCCCATCGATGACCCAGGTTGTTTCCATGCGTCACTGTCTGTTCCGTTAGAGGCATCCGACGCGAACGCATTTGTGAACTGGTTAGCCCAATCATCGGAGATGTCAGTAAGTGCCTCCCCGAAATCGCCGGCAAGCTGAAAGAGCATGTCGTAAATAAAGCTGAAAACTCTCTGTGCTGCATTGGTTCGGTCGTTTTGGCTATAGGCAGTCAGGCCGTCGTTGGGTCCCATGAAATAGTTAAGTTTGCGCATCCCCCGCCAAAGAAGCACCGAACAAACAGAAGGAAATGTTTCTGTTGCCCAGCCGTGCCCGGGTGTCGCTGTTTGCGTAATGCTTATGGTCGGATCGGTAAAACAGAAAAGCCGGTAGTGGCTCCCAGACCCTGCGACCTTGAGCCCGTCGAAATTGAAGGCTTGCCCCGTTTCGTCAACATGCGCTGCGTGCTTAGCGATCTCCGCTGAGAGCCTGTGCAAGCGAGTGCGCAAAGATAGGTCGCTCACTTCAGCGTACGCCGGCGGCTTCACAATGGCCGCTGGGGTGTAGGTGGTTCCGAATCTTGCAGCAGAGGTGCTCGTGCCCCCACCTGTTGTGACTGGTTTGTTGGCCTTCCCAGCAAGACCGGCGCTTGCTTGTGCAAACGAGGCGATTGAGTAAGTGACCGGTGGATCGCCAGGGGCTAAAGGATGGTTAGGGTCCCTTGGCGCGATCCATTTTTCACCGGCGATCGCGTTGCCGACCGATTGTGTAAGTGCACCGGGCCACAAATGCCGAAGCGATTCAGGGTCAACACCATCGGTGAGGATTGGAACTCGGCGAGTTGGCCCTCCGGAAAACCCTGGAACATCGATCCACTTGACTTTGCTTGTGATCCATTCTTGGCTAACGGTCGAATGGGTCACCTCGGAATAGTTCTTCGTCATTATGCCCGAATGGGAGTATTTCTGTGGGGGAGTTAGGGAGGCGAGTAGTGCGCCAACTAATTCAAGGCCGTCGTTTGGCGAAAGGACGATGTCACCCATTCTCGCGTTGAGCCATCGAGTGGGGCGCGTCACCTTTGCACAGATGTTCGAAAGCCCCGGCGCAAGTTTCTTGCTGATCGCTTCTTGCCACTGCTCATCGGAAATGTTGTCCGGATCGCAAAAGCCGCCTTCGACAACGGAACCCATGTCTGGAAGCTCGGTTCGTTCCTGTTCGCAAATGAAACCAGGTGCTGATCCGCCGCGAGTTCTGCTTTTGGTTAAGGCTTCGATAGCTACCCGTTGACCATCTTCGAATCTGCCACGAATGGCTGCTGCGGATTGTTCGCCGATCCGAAGCAGATCTTCAGTTTCTGGTCGTGAACCAAACGTGGCAATGATCGTTGCGGTGTGTTTGTCAATTGAGAATTCAGGAGTGTGTTGGCCCTCCGTTTGATTCACTTCGCGCAGCGCAGTGCGTAGGACATCCCACGGCCAACTGCTTGGCTCGGCAATGGGATCGCGGAGTGGAATACCTCCAGGGTGCAAGCGGAGATCAAAGGTTGCATTTGCTTGAACCTCAAGCCCTGCGGATTCGCCACGAAACCTCAACACCACGGCTTCGCTGTTTCGTACGACATCAGAGCCCGTCCGCAAGACCGAAATCACCGACACCGATGCCCCGGCAGGTACAGCGAGAGGGCTTTCGAAAAGAACTTCTGCACCGGGAACGTCCAAAGCGTCACCGCTTGGATCGTGGGTTAGGCAGGTAATGGATCGCCCCGTCAGAGTAAGTGCTTCCTCGGTTACGTTGTGAAGTTGCAGCACACAGGTCATCACACTGTCGCCGATGATGGCTTGTTCGTCGCTTCGAACAAGGGGAGAACTAACCCCTCGGCTTCGATTGGAAAATGGCAATGAACTCAGGCTGAGGGTTTTTCTTGCGGTCACGTGCCCCGGCAAAATATGGACCGACACGTCGATGGTCGAGTGCTGACGGCCATGGTCTATTCGCCACAGACAATCGATGTCAACAAACGGAGTCTTTGTGGTGATCGCCGGTTCGGCATTCACCCGCCACGTGTAGGACCGGTCTTGAGGGAACACTGCGGTTTGCGAAACGTATTGTGGATGAAACGCCGAAAGCAGTTCCCCTAGAACAAACCGGAACTCGTAGGGACGTACCATCGAAGGAACAACGTTGAGTATGGGGAGGGACAGCCCTCCTTCGCCTTCAAACACAACCGCTTGGCCACTAACACTGATCGTTGCCGTTGCCGAGTCGAGAAGCAATCCTTGGCGATCTCGCAAGCGAACGAGGATCGAATAGTGGCCAGGGTAGGCAAACTGTACGTGTTGATTGGCTCCGACTTGCCCGTTGATGTCGACTTCTTCGGGGTCATCGTGGGTAAAGGCCACGCCGTTTTGATCTGACACCGAGAGGGCGACAGATTCGCCGGGCCTAGCGGAGGTAGGTAGGTGAATGGTTCCAATTGAACGCATGGTGAATCTCCCGTCGTGGATTTTCGTCAAACTGCATTCTTTCTGAACCGAACAAACTTGGCATCAGGGTTTTCCCTACCCTTGTGGCCTTGTGTGTCACCAGTTGCCTTGTGTGCGAACCGCGACCGCGAGTCTGCCGTTCTCCGTGACTCAGAGCGGGTGACCTTTTGGTGGAGCGGGCCGCCTAACGATGCGGAACGGAGTGAACGGTTGTTGCGGTTGGAGTTGGAGCCTTCCCACTAAACCAATCCAGGGACCGATGAATGAAATGAATCAGTTTCGAACGATGCTTGTGTGAGGGAGGAGCATCCTCAGAGAAGGCCCCACACCGCTCCAAGAGGTGAAATTCGGCCCTCAGCTCTTTTTGAACTGACCGGATTACTGGTTCGTAAAGAGACAAAAATTCAAACATGTGGATACCTACGTTTCCGTCGAAGGGAGTTGTACCTGGGTCCAAGTTGCCGTGTCTAAACCCGAGGTACAACTAGCTTGTGGGAATCTCCACGACGCGGCATCGGGGAATTCCCTATTGTTCGGATGGTGACTGGGAAAATTGCGGGGCGCGAAACGGAACGGTCGATGTTGCGCGGGTTGTTCGTAGAGGAAAGCTGGGCCTTGATCTCGGGCGCTCCTGGAAGCGGAAAAACGACCCTAATCAATTGGGTATGCCAGGAAGCTGAGCGGCGAGGCCGCGAAGTACTGCGCTTGGAACCGATCGAGATCGAGTCATCCATTGCCTTCAGTGCTTTGGGAGAACTAGTGGCTCGGGCCGACCCACAACTGCTTGCCGCTCTCGATCCAAAACACCGATTGGTGCTCCGCGAGGTTGTGGCTGGCGGTCGAATTGAAGATCCTTACGGGGTTCGGGCGGCTTTCACTCAGTTGCTTTCCCTGTGGACCGAACGGTCATCGGTGGTTTTTGTTCTTGATGATGCCCAATGGATTGATCACCAGTCGGCTGAGACGATCGCCTTCGCCCTTCGCCGTGTGCTCCAAAACGGTACGGTCATCGCAGCATTTCGCACGAGTCAACATTCACTGTTGGTTGACATCTTGCAGTCCCACTCCAACTGCATCCAGGTGATGCTCGAGTCGATGGAAGACTCGGATCTAGCAAAGATCATTGGCCGTGAAGCGGAGATGTCTCCCTCAATGCCGATTCTTCTCGCGCCATTTGCCCGGGGGAACCCGCTTCGGGCGCGAGAGATTGGTCGTGCCGCCAAGCGTGGGACCGCTATGGCATTCCGTCTTGATGACATGGGGTTCGATGGAAACCCGCTTACGCCAGCGGCAGCCGAACTCACTCGTGAACAAACCCAGGTGCTCTTCGCCGCAGCGCAAATGCGAGTCGCAACCGTTGCGAGCCTGCATCAAGTGTTTGACGCCACGCAAGTGCACAACGCCCTCACCGCCGTCCTTGAACTTGGCTACGTGACACTGCAAGAAGGGAGAGTCGAATTCGACCATCCCCTGATGGGCGACGCGGTTGCTTCGATGTTGGACTCGAAGACTCGCAACGATATCCACGCACGAATCGCCACAACAGTGACCGATCCTGTTGAGCGGGGTCGGCACCTAAGTCTCTCCGATGTTGGATTCGATAGTACGAAGCGCGCAGAGATATTCGACGCATCAAAACTTGCCGCGAAAAGAGGCTCACTCGCGTTGGCCCTGCAGCTGGCCTATCGGGCCGTCGAAGCCCATGATCTTCGCTATGACCGTGCAGCTCAACACTCGACAACCTATGTCGAGGCTCAACGATGGCTTGCAACGCTGGAATTTCGACTCGATCAGGACTCTGCCTCGGTCTTGCGTCTCGAAAGACTCGTCGAGGCGTTAGAGCCGGGGCAACAACGAACCCGAGTAGAACTCGACCTCGCTGGGGTCATGGCTTGGACCCAATCGCTAGACAAAGGCATGGCCTTGTTTGAATCGGTGCTGGAACGGCCGAATCAATTACCGGCATTCGTCGCGGAGGCAGCCATGCATCTCGCGATCCTTGAAATGAATGTTGGTTCTTCGATACGAGCCGCTTCCTTGACTGCTCGTTCGGTGGCAGCGGCTCGTCCTTTCGGAGGGCAGGTGTACGCCGAAGCACTAGCGGTGCATGTGGCGGCGCGGATGTTCAAGGGTGATGGAGCAGATTTTGTCGATCTCGACGAAGCGATGGCACTGGAGGATTTGGGGTCACCAGCGAGTATTCAAGGCCCTCCGTACCAATGGGCACCATTTTTGTTGGCCTGGTGCAACGATCCTCGATCGGTGGAATCGTTCGTTCGTCGTCGCCGGGTTACCTCGTCGCTCGGCGGGACGACATCGCTTTGTATGGCCGTACATGCCGAGGTGAGGGTCCACTGCGAAAGGGGAAACCTCGTGGAGGCGAAATTCCTCACCCAGCTCGTTGACGGGATCGCGGAGTTTGACAATGACCTAACAAAGGCTTTCGCCGGTCTTGCCCGGGCGCGATATCTGATTCATTCCGGGGACTTCAACGGTGTTGCTGAGATGCTCGATATGTCGGAGCTGGTGTTCGCCTTCGTGGGGTTCGGGCTTGCAAGAATGGAAACCGCTGATACCCGGATTGCGTTGCTAGCGGCCAACGGGCAAAGCCTTGAGGCATTGGGTTTGGCACTGGAATGGGAACCACGTTTGCAGGCCAGTGGTTTTGGGGAGCCCGCTATGCACCCAGGACTCCTTGATGCCATTGAAGCGGCCTCGAACCTTAATGATCAAAAAGCCTTCGACTTGTTTACGGCGAAGTTGATTGTGGAGCCCTCGAAGGATCGACCTGACTTGGTTGCAGCTCGGCTTTGGGGCAGAGCATTTTTGGCGGGAAACCAGGAGAGATCACCGGAGGCCGACGGCCTCCTTCGAGAACTTTCCTCGCTATGGGTCGATGGCGGCCGACCATTCTGGGCTGCCAGAGCCGAGCTTGCTGCGGGTCGGTTTCTTCGTCGAGATGGATTGCGAAAGCGCTCAACCGAGGCTTTCGAGACCGCTCATAAGCGATTCGTTCAGCTTGGGGCCGTGGCGTGGAGCACAACGGCGGAACGTGAAATCGGCAGGATTGGGCGCCCGCCCATAGCTCGTGACCAACTCTCTCCTTCAGAACTGCACGTGGCCAGCAGGGCGGCAGCGGGAGCTTCGAACAAGGAAATTGCGAGCCAATCGTTCATGTCGGTGAAGACGGTTGAATCTCACCTCACGAGTGCATTTCGCAAACTTGGCATTACCCGCAGATCTCAGCTTCACCTCGCCCTGGGTGACCAACATCTGTCCTGATTTCGCGTGCTGATTTTCGCGTGCTGATTTCGCCCGGTGATTTGGCGCGTTGATTTTGCGCTTGATGGCCGTGTTTATTCGAGGAGTTTCTTGGATGAGGTTCTCCGGATAGTTGTTTGTGATTGTGGGATTTCGGAATGCGTGAGTCCTCAGGAAGGGTGGGGCATCAGCAACATAGGGAGCCATAAACTTCTAGAGTTGTTCATGGCACTTTTCGGACG